>CAYVXO010000034.1:0-33936 GCA_964454485.1 uncultured Rubrivivax sp.
GATCGGGAACGAGGTGCCGCCGTTCCACTTGACGGTGGCGCAGGCGTTGTAGGTCACCGGTCCCTTGCAGCCCAGCTCGAACAGGCACCAGCCGGCGCGCGCGCCTTCGTCGTCGAAGCCCTTCGCGAACAGGCCGCGCTCGTAGAACGGGCGCCGGTAGCAGCGGTCGTGAAGGGTCTCGCCGAAGAAGGCGCGCGGGCGCGAGAGCGCGTCCAGTTCGGGCAGGCGGCCGAAGGCGATCAGGTGCGTCAGGGTGCCGGCCATCGCCTGCGGCAGCGGCGGGCAGCCGGGGATGTTGACGACCGGCTTGCCCTGCACCAGGGAGGCGATCGGCACCGCGCCGGTGGGGTTGGGCCGCGCGCCGGGCAGGCCGCCGAAGGCCGCGCAGCTGCCCACCGCCACCACGGCGGCGGCGCCGGCCACGGTCTCGGCCAGCAGGTCCAGGTTGCTGCGCCCGGCGATCACCGAGTAGACGCCGCCGTCGGCCGTCGGCACCGAACCGTCGACGACGACGATGTAGCGGCCGGCGTTGTCCTGCATCGCCTGCCGGCGCGCCGCCTCGGCGGCTTCGCCGGAAGCGGCCTGCAGCGTGTGGTGGTAGTCGAGCGAGATGAAGTCGAAGATCAGGTCCTCGAGGCTCGGGCTCGGCGTGCGCGTGAGCGACTCGGTGCAGCCGGTGCATTCCTGGAAGCTGAGCCAGATGACCGACTGCCGGCGCGCCTTCGCCAGGCCCTCGGCCACCGCGGCGGCCGAGCCCGGCGGCAGCATCAGCAGCGAGCTCATGAGCCCGCCGTACTGCAGCAGCGTGCGCCGCGTGATGCCGCGGTGCGCCAGTTCGCGTCCCAGCGTGCCTTCTTCGAGCTTCATGGTCGGCTTCCCCATCGCTTCAGCAGTCCCTCGACCTCGGCCTGCAGGCGGGGCAGGGCGGCCGCGACCTCGTCGCCGGGCGCCAGCCCCCAGTCGCAGCGTGCCGGCTGCACCGCCACCAGCGCGCGCCGCGCCGGCAGCGCGGCGGTGAGCGCCGCGGCGGCCATCAGGTCGGCCAGCGCCACCTCGTGGGCGCTCGTCTTGCGGCCGCCGAGCTGCCGGTCCATGGCCTCGCCCTCGAACACGCGCACGGTGCCGGGCGGCGCGGCCAGCATCGCGGCGTCGACGGCGATGAGCGCGGCCGCGTCCTGGATCGCGGGCAGCAGGTGCAGGCCGATCGTGCCGCCGTCGGCCAGGCGGGCGCGGCAGCCCGCGGCCTGCAGGCGGTCGATCAGCAGCGGGCCGGCCGCGTCGTCCGCCAGCAGGCGGTTGCCCAGCCCCAGCACCAGAACGTCGGCCTCGTCCAACATCGACGGCAGGCTAGGGCCGCCGCGCGGCCGGTCCCTTGCGGCGTGTCAAACCGGTACGGGGCAAGGTATCAATATGATCGCGCGCGCCGCCAGCCGGCGGCCAGGGAGCAGGAGCATGTGCCTGGCGGTGCCGATGCGGGTGCTCGAAGTGCGGGGGCTGACGGCCCGGTGCGAAGCGCGTGGCGTCGAGCGCAGCGCCAGCCTGCTGCTGCTGGGCGAGACGGTGCAGGCGGGCGACCTGCTGGTGATCCACCTCGGCCACGCCCTCGCCAAGGTCACCGCCGAGCATGCCGAAGCAGCCTGGGCGCTCTTCGACGAGATGCTGGCGGCGCAGCCGCCGGCGGACTGAGCGCGGCCCTCGATACCGCTCATGGTATCCGGGAGAGGCCCGATGGACAGCTTCGCAGCGACGCGCTGCAATGCCTGCTGCGGGGCCCGATCGGGGCGCTGACCCGCCGCCGAAGGCCCGTTCCCGATGAATGCACTGAAGGCCAGCCACGAATCCTGCCCGGCCGGCAGGCGGCAGGGTGGCAACGGCCTGCTGGCGGAGATCACCGCCGGCGTCTCGGCCAGCGCCGACCTGCACGAAGTGCTGCAGCGCTTCCTGGAACCGGTGGTCCGGCTGGCCGGCGCCGATGCCGGCGCCGTGCGCGTGCTCTCCGAAGACGACGACGAGCGCCTGCAGCTGATCGGCCAGATCGGCCTGCCGGCCGCGCTGTGCGAAGGCGAGCGCTCGGTCGACCGCCATTGCGGCTACTGCGGCCAGGCGGCCGACACCCAGCGCGTGGTCTGGGCCGGCGACCTGCTGTCCTGCGCGCGCGCGACGCCCTCCATCGACGCCGCCTGGCGCATGCTCGCCGTGCCGCTGCAGCACCGCGGCCGCGTGCTGGGCGTCTACAACCTCTTCTACGAAGGCGCCGCCGTGCCGGAGCCGGGCGTCGAGGGCATGCTGCGGTCGGTGGGCGACCTGCTGGGCCTGGCGCTGCACAACGCGCGCCTGGAAGCCGAGCACCTGCGCGCTTCGCTGCTGAAGGAGCGTGCGGTGATGGCCGCCGAGGTGCACGACTCGGTGGCGCAGACCCTCTCGTTCGTGAAGATGCGGCTGCCGCTGCTGCAGGACGCGCTGCTGGCCCACGACGACGCCCGTTCCTGCCGCTACCTGGCCGACGTCCGGCAGGCGGTGGGCGACGCGCACGCCAGCCTGCGCGAGATCATCGACCACCTGCGCGCGCGCATCGACCCGCGCGGCCTGGGGCCGGCGCTGGACGCGCTGGCGGCCCGCTTCGCCGAACGCAGCGGCATCGCGCTCGAGTACGGCAACCGGCTGCCCTTGCTGACGCTCGGCCCGGAACGCGACACCGAGCTGTACCGCGTGGTGCAGGAAGCGCTGGCCAACATCGAGCGCCATGCCGGCGCGCAGCGCGCCTGGCTGCGCCTGCAGCCCGCCGAAGCCGGCGGCGTCGAGCTGCAGGTCGACGACGACGGCGTCGGCCTGGACGGCAACGCGCCGGCGGCCGAAGGGCATCACGGCCTGTCCATCATGCGCGACCGCGCCGAGCGCCTGGGCGCCCGCTTCGCGGTGCAACGCCGCCCGGGCGGCGGCACGCGGGTGCGGCTGGTCGTGCCGGCGGCGGCGGAGGGCGGCCGATGAACGAAGCCATGCTCTCGGTGGTGCTGGTCGACGACCACTCGCTGTGCCGCAACGGGCTCACCGACCTGCTGCAGCACCGCGGCCAGATGCGCGTGGCCGCGACCACCGGCGACGGCGCGGTGGTGCCGGCGCTGCTGCGCGAGCATCGCCCCGACCTGGTGGTGCTGGACCTGCGCATGCCGCAGATCGACGGTCTCTCGCTGCTGCGCCAGATCCGTGCCGAGGGCCTGGACACGCCGGCGGTGATCCTGACCATGAGCGACGCGCGCGAGGACCTGGCCGCGGCGCTGCAGGCCGGCGTGAAGGGCTACCTGCTCAAGGACATGGAGCCGGAGGACGTCATCGTCTCGATCCGGCGCGCCGCGCGCGGCGAACTGGTGGTGGCGCCGGCGCTCACGCTCAAGCTGGCGCAGATGCTGCAGTCCGGCTCGGCCGGCCCCGAGCGCAAGGACCTGCTGGGCACGCTGACCGAGCGCGAGCGCGAGATCCTCTCGCACCTGGCGCGCGGCGAGAGCAACAAGACGATCGCACGCTCGCTCGACATCAGCCACGACACCGTGAAGCTGCACGTGCGCCACATCCTCACCAAGCTCAACCTGAGCTCGCGCGTCGAGGCGGCGGTGTTCGCCGTCGAGCAGCGTGCCGCGGTGCCGACCCAAGGGACCAGCCTCGTCGATTCGGCTAGGCGCACGCCCCGCTGAGGGAGCGGTCGAGCGCCGTCTCCAGCGCCCGCGCCGGCACGCCGTCGTACCAGGCCAGCGTGTCGCGCAGGCGCACCACCTCGCCCACGATCGTGAGGCAGGGCGCCACCAGCCCGGCGGCCGCCACGCGTTCGGCCAGGTCCTCCAGCGTTCCGGCGACGACGCGCTGCTCGGGCAGCGTGCCCTGCTGCACCACCGCGGCCGGCGTGGTGGCCGGCAGCCCGTGCTCGACCAGGCGGCGGCAGATCTGCCCCAGCGCGCCCAGCCCCATGTAGATGGCCAGGGTCTGGCGCGGCCGCGCCAGCGCCGCCCAGTCCAGGTCGGGGCTGCCGTCCTTCAGGTGGCCGGTGACGAAGGTGCACGACTGCGCGTGGTCGCGATGCGTGAGCGGGATGCCGGCATAGGCCGAGACGCCGCAGGCCGCGGTGATGCCGGGCACCACCTCGAACGGCACGCCGGCTTCGGCCAGCGCCTGCATCTCCTCGCCGCCGCGGCCGAAGACCAGCGGGTCGCCACCCTTCAGCCGCACCACGCGGCGGCCTTCGCGCCCCAGGCGCACGAGCAGCGCGTTGATGTCCTCCTGGCGCAGCGTGTGGTGGGCGCATTCCTTGCCGACGTAGATGCGCTCGGCGGTGGGCGGCACGAGGTCCAGCACCTCGGGGGAGACCAGGTGGTCGACCACCACCACCTCGGCGCTGGCGAGCAGGCGCGCCGCGCGCAGCGTGAGCAGGTCGGGGTGGCCGGGGCCGGCGCCGACGAGGTGGACGCGGCCGGCGGGCAACGGATCGGTGAAGGCATTCACGGCGGGAAGCTCCTCGTCGGATTCAGTGTTCGCCCTTGGTCCGCAGCAGGCCGGCCAGTCGGTTGCCCTGCTTCTGCGGGCCGCCGCGCGGGAACATCGCGTGCAGGTGGTGGTTGCTGCCCCGTTCGGCCCCCCAGCGTTCGCTGAAGTGGCGGATCATCACGCGCACCTGCGGCTGCACGCGGTGCTCGGCCCAGTACGCGCGCAGGAAGCGGATCACCTCCCAGTGCGCCTCGGTCAGCACCAGGCCTTCGCGACGCGCCAGCGCGAGGGCGAAGTCCTCCGACCAGTCGTCCAGGTGGCGCAGGTAACCCTCGGCATCGACCTCGACGCTGCGCCCGCCGACGGCGACCCGGTGTTCGGTCATGTCCATCATGCGGCCCGGGCCGGCCAGGCGGCCTCGCGCAGGGCGGGCCCAAGCCGGCCGGCGCGCACGCGGCGCACATGGGCGACGAAGCGGCGCGGCCATTCGTTGCCGCCGGTGGCGCGCAGGTGGCTGTAGCTGGCCAGCACGTGGTGCACGACCAGGCCGTCGTGGCGGCCGTCGACGCCGTGGCCGCGACACACCCGGTACGCGAAACGCTGGCCGGGCTCCAGGTTCTCCAGGCTGGAGTGGTGGAACTCGTGGCCCAGGCGCAGCGTGCCGGCGCCGGCGCCGCCGGCCCAGGGGAAGTCGGCCGTCTCCTCCAGCCGCACGTAGCCGCGCCCGACCGGGCGTTCGTGCATCACGGCGTCGCCCGCGATGACGCCCACCATCGGCGCGCTGCGGCCCTGCCAGTTGATGCTGCGCGCCAGGTACATCAGGCCGCCGCATTCGGCGTACACCGGCAGGCCGTCGACGATGGCGCGGTGCAGTTCGGTGCGCAGCGCCACGTTGGCGGCGAGCTCGGCCATGAAGAGCTCGGGGAAACCGCCGCCGATGAACAGGCCGTCCAGGTCGGGCGGCAGCCGGCGGTCGGCCAGCGTGTCCAGCGGCACCAGCTCGGCGCCTTCGGCGCGCAGCGCCGCCAGGTCGTCGGCATAGTAGAAGCCGAAGGCCTTGTCGCGCGCGATGCCGATGCGCAGCAGGCCCGCCGGTGCGCGACGCGCCGGCGCGGCGGGCGGCGCGCTTCGCGGCGCGCCGCTGCGGGCCAGTTCCAGCACCCGCCCCAGGTCGACCTGGGCGCCGACGAGGCGGCCCATCGCCTGCACACGCGCCGCGGCGTCGCCCAGCTCGCGATCGGGCATCAGGCCCAGGTGGCGCTCCACCAGCTCGAGCCGGGGGTCCTGCTGCACCGCGCCCAGCACCGGCACGTCGGTGTAGTGCTCGATCACGGCGCGCAGCTTGGCTTCGTGGCGCGACCCGCCCAGCCGGTTCAGCACCACGCCGGCGATGCGCACCTCGCGGTCGAAGGCCTGGTAGCCCAGGATCAGCGGCGCGATGCCGCGTGTCATGCCGCGGGCGTCGATCACCAGCAGCACCGGCAGCCCCAGCTGCTTGGCGAGCGCCGCGTTGCTGTTGCTGCCGTCCAGCGCCAGGCCGTCGTACAGGCCCTTGTTGCCCTCGACCAGCGCGAGCTCGGCGCCCTGCGCGTGGCGCGCGAACGTGGCGTCGATCTCGCCGGCGGCCATCAGCGTGGCGTCCAGGTTCACGCAGTCGCGGCCGGCCGCCAGCGTGAGCCACATCGGGTCGATGTAGTCGGGGCCCTTCTTGAAGGGTTGCACCACGTGGCCGCGCTCGCGCAGCGCGGCGGCCAGCGCCAGCGTCACCGTGGTCTTGCCGGAGGACTTGTGCGCTGCCGAGACGAAGAGGCCGCTCATCGCGCTTCAGGCCTTGGTCGCGGCCGGCAGGTCGTCCTGCGGCAGGAAATCGAGCGCACGCACGCCCAGCGTCGTGATGAAGAACGCCGCTCCCAGGCCGCCCAGCCCGAGCAGCCACTCGTAGGCACGCGGCACGTAGGCTTCGGTGGCGCCGTCGGCGAACGAACTGCTGACGACGTGGCCGGGGAAGATCTCGAGCGGGAAGGACTGGCCGCCGACGATGAAGACGAACAGGAAGGCGAAGGCGCCCAGCACCACCAGCACGCTGGCGACGATGACGTTGCGCGTGCTGGGGCGCCAGAACAGCAGCCCCATCGGCAGCACGGCGCCGGCGGCCACGTAGCCCAGCCAGAACAGCGGCGCGAACAGGCCCGAGGGGTCGCCGCGGCCGAGCAGCAGGAAGGCTTCGAAGTCACCCTGGCGCGCGTAGTAGAGGTGGGTGCCGTGGTACACGGCCACCAGGTACAGCGCGGCGGCGACGAACACGCCCAGCAGGCGCGCCATGCGCGCGCGGATGGCCTCGTCGAGCGTCTGGCCGACCCAGGCGAACATCGACGCCTGCACCAGCAGGAACACCGCCAGCCCCCAGGCGAAGCTGAGCACGATGAACAGCGGCGCCAGCAGCGGCGACTGGTAGGCCTGGCGCGCCACCAGGAAGGCGAAGATCGAGCCGGTGCCGGTGGTCAGCACGAAGCGCCAGATCAGAGCCGCGATGCCGGCCGGGCGCGAGAAGCGGTAGGCGCGGCGCTCGAACAGCGTGAACAGGTAGACCGCCACGATGCCGGCCATGCCCGAGTAGAGGAACACGTTCCAGGCGAAGACCGAGCGGAAGTTGTAGTGGGTGGCGGCGACGATCACGCGCTCAGGCCGGCCCAGGTCGAGCATCAGCACCATCAGGCCGCCCGCCAGCATCGCCAGCGACAGCAGGCCCGACAGCGGCGCGCGCGGCTTGTAGGCGCTCTGGCCGAAGACCGAGCCGATCGAGGCCACGTTCAGCACGCCCGAGGCGGCCACGATCATGAAGATCGCGAACACGTGCGGCAGCCCCCAGACCACCTGGTTGCTCATGCCGGTGGCCACGTGGCCCAGCGTCTCCATCCGGTGCGCGGCCCACAGGCCGGCCGCGGTGACGGCGCCGCCGGCCATCAGCAGCAGCCAGAAGATGCGCTCTTCGATCGTGTAGAAGGACGAGGTCTTCATGCTCAAAGGCCGGCGTAGCGCACGCCCGGGTCGAGCTTGAGGTCGGCGCGCAGCGGCACCGTGGCCAGTTCGCGCAGGCGGCGCGAGATCTCGCTTTGCGGGTCGTTCAGGTTGCCGAACAGCATCGCGCCGTGGCCGGCCTTCGTGCAGGCCTCCACGCAGGCCGGGCCCCGGCCCTGGTCGATGCGGTGCACGCACAGCGTGCAGCCTTCGACGCAACCCTTGCCGCGCGGCACCGCGGCCTTCTGCTCGGTCAGCGGCTCGTGCACGAACGAGCGCGCCTTGTAGGGGCAGGCCATCATGCAGTAGCGGCAGCCGATGCAGATGTGGCGGTCGACCAGCACGATGCCGTCGGCGCGCTTGAACGAGGCGCCGGTCGGGCAGACGTCCACGCAGGGCGGATTGGCGCAGTGCTGGCACATCATCGGCAGCGACAGGGCGCGGCCGGTCTTGAGTTCCTTCAGGTCGATCTTGCGGATCCACTGCGCGTCGGTGCGTGGCTTCTTCACCTCACCGAGGTGGTTTTCCTTGTTGCAGGCGGAAACGCATTCGGTGCAACCGGTCTGGCAACGCGTCGTGTCGATCAGCATGCCCCAGCGCACCCTGGCCGTGACGGCCTCATTGTCCGGCTTGGCGGCGGCGATCTCCACCAGGCGGATGCCGGGGGCGAGGGCGACGAAGCCGGCGCCGGCCGCCGCCGCGGCGAGGAATTTGCGGCGGTCGTCGTTGCGTTCACTCATGGCCGGGCTCCCGCGACGGATTTCTGGCCGGGCTTCGGCTGGTGGCAGTCCCAGCAGTCGGGCTTCACCGCCGCATAATCGTGGCAGCTCTGGCAGAAGCCGCCCTCGCCGATGACGCTGCCGGTTTTCGGGCTGGCGTGGCACGAAATGCATTCGTTGAGGCTGTGTTTCTTCGTGCGGATGCCCTCGTGCATGGTCAGGTCGCGCTGGTGCCGGAGGAATTTCATGTGGTCGCGCCGGATGACGTCCTTTGGCTCGACGCACTGGCCGGGCTTGGCGATCTCGATGGCCGGCAACGGGGCGCGCCCCGGCTCCGCCGCGTGCGCCACGGCAAAAGTCAGTCCCCACAGCACGGCGATCGCGATCGCTTTCACGCTCACTCCCCGAGTCCCATCTGGATGTAACCGGTCGGGCAGACTTCGTGGCAGATGTGGCAGCCGATGCACTTCGTGTAGTCGGTCGCCACGTAGCGGCCGGTGGTCGACTCGGCCTTCTTGACGCGGTACACCGCCGTCTGCGGGCAATACACCACGCAGTTGTCGCACTCGAAGCACAGGCCGCAGCTCATGCAGCGCTTGGCCTCGGCCTGCGCCTCGGCTTCGCTGAGCGGCAGCACGCGCTCCTCGAAGTTGTTGAGCGCCTGCTGCGCGTTCAGCGTCACCACCTTGCGCTTGTGGCGCAGCGTGTACTGGAAGTGGCCGAGGAACAGCTCCTCGTGCGGGATCACGTAGCGGTCCGAGCGGTTGTCGAAGTTGTGGATCGCCGCGGTGCTGCCGTCGGTGCCGCGGATCGGCTCGTGCACCTCCGACAGCGTCAGCCCCTTCTCGACCAGCTTGCGCTTGAGATCCCAGGTGTGCACGTCGATCTTGGGGCGCTTGTCGAGCGGCTCGCCGGCGAGGAAGCGGTCGATGCCGTCGGCGGCGATGGCGCCGTGGCCGATCGCGGTGGTGAGCAGGTGCGGGCGCACCACGTCGCCGCCGACGAACATGCCGGCCTGGCCCTGCACCTGGTAGTTCTTGTCGGCGGCGATGCCGCCCTTGCCGTTGTCGAGCGCCTCCAGCCCCTTGAAGTCGACCGCCTGGCCGATGGCCGAGACGATCAGGTCGGCCTCAATGTCTTCCTCGGTGCCTTCGATGTTCTTGATCTCCAGCCGGCCGCCGGCGATCTTCGCCTCGCAGCGGATCACGCGCAGCGCGGTGGCGCGGCCCGAGGCGTCACGGATCACCTGCACCGGCGCCCAGCCGCCGCGGATGGCGATGCCTTCGGCCAGCGCATGCTCGACCTCGTGGCGGCTCGCCTGCATCTTGTCGATCGCGAAGATCGAGGTCAGCGTCACCTCGGCGCCCTGGCGCGCCGACACCGCGGCCACGTCGTGCGCGACCACGCCGGCAATCGCGTTCTCCGGCCGGTCGCTCTCGTTGATCTTCTCGATGTGGCCGAGGCGGCGCGCCACCGTGGCCACGTCGATCGAGGTGTCGCCGCCGCCGACCACGACGACGCGCTTGCCGACGTGGCGCATGCGCCCGTCGTTGAAGGCCTTGAGGAAGGCGGTGGCGGTGACGACGTTGGGCGCCTCCGAGCCTTCCACCGGCAGCGGCCGGCCGGCCTGCGCGCCGAGGCCGAGGAACACCGCGTCGAACTCGGCGCGGATCTGCTCCAGCGTGATGTCGGTGCCGATGCGCGTGCCCATGCGCGCCGTCACGCCGAGGTCGAGGATGCGCTGGATCTCGGCGTCGAGCACCGCGCGCGGCGTGCGGAAGCCCGGGATGCCGTAGCGCATCATGCCGCCGAGCTCGGCGCGTTCGTCGAAGATGGTCACCGCGTGGCCCTTGCGCGCCAGCTGGTAGGCGGCCGAGAGGCCCGCCGGGCCGCCGCCGATCACCGCCACGGTCTTGCCGCTGAGCGTCGCGGGCCTGGGGAACTGCAGCTTGTTGGCAATGGCGTATTCGCCGAGGAAATGCTCGACCGAGTTGATGCCGACGAAGTCTTCCACCTCGTTGCGGTTGCAGCCCGATTCACAGGGCGCCGGGCAGACGCGGCCCATCACCGAAGGCAGCGGGTTCGCTTCGGTCAGGCGGCGCCAGGCGTATTCCTGCCAGGGCATGCCCGCGGGCGGCTTCTCGATGCCGCGCACGATGTTCAGCCAGCCGCGGATGTCCTCGCCCGAAGGGCAAGAACCCTGGCAGGGCGGCGTGCTCTGGATGTAGGTGGGGCACTTGTGCGAATGGTCGGCGTCGAAGATCTCGTCCTGCCACGAACGCACCTTGGTGTCGCCGTCCTTGTAGCGGCGGAAGGTCAGCGCCTTCGTGCCGGTGGGGGTGGAGGACATCGTTCGGGTCTCCTTGGGTCTCTGCTATTGCGGCGTGCGCTATTGGGGCGTGCCGAGGCGGATCGCCTTGCTCACCAGCTGGTGCACACCGCCGACTATGCTCATGTCGAAGCCGTAGAAGGGCAGCACCTTGGTGAACTGCGCCTTGCAGATGGCGCAGATGGTGGCCATGAAGTTGACGCCGTGCCGCTCGACCACCTGCTGGAGCGCTTCCATGCGCGGCAGCGCGCCCTTGACGCGCAGCTCGATCAGGTCGTCGGTCAGCAGGCCGCCGCCGCCGCCGCAGCAGAAGGTGCTTTCGCAGGTGGTGGCCGGCGACATGTCGTGGAAGCGGTTCGCCACCGCCTTGATGATCTCGCGCGGGATCGTGAACTGGCCGCCCGGCAGCGGCCCCATGCGGCTGGCGCGCGCGACGTTGCACGAGTCGTGGAAGGTGATCACGCGGTCGTCGTTCGCGTCCTTGTCGAACTTCAGCGCGCCACGGCCGATCAGGTCGTGCGTGAACTCGCAGATGTGCTGCGGCACCGGGTAGCGCGCATCCAGCCAGTCGAAGGGGCCGATCAGCGTGTTCCAGTGGTTGTAGGCCACGCGCCAGGCGTGCCCGCACTCGCCGACGATGATGCGCCTGACGCCCAGTTCCTGGGCCGCCTCGCGCACGCGCAGCGAGATCTTGCGCATCTGCTCGTAGTTGCCGATGAAGAGGCCGAAGTTGCCCGCTTCGCTCGCCTTGGAAGACAGCGTCCACGAGATGCCGGCGGCGTGGAAGACCTTGGCGTAGCCGATCAGGCTTTCCACGTGCGGCTCGGAGAAGAAGTCGGCCGAAGGCGTGACCAGCAGCACCTCGGCGCCTTCGACGTCGAGCGGGAAGCGCACGTCGACGCCGGTCTCCTCCTTCGTGTCCTCCTCCAGCCCGAGCAGGGTGTCTTCCAGCGCCGGCCCGGGGATGCCCAGGTTGTTGCCGATGCGGTGGACCTTGCCGATGATCTCGTTGGCGTACTTCTGGCCCAGGCCCACACTGTCCATGATCTCGCGCGCCGCCATCGTGATCTCGGCGGTGTCGATGCCGTAAGGGCAGAACACGCTGCAGCGGCGGCATTCGCTGCACTGGTTGTAGTAGCTCCACCACTGGTCGAGCACGTCCTTCGTCAGGTCGACCGCGCCCACCAGCTTCGGGAAGTGCTTGCCGGCAAAGGTGAAGTAGCGCCGGTAGACCGCGCGCATGAGGTCCTGGCGCGCGACCGGCATGTTCTTCGGGTCGCCGGTGCCCAGGAAGTAGTGGCACTTGTCGCTGCAGGCGCCGCAGTGCACGCAGGCGTCCATGTAGACGCGCAGCGAGCGGTACTTGTCGAGCAGTTCGCCCATCTTGGCGAGGGCGCGCTGCTCCCAGCCTTCGGTGAGCTCGCCCGGGAACCCGATCGCGGTCTGGATCGCGGCCGAAGCCACGTACGGCTTGCTGTGCGCCATCGCCCCCGCCTTCACCAGCGGGATCACCGGGTAGGGCTTGAGCTTCGGGGTCTCGAAGGCGGCGATGGCCATGCTACTTGCGCTCCAGCGCCGCCGCCCAGGCGGCCAGGTGGCGTGCCTCGCGCGGGTTGTCGACCATGTGGCGCGTCGGGCTGAAGAACAGGCCCGGCGCGTGCAGCAGCTTGCTGATCGGGAACACGAACATCAGCAGCGCGACCAGGCCCAGGTGCAGCAGCAGCAGCGGGTCGGCCGGCAGCGGCTGCCAGTCGAAGCGCATCAGCCCCAGCATGAAGGCCTTCAGCGCCACGATGTCGGTGTGGGCGACGAAGCGCATGGACAGGCCCGAGAGGCCGATCGCCAGCAGCAGCGCCAGGTGCAGGTGGTCCGACGGCGTGGACACGTAGCGCACGCGGTCGACCAGGAAGCGGCGTGCCCACAGCCCCGCCAGCCCGGCGACGAGCGCGAAGCCGGCATAGGTGCCGAAGGCCTGCACCATCAGCACCGGCGTCCACACCGGCTGCTGGAAGTAGCGCAGGTGGCGCATCAGCACCAGCGCCAGGCCGGCGTGGAACAGCCAGCCGAAGGCCCAGGTCCACTTGTTCGACTTGAACAGGCTCTCGAACAGCACGACCTCGCGCAGCAGGCGCAGCGCCACGCCGGCGGGCGTGGTCGGCGCCGGCGTGGTGGCGATCTTCAGCGGCGCCGGCGTGCGCGCGTAGCCCGCGACCTTGACGCCCACGCCCACCAGCAGCACGGCCGTGGCGGCGTAGAACAGCAGCGCGAAACCGACTGTCAACGCCGACATGCCGGCTCAGCCCGTCAGACGCAGCCGGTCGGCTTGGGCAGGCCGGCGATCTTGCACGCCTGCTTGGCCGGGCCGTAGGGGAACAGCTCGTAGAGGTACTTGCTGTTGCCCTTGTCCGGCCCGAGCTGCTTGCCGATCGCCTTGGTCAGCACGCGCACGGCCGGGGCGATCTGGTACTCGTTGTAGTAGTCGCGCAGGAAGTTGACGACCTCCCAGTGGTTGGGCGTCATCTCCACGTTCTCGCTCTTGGCGATGACGTTGGCCACGTCCTCGTTCCACTCGGCGAGGTTGATCAGGTAGCCTTCCTCGTCGGTCTCGTAGGTCTTGCCGGCGGCTTCGATGGGCATGGCGTTCTCCTTGGAAATCTAGAGCCAGGTCTGGTTGTTGGGGTGCTCGGCGACGAGGTCGACGAATCCGGCGTAGTCGACGGCGGTGACGCCGGCGGCCAGGCTGCCGGCCACGCCGCGGGCGGCGAGGTCGGGCTGCAGGGCGTAGACCTTGAGCCGCTTCAGGGCCTCGGCCAGGCCCGCGGAAGGCGCGCCGGCGTTCGTCGCGGCGTAGACCGCGTCCTCGATCAGCAGCAGGGCGTGCCCGTCCTGCGCCAGGCGCAGGCAGCTGGCGAGCGACGTGGTCTGGCGGTGCGACTTGTTGACGATGTGCAGCAAGACTGTCTCCGGGTCAGAAGCTGAGCACCACGTCCTGCTCGGCCATCAGCGCCGCCATCTCGGCGCTGGAGAGCACCTGGACGTCGACGATCAGGTCGTCTTCGGTCAGGCCGCGCGCCTGCATCGACTCGCGCTCGACGTACAGCTTCTCGACGTCGTAGCCGTCGAGCGCGCGGTAGGTCTTGGAGTGGTTCTTGATGCCGATGCCGGCGGTGTCCTGGCCCTTGGCCAGCTCGTAGACGCCGTCGTCGAGGAAGACGAGGCTCACGTCCTGGTCGAAGGTGGCGGCGATCAGCACCACCTCCAGGCTCTCGAGCGCGTAGATCGTGCCGTAGGGCGCCTTGCGGTTGACGAACATGAATTTCTTCATGGCTCAGTCTCCAAAGGTCACCATGCGGTCGGCCTTGATGCCCGAATCCACCAGCTGGCCCAGGCCGCTGATGCGGAAGCCCGGCGCCAGCACCTCGTCCTTGATGCCGCGGCGCAGCGCGGCGGCGACGCACACCACCAGATCCACGCCGTGCTGCTCCTTCAGCGCCGACCAGCGGTTGACGATGTGGCGGTCGTCCTGCGGCGGCTCGGTGAGCTTGGTCGCGTTGTAGACGCCGTCGTGGTAGAAGAAGACGCGCTGGATCTCGTGGCCCTTCGCGAGCGCGGCCTTGCAGAACTGGTAGGCGCTGTCGCTGGCCTGGTGCGTGTACGGGCCTTCGCTGACGAGGATGCCGAACTTCATGTCGTTCAGAACCGGATGTGGGTCGACGCGTTCAGGTTCGAACGCGAGCCGCGCCAGTCGTCGATCAGGTACTTGGTGAACGGCAGGTCGCACTTCTCGAAGAAGCGCGGCCAGCCGATGCGCTCCACCCAGTCGGAGACACGTTCCCACGAACGGGCGTCGGCCTTGTAGGTGTAGAGGATCTTCTTGACGATGGCCGACACCTCGGGCCAGCGCGGCGGGTTGTTCGGCAGGCCGCTGGCGACCATCTTCATGAAGGTGGGCTTGCCGCGCGCGTTGCTGTTCTTGCCGCCGACCCAGATCGCCAGCTTGGAATGCTCGGGGTCGTTGATCTGCATCGGCGGGCACGGCGGGTAGCAGGCGCCGCAGCAGATGCACTTCTTCTCGTCCACCTCCAGGCTGGGCTTGCCGTTCACCAGCGCCGGCCGAATGGCGGCCACCGGGCAGCGTGCCACCACCGCCGGCCGTTCGCAGACGTTGGCCACCAGGTCGTGGTTGATCTTCGGCGGCTTGGTGTGCTGGACGATGATCGCGATGTCGGCCTGGCCGCCGCAGTTGATCTCGCAGCAGCTGGTGGACAGGTGCACCCGGTTGGGCATGTCCTCGCGGATGAACTCCGTGTGCAGTTCGTCCATCAGCGCCTTCACCGCGCCCGAGGCGTCGGTGCCCGGGATGTCGCAGTGCAGCCAGCCCTGGGTGTGGGCGATCATCGAGACCGAATTGCCGGTGCCGCCGACCGGGAAGCCGGCCTTCGTCAGCGCCTCGACCAGCGGCGCCACCTTGGCCTCGTCGGAGACCATGAACTCGATGTTGCTGCGGATCGTGAACCGCACGTGCCCTTCGGCGTAGGTGTCGGCGATGTCGCACAGCTTGCGGATCGTGTACACGTCCATCTGGCGCTGGGTGCCGGCGCGCACGCTCCAGACCTCGTCGCCGCTCACGGCCACGTGGTGCAGCACGCCCGGCCGCGGCCGGTCGTGGTAGCGCCAGCGGCCGTAGTTCTTCGCCAGCGTGGGGTGCAGGAAGGGGCGGTTGTCGGGGACGCCGCTCTCGATCGGGGTGCGCATCTGGGCCATCGTGTGCTTTCCTTCAGGCGGCGGCCTTCTTGGCCTGGATGCGGGCGACTTCCTCGTCCCAGCCGTCGGTGCGCACGTAGGGGTTGGTGCGCGGGTTCGAGACCATGTTGGGGTCGATCTCGACGCCGATGCCCTCGAGGAAGTTGACGAGGCCGATGCGCTCGATCATCTCGCCGGTGCGCTCGTGCTCGAGCGCGTTCTCGGCGAAGAAGTCGATCACCTTCTGGCCGAGTTCGACCAGCGCGTCGTAGTCCTCGTCGGTCTTGAGCGGCAGGAAGGGCACGACCACCGTGCCCATCAGGTCGCCGATCTTGAGCGTGCGCTTGCCGCCGATCAGGATGGTGGCGCCGGTGTCGGTGCCCTTGGCCAGCGCGCCGGTCATCACGTTGATGCAGTGCATGCAGCGCACGCAGTTGGCGTTGTCGATCTCGAGCGCGTGGGTGTCGCTGATCTTGACGCTGGAGATCTTGTCGCCCCGGGCAACATCCTTGATCTCCTTGAGCAGGATGGTCTTGGTCGGGCAGCGCGCGATGACGTTGTTGACCAGTTCGTTCATGCCGTGCGCGTCGAACCACTTGCGCGCCAGCTCCTCGTCGGTGCGCATGTTGTCGCGCCAGGTGCCGATCACGGCCATGTCCGAGCGCTGGATGGAGTTCATGCAGTCGTTCGGGCAGCCGCTGAACTTGAACTTGAACTTGTAGGGCAGGGCCGGGCGGTGGATGTCGTCGAGGAAGGTGTTGATCACCCGGCGGTGCGCCTTCGCCTCGTCGTAGCAGCTCTGCTCGCAGCGCGCCGCACCGACGCAGCTCATGCTGGTGCGCACCGCGGGGCCGGCGCCGCCGAGGTCGAAGCCCAGCTCGTTGAGCTCGTCGAAGGCGTCCTGCACCTTGGCGGTGGTGGCGCCCTGGAACATGATGTCGCCGCTCTGGCCGTGGAAGGCGATCAGGCCCGAGCCGTGCTTCTCCCAGATGTCGCACATCTTGCGCAGCACCTCGGTGGTGTAGTGCATGCCGGCCGGCGGCTGCACGCGCAGCGTGTGGAACTCGGCCGCGTCGGGGAAGACCGGCTTGTCGTTCTCGTCCTTCAGCTCGGTGAAGCGCGGGATCACGCCGCCGCCGTAACCGAACACGCCCACCGTGCCGCCCTTCCAGTAGCCCTTCTTGGTGCGGTAGGAGGTCTCGAGCTGGCCCATCAGGTCGACCATGAGGTCCTTGTCCTGGGCCAGGCGCTTGAGGCCGGTCACGAAGCTGGGCCAGGGGCCGGTCTCGAGCTCGTCGAGCATCGGCGTCTCGTGCATCTTCTTGGCCATCGGGGCTGTCTCCTGCGTGTGCCGGGGATCTTCGGCGCCGTGCGTCCGCCGCGCCATCACTCCGGTTGGGAGCGCGGCACTACCCAGATGGGTTATTCGGCGGCTCCCCTTCGCGGTGATAGACGGTCCGCGCGGCCGCCGCGCCCAATGGCGAACAGGAGACTTGGGCGATGACGCAGGTGACGCCGCTGGAGAAGCTGCGCGTGCCGCTGGGCGGGCAGGAGATCGAACTCCAGCAGATCGAGTACGAGGCCGGCGGCATGCCGCTGCTGCGTACGCGCATCCGCGAGAAGAGCCGCTTCACGGTCTTCGAGATCGACCCCGCCACCGCGGCCGCCTGGGGCCGCGCGCTGCTGCGCTGGGCCGATTCGCAGGGCGGGGGCCGCTGAGCCGTGGACGCGGCGCCGGCCATGATCGACGTCGCCTTCGAGGTACAGGGCCGGGAGCTGCCGCGCGACCACCGCTGGCTGCTGGCCGAGGCCCTGCTGCGCGAGCTGTCCTGGCTGGCCGCCGAGCCGGCGGCCGCGGTGCAGCCGCTGAAGCTGGTGCCGGGCGCCGCCGACCCCGGCCTGGTCTCGCCGCGGTCGCGGCTGGTGCTGCGCGTGCCGCGCGGGCGCGCCGCCGACCTGGACACGCTGGCCGGGCGCACGCTCGAGCTGGCCGGCCACGCGCTGCGCCTGGGCCGGCCGCAGCGGCGAGAGCTGCTGCCGCACGTGACCCTCTACGCGCACTTCGTCGACGCCGCCGGCGCCGACGAGGCCGCCTTCCTGGCCGCCGCCACCGCCGAGCTGGCGGCGCTGGACGTCGCCGGCGACCCCATCGTGGGCCGCGCCCAGCGCGTGCGCGGCCCCGAGGGCCCGCTCGCCGGCTTCAGCCTGATGCTGCATGGCCTGCGCGGCGCCGCTTCGCAACGCCTGCTGGAACGCGGCCTGGGCCGGCACCGCCTGCTGGGCTGCGGCGTCTTCATCCCCCACAAGTCGGCCGCCGCGGTGGCGGCCTGAAGGAGCACCCCGACGATGTCGTACACCGTCAACGGCCAGGAACTGGAAACCGACGACCAGGGTTACCTGCTCGAGCCCGACTACGGCGACGAGGTGGTGCGCGTGATCGCCGCCGCCGAGGGCCTCACGCTGACCGACGACCACTGGAAGGTGGTGGCCTACCTGCGCGACGAGTACCGCGAGCACGGCCACACGCCCAACTTCCGCAACATGCTCAAGGGCCTGGCCGCGGTGCTGCCCGGCTGCGACAGCAAGTCCCTCTACGACCTCTTCCCCGTCGGCCCGGCCAAGCAGGGCGCGAAGGTGGCCGGCCTCCCGCAGCCGCTCGGAAAGGGCGGCTACTGAGGCCTCGTCCATGGCCACCACGCTGCGCGTCAAGTCCCAGTGGTTCAAGCCGGAGCGGCCCAAGAGCCCGGCCGAGATCGCGGGCGCGATGGCCTTCATCACCTGGCGGCTGGCGCTGCACATGCTCAAGCGCATGCGCGAGGCCGGCTTCGACATCGACGCCGGTCCGCCCTACTTCGCCTTCGTGCGCGAGGTGCTGGTGTTCCTGCTCGCCGGCACCGACCGGCTGGCCTGCGCGCGCCTCGCACCCGAGGCGCGTGCCGGGTTCCTGTCCGCGCTGGTGCTGCGCAGCGCCGAGATCCTGCGCGACAACGAAGCCGACCTGCTGGGCAGCGCCGACGACGGCGGCCGCTTCGTCGATCTGTTCAACGAACTGGTCGGCCACTACGCCGAGTTCGGCTGGTCCGAGGACGAGGGGCCGGACTTCGGCTTCGCGCGTTACCTGGGCAGCCGGCTGGAGGCCGTGCTGCCCGCCAAGGACCGGCGCTGGGTCGGCGACCAGGTGATCGCGATCGAGGCCCCCGAGGCCAGCGCGACGATCCGGCGCGCGCTCGACGGGCTGCTGTCGACCGCACCGCGGCGGGCGCGCCGAGCCTCGCTCTCCGGAGAATGACCTTGCAGGCCCTGCTCGCCGCCCGACCCCTTGCCGACCGGCCCCCGGCGCGGGTCGGCCGGCCGTTCGACCTCGACGACGAGGCCGCCTACGTGGCCTGGCGCGCGGCCAAGCTGGCCGACGCGCCGCGCGACCCGGCGGCACTCGCGGTCGAGGTGCGCCAGCCGGCGGCGCTGACCCCGGCCGAGCGCGCGGCGCTGCTCGAGCGCTGTAGGCGCTTCAACATGGCGCTCTACCGTGGCCCGGCCGGCGAGGCCGACAAGTCGCTGCCGCGCCGGCTGGGCGCGCAGCTCGGGCTGCACCGCCTGGACAGCAACTGGCTGGCCGACGACGACGGCATCTCGCCGATCACGGTGCGCGCCGGCGCCGGCCCGGCGGCAGCCTTCATCCCCTACACCGACCGCCCGATCCGCTGGCACACCGACGGCTACTACCAGCCGCCGGAGCGCGCCATCCGCGGGATGATCCTGCACTGCGTGCGGCCGGCCGCGGACGGCGGCGAGAACCGCCTGCTCGACCACGAGCTGGCCTACATCGCGCTGCGCGACGCCGACCCGGCGCACGTGCAGGCGCTGATGGCCGCCGACGCGATGACGATTCCCGCGCGCACCGACGAGGACGGCGTCGCCCGCCCGGCGCAGGCCGGCCCGGTCTTCAGCGTCGGCGCCGACGGCCGGCTGCAGATGCGCTACACGGCGCGCACGCGCAGCATCGAATGGAAGGCCGACGCCGCCACCGCGGCGGCGGTGGCGGCGCTGCAGCGGGTGCTGGCCGATTCGCCCCACGTGCTGCGGGTGCGGCTGGAGCCCGGCATGGGCCTCGTGGCCAACAACGTGCTGCACGACCGTGCCGCCTTCGCCGACGACCCCGCGCGCCCGCGGCTGCTGTTCCGGGCGCGCTACCTGGACCGCGTGGGCGGCTGATGTCGCACCGCGTCACGGTCTGGCGCGCCGCCCAGCTGGTCGGCGTGTCGCGCAGCGCGCTGCAGCAGCGCGTGCGCGCCGGCGAGCTGGCGCTGGCCGACGACGGCCTCGTTTCCACCGACGCGCTGCTGCGCCTGTACCCGCAGGCGCGGCTGGAGGAATCGGGCCTGCTCGAGCACGTCAGCGTGCTCAAGGACCAGGCCTTCGGCCGCCGCGTGCGCGAGCGCGTGCTGCCGAGCCAGGAAGTGCTGGCGCAGCGCCTGTTCGCGCAGAGCCAGGAGCTGGCCGACCTGCGGCGCCACCTGCAGCACTACCACGCGCTGGTGGTCGAGCTGCGCGACGCGATCGGCGCCGCCCTCGCGGCCGACCCGGACTCTGCGGTGCTGCAGGCGCTTTCCACGCGCGCGCGCGGCGGACTGGCACGCGTGCTCGCCACCGAACCCGTCAACCCCCTGGATGCGATGGACGACATGCTCAAGGTCATGTGCGCGCAGGTCACGGTGCGACCCAGCGGCCACCAGTTCAGCGTCGAAGGCCACGACACGCTGCTGCAGGCCGGGCTGCACGCCGGCCTGAAGTTCAACTACGGCTGCGGCAACGGCACCTGCGGCATGTGCAAGGTGCGCGTCACCTCGGGCCAGGTGTCGCGTGTGATGTCCACCGACTACCCGCTGTCGGAGGCCGAGCGCGCCCAGGGCTACGTGCTGCTGTGCGCGCACACCGCGGCCAGCAGCGAGATCACGCTGGAGACGCTGGAAGCCGGCGGGCCGCAGGACATCCCGCAGCAGCAGATCGTGACCACGCTGCGCGCGGTGCGCGAGCTGGCGCCCGACACGCGGCTGGTGCACCTGCAGACGCCGCGCAGCCACCGGCTGCGTTTCCTGGCCGGTCAATGGGTGACGCTGGGCCTGCCCGGCACCGATGGTGGCGACGACCTGCGCTCGACGCTGCCGGTGGCCAGCTGCCCCTGCGACGACCGCAACCTGCTGTTCTTCGTGGCACGCGACGCCGACGATCCCTTCGCGGCGCGCGTGTTCGGCGGCGCGCTCAAGCCGGGCGCCGCCGTCAACCTGTGGGGTCCCAGCGGCGACTTCGTGCTCGTGGAAGGCGAGCGGCCGCTCGTCTTCGCGGCCTGCGACCTGGGCTTCGCGCCGGTCAAGAGCCTGATCGAGCACGCGCTGGCGCGCGACGAGTCGCCGTCGATCTCGCTGTTCTGGCTCGCCAGCCGCCCCGACGGCCACTTCATGGCCAACCAGTGCCGCGCCTGGTCGCACGCGCTCGACACCTTCGAGTACCAGCTCACCAGCAACCCCGACTGCGCCGAGGGTGCGCGCCAGCTCTCGCAGGCGATGCGTGCCGACCTGTTCGACATCGCCTGCGACTACTACCTGGCCGGGCCGGAAGCGTTCGTCGCCGCGCTGCACGGCGACCTGCGGGCCGCCGGCGTGGCGGCCGGGCAGATCCGGGTCGAGATCACGTGAAGCCCGACCCCGCGATCGAGGACTGCAGCGGCGCCGAGCCCTTCGCGCTGCAGGTGCTGGGCGACAGCATGGCGCCCGAGTTCGCCGACGGCGACATCATCGTCTGCGAGCCCGAGGGCCTGGCGCGCGACGGCTCCTACGTGGTGGCCTGGGCCGGCGGCGAGTGGACCTTCCGCCAGCTGCGCGGTTGCGAAGGGCAGTGGCGGCTGCACGCGCTGGACCCGTCCATCGCCGACGTCGCGATCGACAGCCTGGACGCCGTGCGCGGCGTCGTGATCCAGAAATCGGTGCCCGGCCGGCGGCGGCTGGCGCGCCGCTACGCGTGAGCCACCATGCCCTACTACGTGTACCGCCTGCAGCCCTTCACGGCGCCGCAGAAGCTGGCCGAGTTCAGCGTCTTCCGCGACGCCTCCGCGCAGGCCAAGCGCCTGCGCGGCGAGTCCGGCGCACCGGCCGGCAGCCGCGTGAAGCTGATCTTCGCCGACAACGAGCTGCAGGCCGAGGACCTGCTGTGCCAGGTGCGCGACGCGGGTCCGGCGGGTGACGAATGAGATGGAAGACACCGGCTGCGGCTGTGCCGTCCCCGACGCCTGCGTCTTCTCGAAGGCGCTGCTGGCGCAGCAGGCGCGCTGCCAGTGCTCGCAGCGGCGGGCGCTGGGCGAGCGCGAGCTGATCGTCTGCACTTCGGGCCCCGCGCGACTGAACTGCGGCACCGTGGCCGCGCTGCTGCACGAGCGTGCGCGCTTCGCGCTCAAGCTGCCGCCCGCCGGCCGGCCGGTCGAGCACGCCAAGGCGCTGCGGCTGCAGTGCGGCGGGCTGGCCGGGCTGCGCCATGCGCTCGGCGACGCCGGGCCCGACGACGTGCATGGCCTCGTGCAGGCGGCGCAGGCCCGCTGGGGCAGCCTGCCGGATGTGCCGTGGGGCGCGATCGTGCCGTCGGTCGTCGAGTGGGCGCCGCGCCGGCGCCGGGCGCCCGCGCGGTGAACGCGCCCGCCGACCGGTTCGACGAAGCCGCCTTCGTGCAGGCGGTGCAGCGCAACTGCGACATCGCCGACGCGCGCCATGCCGCCGACCTGACGTTGTGCGTGTACCTGCTGCAGATGCGCGAGCAGTACCGCTGGCAGCAGCGGCTGCCGCTGGGCGCGGCGCTGCCGCATGCCGACGTGGGTGCCTGGCTGGACCGTCACGAGGCGCTCTGGGACGAGCTCGCCGACGCCGCCTACCAGCCGCTGCCGCTGCACGGCCGTTGGTTCGACCCCTTCGACGCCGACGCCGTCAACGCGCGCCTGGCCGGCAGCGGGCTGCACTACGGCGCCGGGCGCCTGGCCAGCGGCAGGCCGCTGTTCTTCGTCGGCGAGCTGCTGCGCAGCGAGCGGCGCGAGGGCGTGCCGGTGCGCGTGACCGGGCGCGAACTGGCGCGCGGCGTGGCGGCACCGCCGGCGGCCTTCGACGGCGGCGCCATCCTGCTGCGGCGCGACGCGCTGCTGCGCTGGCTGTGGGGCCTGCACGAACTGTGGGCGGCGCGACCCGAAGCCCATGACTTCGGCGCCGCGCTCGCGCTGTGCGGCGACGTGGCGGCGGGGCCGGCGGTGGAACGGCTGGCCGAAGCCCAGATGGAAGCGCTGCTGCTGCACGAGCTGGGCGAGCAGCGCGCCGGCGCCCTGCTGGGCCCGGACTGGCCGGCCCTGCGCCTGGCCACCGGCCGCGACCGCCGCATCGAGCCGCACCTGCGCGCCCTGCGCGACCACCTGGCCGACTGCCTGGTCACGCTGCCGGCGCTGCTGCAACGCGGCGACGCGATGGCCCTGCACCTTTGGTTCGCCACCCTGGAAGGGCCGCGGCAGGCGATGTTCCCGGCGGCCGTGGCCGCCTACGGCGCCTGGCGCGGAGGCGACGGGGGCGCCGCCTTGCAGGCGGCACTGGCCGCGGGTCGCGCGTGCTGGCTGCGCGCCGCCGAGGAGGCGCTGCAGTGCCACCGCCGGCTCGGCGACGCGGTGCACGACACGCTGGCCGCGTCGCTGGCGGCGCTGCGCTGCTGAATCAGGCGTCCTTTTCGGCGCGCCAGTGGATCCACTTCAGCGTGACCACCGAGCCGGCCACGATGGCGGCGGTGGCCAGCAGCGAGCCCGCTGCCAGCGTCGACAGGCCGGCCATGCCCTGGCCCACCGTGCAGCCGAGGGCGGTGACGCCGCCGAAGCCCATCAGCACCGCGCCCAGCAGCTGGCGCCGCAGGTCCTGCACCGACGCGAATCCTTCCCAGCGGAAGCTGCGCGTGGCCAGCGCCACGGCCAGCGATCCGAGCGCCACGCCGGCGGCGGCGGCGATGCCGAAGCTGGCGTGCAGCGAGCGGTCGGTCCACAGCATCAGCAGCTCCAGCGTGTAGGCCAGCGGGGCGACGAAGCTGACGGACTCCAGGGTGCGGGTGTTGGTCGCGAAGTAGACCGTCTCCAGCGTCTCGGGGTTCTCGCCATGGCCCAGGTGGCCTGTGAGGTACCAGCCCGCCACCACCAGCGCGCCCAGCGCCAGGCCGCCGCCCACCTGCTGCGCATTGGCACGGAAGCGGCGGTCCTTGAACACGAAGACGGCCAGCGCCAGCGCCACCGCCGAGGCCGCGAGCGCGAGCGCGCTGCGCGGCGCCAGGCCGGTGGCGACCGCCAGCAGCGCCGGCAGGCCCTGGTCCTTCAGGCCGCGCGGCGCCAGGTCCAGGCGCACCGGGTCCAGCCAGCCGGCACGCCACTGGCCGAACAGTCCCTTGAGCGTCATGTAGGCCGAGATCGCCATGAAGGCCAGCACGACCAGCGAGCGCACGCTGCCGCCCCCCAGGCGCACCAGGTTCTTGTTGGCGCAGCCGCCGGCCAGGCTCATGCCGACGCCGAAGATCGTGCCGCCGGCCAGCAGCGAGAGCCAGCCGATCGCCGGCCGGCGGTAGAGCGAATCGGCCACTTCGGCCAGGCCCGTCCACTGCAGCGCCGCAGTGCCGGCCACCGCCACCGCCACCGCGAGCAGCCACATGCGCATGCGGCCCCAGTGACCCATGTTCACGATGTCGGACACCGCGCCCATGGTGCAGAAGTTGGTCCGGGCGGCGACCGCCCCGAAGGCGGCGCCGATCAGCAGCCCCCCGGTCGGCACCAGGATCGCCGGGTCAGCGGCCATGCGGCCTCTCAGCCTCTCAGCCTCTCAGCCTCTCAGATGAAGAGGCAGACGTCGGTCTCGCCGGCGAACTTCATGAAGGTGGCGGCGCCGCCGAACTCGATGCCGTCGATGAAGTCGCGCTTGTCGAACTCGAACAGGTCCACCGTCATCTGACAGGCGATGAACTTGACGTCGGCCTCCAGGCACAGGCTGCGCAGCTCCTCGAGCGAGGCGACGCCCTTCTTCTTCATCTTGGCCTTCATCATCGAGGTGGCCATCGCCTGCATGCCCGGCAGCGCCGACACCAGCACCGGCATCGGCACCGGCATCGGCATCGCGGGGTTGCCGATCGGGCTGATCGCGATGTCGTCCAGGCTCTTGCGCAGCAGCTGCAGGCCGTAGAAGGTGAAGAACACCTGCACGTCCCAGCCCAGTGCCGCGGCGGTGGAGGCCAGGATCAGCGGCGGGTACGCCATGTCCAGCGCACCCTTGGTGGCGATGATCGCCATCTTCTTGGCAGCCATCTCGCGCTCCGCTCAGGCCTTCTTCAGGAAGAAGACGTACTTGCTGTTCTCGGTGCCCGAGTGGAGCAGGGTGTTGCCGGTCTGCTCGGCGAAGGCCTGCATGTCGCACACCGAGCCGGGATCGGTGGCGACCACACGCAGCACCTGGCCGGAGGCCATGTCGGCGAGCGATTTCTTGGTCTTCACGATCGGCAGCGGGCAGGCCAGGCCCGAGGCGTCGAATTCCTTGTCGAAGTTCATGGCGGTCTCCAGCGCGCGACATGGGGCGGACCGGCCGCTCGCCGCGTGCGCGGCAAACGCCTGTCGTCGTGTCGGCTATTAGCGCGGCAAGCCCGCCACAGCGTCTATTACCGCGATGGGGTGGAGGTGATAGCCCATCTGGGTAGTGGCGGCGGCAGCGCTCAGGCGCGGCGGCGCAGCCAGGGGCTCAGGCGGTAGCGTTCGCCGCGGTAGGCGGCGTCGAGCGCATCGACCACACGTGCCACGCCGGCGGCCGACCAGCCGGCCAGCCATTCGAAGGGACCGGCGGGGTAGTTCACGCCCAGCTTCATCGCCGCGTCGGCGCCGGCAGGGTCGCACACGCCCTGCTGCACGGCGTCGGCGGCTTCGTTGACAAGCATCGCGATCGTGCGCGCCACCACCAGCGCGGGCGTGTCGGCCACGCGCAGCGGCTGGAAGCCGGCGGCGTGCAGCCAGGCCGCGGCCTGCGGGCCCCAGGCGGGCGAAGCGGCTTCGGCCACCGCGAAGGCGAGCGCGCCGCCGGCGGCGGGCAGCAGCGGGCGGTCGAAGACGGCGACGTCGCGCGTGGGGCCGCTCGCGGCCAGTTCGAAGGCGCAGCGGCCTTCGGTGAGCACGAGGCGCGCGCCGTCGACCTCGAGGCCGACCCAGCCGCTGCTGCGTTCGCGCGCCGCCTGCGGCAGCTTCGCGGCGAAGGCGTCGGCGATGGCGCCTTCGCCCTGCACCACCACCTGCCGCGCCGGGGCCGGCGCTTCGGTGGGCGGGGCCGGCAGCGCGGGCGCGCCTTCGGGGTAGCGGTAGAAGCCGCGGCCGCTCTTGCGGCCGAAGAGGCCGCCGTCGACCATCTCGCGCTGCACGCCGCTGGGCACGTAGCGCTTGTCGTAGAAGTTGGCTTCGTAGACCGAGTTCGTGACCGCGAAGTTGGTGTCGTGGCCGATCAGGTCCATCAGCTCGCACGGCCCCATGCGGAAGCCCGCGGCCTTCAGGCACGCGTCCAGCACTTCGGGCGCGGCGGCCTGCTCGTGCAGCAGTGCCAGCGTCTCGGCGTAGTAGGGGCGCGCGATGCGGTTGACGATGAAGCCGGGCGTGCTCTTCGCGTGCACCGGCGTCTTGCCCCAGGCACGGGCGAGGTCGAAGATGGCTTCGGCCACCGCGCGTTCGGTGGCCAGCCCGGAGACCACCTCCACCAGCTTCATCAGCGGCACCGGGTTGAAGAAATGCATGCCGACCAGGCGGCCCGGCTGCTTCAGCCCGTTGGCGATGGCGGTGACCGAGATCGACGAGGTGTTGGTCGCCAGCACCGCTTCCGGCCCGACGATGCCTTCGAGCTGGCGGAACAGGCCGCGCTTGGCCTCCAGGTTCTCGACGATGGCCTCGACGACGAGCTGCGCGTCGCCCGCCTCTTCCAGCGTGGGGGTGGGCACGATGCGGTCCAGCGCCGCGACGGCGTCGGCCTTGTCGAGCCGGCCCTTGGCGACCAGACCCTCGAGCGTGGCGCCCAGCTTGGCCTTGGCGTCGGCGGCGGCGCCGGCGCGGGTGTCGAACAGGCGCACCGGGTGGCCGGCCTGCGCCGCCACCTGCGCGATGCCGGCGCCCATGATGCCGGCGCCGACCACGAGCACCGGCGCACCCTTCAAGGAATCAGCCATCTCAGTAGGTCTCCAGGTGCAGGCGGCCTTCCTTCTTCAGGCCGGTGCCGACGGTGTCCCAGTCCAGGCCGGCGCCGCGCGCGATGTCGGCCAGCGCCAGCACCACGCCTTCTTCCATCGCCTTCAGGCCGCAGACGTAGAAGCAGGTGTTGCCGTCGGCCAGCAGCGCGGCCAGATCGGCGGCGCGTTCGCGCATCGCGTCCTGCACGTAGCGCTTGGGCTGGCCGGGCGTGCGGCTGAAGGCGAAGCTGATGTCGATGAAGTCCTTGGGCAGGTTCTGCAGCGGGCCGAAGTAAGGCAGTTCCTCCTTCGTGCGGGCGCCGAAGAACAGCATCAGCTTGCCGCCTTCGAACTTGCCCGACTGGCGCAGCCGGCGCCGCCATTCGGTCATCGCGCGCATCGGCGCGCTGCCGGTGCCGGTGCAGATCATCACGATGTTCGAGCGCGGGTGGTTCGGCATCAGGAAGGTGCTGCCGAAGGGGCCGATCACCTGCACCTTGTCGCCCACCTTCAGGTCGCACATGTAGTTGCTGGCGACGCCGCGCACCGGGTGGCCCTGGTGGTCCTCGAGCACGCGCTTGATGGTGAGCGAGCAGTTGTTGTAGCCCGGCCGCTCGCCGTTGCGCGGGCTCGCGATGCTGTACTGGCGCGCGTGGTGCGGCCGGCCCGAAGCATCCGTGCCCGGCGGAATGATGCCGATGCTCTGGCCTTCCAGCACCGGGAAGGGCATGGCGCCGAAGTCCAGCATCAGGTGGTGGGTGTCGTAGTCCTTGCCCACTTCGGTGACGCGCACGTTGCCCACGCAGGTGGCGGTGACGGTCTTCTCGGCCGCCTTCGGGCCGTAGAGGTTGGTGTAGGCGTGCGCGGCCGACCAGGGCGGCACGGCGGCGTTGTACTGCGCGCTGTTGAAGGGCGTCTCGCCGGTGGGCGAAGGCGCGGGCGCCGGGGTCGGCTCGGCGGCCACCGCTTCGGCCGTGATGCCGGCTTCGGCCAGTTCGTCGGCCGACAGTTCGGCCGGCAGCGAGTCCCAGGTCAGCTGCTCGGCCACGCTCCAGGCCTTGATGCGCGGCATCGTGCGCCAGTTGTCGATGCTGCCGGTGGGGCAGGGCGGGATGCAGTCCATGCACAGGTTGCACTTGGCCGCGTCGACCACGTAGTTGCGCGAATCGTGCGTGATCGCGCCCACCGGGCAGGTGGCTTCGCAGGTGTTGCAGCGGATGCAGATCTCGGGGTCGATCAGGTGCTGCTTGATGACCCCGGCTTCGGCCATGTCCATGTCTCGTGTCTCCTCGGACGAAGGGGGGCGTGGCGCCCCCCTTTCGTGTCGAACGGATTGTCCGCGATCAGTTGAAGCGGACGTATTCGAAGTTCACCGGCTGGCGGTTGATGCCCAGCGCCGGCGGCGCGATCCAGTTGGCGAACTTGCCCGGCTCGACGACGCGGCCCATCAGGCTGGCGACGTAGGCGCGGTCGGTGTCGGTGGGCAGCCAGTGCTCGACGTTGGCGTTCCACTCGTGGTCGCTCACCACGCGGCCGTCCGGCGCCACCTTCACGCCGGCCAGGCTGCCGATGTTGCGGTGGAAGGCCTTGTGCGGCACGGTCAGGCGGAACGGGATGCCGGCCTTCTCGATCACCTTGTTCCAGCGCTCGACGCCGCCCTTGCTGTCGGTGATGTAGTCGTCGCGCAGCACTTCGTTGAGCGCGTTGAGCATCGGCACTTCCTTCTCGTGGAGCTTGCCGCCGCTGACTTCCAGCACCTTGTACTGCGCGCCCTTGAGCACGTGGTCGTCGCTGCGCTTGCCTTCCTCGTAGCGGCCCTTGAGGCCCGACGAGTAGAAGGTGGCGGCGTTGCTGCTCTGGTCGGCGCCGAAGAGGTCGATCGTGACGCTGAAGTGGAAGTTCAGGTAGCGCTGGATCGTCGGCAGGTCGACCACGCCGGCGGCGCGCAGCTTCGCGGGGTCGTCGGTCTTCAGCTCGTTCATCACCTGGCAGGTGCGCTGGATGACGCGGCTCACGCCCGACTCGCCCACGAACATGTGGTGCGCCTCTTCGGTGAGCATGAACTTCGTGGTCCGCGCCAGCGGGTCGAAGCCGCTCTCGGCCAGCGCGCAGAGCTGGAACTTGCCGTCGCGGTCGGTGAAGTAGGTGAACATGAAGAAGCTCAGCCAGTCGGGCGTCTTCTCGTTGAAAGCCTGCAGGATGCGCGGGTTGTCCTGGTTGCCGCTGCGGCGTTCGAGCAGCGCTTCGCCTTCCTCGCGGCCGTCGCGGCCGAAGTACTTGTGCAGCAGGTAGACCATGGCCCACAGGTGGCGGCCTTCCTCCACGTTCACCTGGAACAGGTTGCGCAGGTCGTACTGGCTGGGGCAGGTGAGGCCCAGGTGGCGCTGCTGCTCCACGCTGGCCGGCTCGGTGTCGCCCTGGGTGACGATGATGCGGCGCAGGTTGGCGCGGTGTTCGCCGGGCACGTCCTGCCAGGCGTCCTCGCCCTTGTGGTCGCCGAAGTGGATCTTGCGGTTCTGCTCGGCGGGGTTGAGGAAGATGCCCCAGCGGTAGTCGGGCATCTTCACGTAGCCGAACTGGGCCCAGCCCTGCGGGTCCACGCTGACGGCGGTGCGCAGGTAGACGTCGAAGTTCTGGCTGCCTTCGGGGCCCATGTCGTCCCACCACTGCAGGTAGTTGGGCTGCCACTGCTCCAGCGCGCGCTGCAGCGTGCGGTCTTCCGACAGGTTGACGTTGTTGGGGATCTTCTCGCTGTAGTTGATGCTGCTCATCTTGATTCCTTAGACACGATTCCAGTCGAACGCGGCCTTCTCGCCCTTGCCGTAGACCTTGAGGGCCCCCTTTTCGCCGACGGCGTTGGGGCGCTGGAAGATCCAGTTCTGCCAGGCGGTGAGGCGGCCGAAGACGCGGGTGAACATGTTCTCCGGGCCGTTGAAGCGCAGGTTGGCTTCCATGCCGGTGAGCGCGTCGGGGCTCATGGCCACGCGCTCCTCGATCGCGATGCGGGTCTCGTCGGCCCAGTCGATGTCGTCGGGGTTGCTGGTGACCAGGCCCAGCTTGAAGGCGGCGTCGGCGTCCAGCGGCTGGCCGGCCTGCGCGCGCACCGCGTCCAGCGCCGGCTGCTCGTCGTAGAAGCGGCGCTGCAGGCGGCTCTGGCCGGTGGCCATGGGGTAGAAGCCGAAGTTGGTGTCGTCCACGGTGATCTTCGGCGTCTTCGCGGCGTCGTCGGGCAGCATCAGCATGTAGCTGCGGTCGCAGGCGAGCGCCAGCTCGAGGAAGCTGCCGGCGAAGCACGAGCCCGGCTCGATCAAGGCGAACAGGCTGCGGCTGCTCACGTCCAGGCGGCTGAACACGCGGCGCAGCAGGCCGATGGTCTCGCGCACCAGCCAGTGGTTCCGGTTCGCGGCCAGGGTCTTGTCCATCGCCAGCACGTCGGCCGGGTGGCCTTCGGTCTTGACGAGCCACAGGCCGATGTCGAGCTCGTTGGTGCGCATCGAGAGGATGGCGTCGTCGAGCTCGCGGGCCAGGGCCAGCGGGTACCAGGCGGCGCCGGCGGCTTCGATGGCGGCGGTGTCGGCGGGCTGGGCGCCGGTGGGGGCCTTCACGGTGAAGGTGGCGACGCGCCGGGCGCGGTCGATCTCGACCGTGACGTGTTGGTAGCGCAGCGCGTTCTCTTCGATGGTGCGGGACAGCGGCGTCAGCGCCACGCCCTTGGCGTTGCTGGGGCGGTCGCTCTGCTGCGCCAGCTGCAGCGCGCGTTCCTGCACCTTGGCCGCGAACTGCTGGGGCTTGGCAATGTCGTCCACAAGGCGCCAGTCCTTGGCCTTCTGGCCACGCACGCCTTCGCTGGTGGTGCAGAAGATGTCGGCCAGGTCGTGGCGCACGTGGCGCTTGTCGGTGACGCGGGTCAGGCCGCCGGTGCCGGGCAGCACGCCCAGCAGCGGCACTTCGGGCAGGCTGACGGCGCTGGAGCGGTCGTCGACCAGCAGGATCTCGTCGCAGGCCAGGGCCAGCTCGTAGCCGCCGCCGGCGCAGGCGCCGTTGACGGCGGCGATGAACTTCAGGCCGCTGTGCTGCGAGCTGTCCTCGATGCCGTTGCGCGTTTCATTGGTGAACTTGCAGAAGTTGACCTTCCATGCGTGGCTGGAAACGCCCAGCATGAAGATGTTGGCGCCCGAGCAGAACACGCGGTCCTTCGCGCTCGTGACCACCACGCTCTTCACCTCGGGGTGCTCGAAGCGGATGCGGTTGAGCGCGTCGTTCAGCTCGATGTCCACGCCCAGGTCGTAGCTGTTGAGCTTGAGCTTGTAGCCGGGGCGCAGGCCGGCGTTCTCGTCGAAATCCGCGGCCAGCGTGGCCACCGGGCCTTCGAACTTCAGCTTCCAGTGGCGGTACTGGCTCGGGTGGGTCTGGTAGTCCACGCGGGGGTCGGTCGTGCTCATCGGGGTGTCTCCTGTGTGGAATCAAAGTGCATGTCGATGTGGTGCATGATAGTGCCACTTTCCCGCTTGTCAAGCGGTCACATGCATTTTCGTTCCTACACCGGCAACTGAAGGGCGGTGCGGACGACGCGCCGCAGTTCCAGGAAGGTAGGCTGCAGCGGCTGGGCGCTGGTGTCGACCCTGAATTCGGCCTTGGAATAGAAGGCCGCACGGCCGGCGAGGATGCTCTTCAGGTCCTCCATCGCCTCGCGGCTGGAGGCCATGGGGCGCGTGTCGCCCTGGGCGGTGACGCGCTTCATGTGGTCTTCCGGGTCGGCCTGCAGCCACACCGTGGTGCAGTGGGCCAGCAGCAGGTTGAAGGTGGCGGGGTCGGAGACCAGGCCGCCGGGGGTGGCGATCACGGCTTCCGGGTAGATCTGCACCGCCTCTTCGAGCGCGCGCCGCTCGTAGCGGCGGTAGGCGTTCTGGCCGTAAAGGGCCTGGATCTCGCTGATGCTGCAGCCGGCGAACTTCTCGATCTCGCGGCTCAGCTCCACGAAGGGGAAGCCCAGGTCCTCGGCCAGCATCGCGCCCAGGGTGGACTTGCCGGCGCCGCGCAGGCCGATGAGCGCGATGCGCGAACTGCGCTCGCCACCGCCCTGGCCGTGGGCGCCGCCGGTGCCCAGCATCTCGCCCACCGCCACCCGCACGCGGTGCAGGGTGGCCTCGTCGCGGCCTTCGAGCAGCTCGCGCAGCAGCAGCCATTCGGGCGAGCTGGTCGAGACGTCGCCCACCAGTTCGGCGATCGAGCACTGCAGCGCCTGCGCCACCTGCAGCAGGATCAGGATGGAGGCGTTGCCGAGGCCGTATTCCAGGTTCGCCAGGTGGCGTTCGGAAACGTCGGTGGCCAGCGCCAGCGCGCGCCGCGTCATGCCCCGGCGCGAGCGCAGCGAGCGCACCCGCTCGCCGAGGGCGACGAGGAAGGGGTTCTTCTCTTCCGCGGCGGGGGCAGGCTCTTCAGACTGCAATATAGTGCTTGACATGGCCTGACGCGAGTTCTAGAGTTCCGTTGCGCACAATACTGCAGCAACGCGTCGGCGACAAGGGCGGCGCATCCGAACGGAGACACAAACCCCATGGCCACCACGCCCGAAGCCTTTCGTGCCCGCATCGCCGAACTCACCGTGCAACTGCAGGGCCGGCCGCTGGACGCGGCGCTGGACCAGTGGCTCAACGCCCACCACGGGCCGGCCAGCGACACCTACAGAGCGCTGAAGGCCGGCTGCGAAGACGGCGTGGCCGCCGGCTGGCTGTGCAACCGCGAAGGCGGCGGCATCCGCTACGGCCGCATCTTCAAGCCGGCCGAAGACCTGCACGGCTTTTCGGTCGACGTGGTCGACATGAAGGACATCGCCGGCCCGCACCACGCGCACCCTGAAGGCGAGATCGACCTCATCATGCCGCTGGAAGGCGAGGCGAAGTTCGACGGCCGCCCCGCCGGCTGGCTGGTCTGCCCACCCGGCAGCGCGCACCGGCCCACGGTGAGCGAAGGCCGCGCGCTGGTGCTGTACCTGCTGCCCAACGGCCGCATCGAATTCACGAAGTAAACCTCTCCGCCCTGAGCGGAGAGACAGGAGACACCTCATGAGCACCCCCACCCTGGCCGGCGTTGCCGCGCCGCCCGAACGCTTCAACTTCGCCGCCCACCTGCTGTCGCTGAACGGCGGCCGTGCCGCCAAGATGGCCTTCGTCGACGACGCCGGCAGCGTGAGCTACGGCCAGCTCGACGAGCGCGTGCGGCGCATGGCCGCCGCACTGCAGGCGCTGGGCGCCAAGCGCGAGGAGCGCGTGCTGGTGCTGATGCAGGACACCACCGACTGGCCGGTGGCCTTCCTGGGCGCGCTCTACGCCGGGCTGGTGCCGGTGGCGGTCAACACGCTGCTCACCGCCGACGACTACGCCTACATGCTGGAACATTCGCGCGCGCAGGTGGCGGTGGTCTCGGGCGCGCTGCTGCCGGCGCTGAAGAGCGCGCTGGTGAAGAGCGACCACGAGGTGAAGAAGGTCGTCGTCTCGCGCCCGGTGGCGCCCACGGACTTCGGCGAGATCGAGCTCGAAGCGCTGCTGAAGGCCCACGCGCCGCTGGAGAAGCCCGCCGCCACGCACGCCGACGACCCCGGCTTCTGGCTCTATTCCAGCGGCTCCACCGGCCGGCCGAAGGGCACCGTGCACTCACACGTCAACCCCTACTGGACGGCAGAGCTCTACGGCAAGGGCGTGCTGCAGCTGAAGGAAAGCGACATCTGCTTCTCGGCCGCCAAGCTGTTCTTCGCCTACGGCCTGGGCAACGCGCTGAGCTTCCCCTTGAGCGTGGGCGCCACCGTGATCCTGATGCCCGAGCGCCCCACGCCCGAGGCCACCTTCAAGCGCTGGACCGGCGGCATCGGCGGCCTGAAGCCCACCGTGTTCTACGGCGCGCCCACCGGCTTCGCCGGCATGCTGGCGCACCCGGCGCTGCCTTCGCGCGCGCAGGTGGCGATGCGCCTGGTGTCTTCGGCCGGCGAAGCGCTGCCGGCCGACATCGGCCAGCGCTTCCAGCGCCACTACGGCGTGGACATCGTCGACGGCATCGGCAGCACCGAGATGCTGCACATCTTCCTGTCGAACAAGCCGGGCGACGTTCGCTACGGCACCACCGGCTGGCCGGTGCCGGGCTACGAGGTGGAACTGCGCGGCGACGACGGCAAGCCGGTGCCCGACGGCGAACCCGGCGACCTGTACATCCACGGCCCCAGCGCCGCCATGATGTACTGGGGCAACCGCGAGAAGACGCGCGAGACCTTCCAGGGCGGCTGGACCAAGAGCGGCGACAAGTACGTGCGCAACGCCGACGGCACCTACACCTACGGCGGCCGCAGCGACGACATGCTCAAGGTGAGTGGCATCTACGTCAGCCCCTTCGAGGTGGAAGCCACGCTGGTGCAGCACCCGGCGG
>CAYVXO010000035.1:0-33909 GCA_964454485.1 uncultured Rubrivivax sp.
CCGGGTCGCCCGCGGCCACGCGCAGCGCCGGCCCGGCGGCGAGCCCGGCCTTCACCGCGAGGCCGGGGAAACGCCCCATCGCGCGCTGCATCGCGCGCGCGCAGCGCAGCGCGCGCGCAGCCGCGTCGCCGTCGGTCTCGTCGAACCAGCAGGTCATGCCGTCGCCGGCGAAGCCGATCACGCTGCCGCCTTCGCGCTCGACCTCCTCCACCAGCGCCTGGCCGACCGCGTTGATGCGCCGCGCCAGTTCGTCGACGCCGCGCCGCTGCCCGGCGCCCTGCGTAAGCGCCTCGGTCAGCGGCGTGAAGCCGGAGATGTCGGAGAACAGCACCGCGCCGCGGCACGGCACCGGCAGCGCCCGGCCGCAGGCCAGCGCGCGGCGTCGGTCCTGCGGAAGGTAGGCATGCAAGGGCACGGTGCGGGTCGGCGGCGAGGTGCCGGCGACCTTAGCACGCGGCCCCGGGGCGGCCCGCCTGCGACCTGCCTGCGGTCTGTCTGCGCCCTATTGCGCCAGGATCCAGCGCACCAGGTTGCGGATCTGGTCCGGGTCCTGGGTGTGGATCACGCGGTGCGATTCCATGTGCCCGTCGGGCATCGTCGGGCCTTCGCCGCTGACCAGGTGGTGGTACAGCTGCGCTTCGGCGTCGGGCTTGGCGCGGTACTCGGCCGCGACCTGCGCGTACGACGGCCCGCGCTTCTCGCGGTTCACGCCGTGGCAGCGCAGGCAGCTGTCCTTGTGCGCCAGCGAGCGTGCCGCGGCTTCGTCGAAGGGCGGCGGGGGCGTGTCGTCGGAGCGGAACAGCGCGCAGCCGGAAACGGCCAGCGCCAGCAGACAGCCGCCCAGCAAGCCCAGGCGGAGGGAAGTCGTTCGATTCATCGAGGAGCCTCTTCTCGTTCAACGATCCAGCCGAGGCCATCGAACCCGGGGTCGTGCGATCGCTCTGCGGTCCGCCGGCGAGGGACGCAGCCTCCTGCACACCGATGCTGCGCCGACTGCCGCGGTGCAGCATTGCTCGGCGTCAAACGGGGAGTCGGCCGCGCCCGCGCGGGGCGGGCTTCAGCGGCGGCGGGCCGGCGTGCCCTGCGACTTCGGCGTCTTGAAGCGCCACCAGGGCAGCGCGCGCGTGAGCGAGAGCACCTCGCCCGGCCGGTGGGTCTGGTAGCCGGCCAGCGGCGCCAGCGCCTCGCCCCAGGCGGGCGCGGCCAGCAGCGCGCGCAGGCGGTGCACGGCCTCGCTCTCCAGCGTGCCCTGCAGGCAGACGAGGAAGTAGTCCTCTTCCACCAGCGGCACGAAGTCCAGCCCGAAGGCCGCGGCCGCGGCGGCCACGCCCACGCCCACGTCGCCCAGCCCGCTGGCCACGGCGGCGGCGACCGCCAGGTGGCTGTCTTCCACCAGCGTTTCCTTCACCGCGGCGGGGGCGACGCCGGCGCGCGCCAGCAGCGTGTCGGTGAGCAGCCGCGTGCCCGACCCCGGCTGGCGCTGCACCACGCGCACGCCCGGCCGCGCCAGGTCGGCCGGCCGCGAGAGTTCGTGCGGGTTGCCCTTGGCCACCATCAGCCCCTGCAGGCGCCGCGTGCAGCCGATGAGCTTGTGGCGGCCCGGCTCGAGCAGCGGCTTCAGACCCTGCGCGAACGGGTTCTTCGCGTCGGCCAGCGGCGGCACGTGGAAGCCGGCGACCGTGCAGCGGCCTTCGGCGAGCGCGCGCAGCGCGTCGATGCTGCCGGCGAACTTCAGCTCCAGGTGCACGCCGGCGCCGGCGGCCTGGTCGCGCAGCAGCGGCAGCGCCAGGTCGTGGCTGGCCAGCACGGTGAGCACGTGCTGGTCGCCGTCCAGCGCCTCGGCCAGCACGCGTTCGAGCTCGGCGCGCAGCGCCTCGATGTGCGGCACGAGCCGCGTGCGGGCGCGCGCCTCGGCCCAGAGCAGGCGTTCGGCGAAGGGCGTCAGGCGCGCCGGCTGGCCCTGCGTCCAGGTGACGAGCTTCTCGCCCATCACCTCTTCCCAGTGCTTCAGCTGGCCCCACACGTGGCGGTAGCTCGCGCCCATGGCCTTGGCGGCGTGCTGGATGGAGCCATGCTCGCGCACCGCCGAGAGCAGGTCGAACAGCGGGTTGTGCACGTCGGCACCGCGCTGGCCGACGCTTTCGAAGCTGTACTGGAGGCGGACGCCGCGGGACTTCATCTGGTTCAATGATCGCCGAAGCCGGCGAAGCTAGGATTGTCGACCATGACGCTGCCGTCTCCCCCACGCCTGCGCACGCTGCTGCGGCACCTGGAATCCGGCCTGCTGGAACGCGAGGCCGCGGTCCGCCTGGCCCTGCTGGCCGCGCTGGCCGGCGAACACGTGCTGCTGATCGGCCCGCCCGGCACCGCCAAGAGCGAGCTCGCGCGCCGCCTGCACCGCGCCTTCGACGGCGCGCGCTACTTCGAGCGCCTGCTCACGCGCTTCTCGACGCCGGAGGAGCTCTTCGGCCCGCTCTCGCTGAAGGCATTGGAAGCCGACCGCTACGAGCGCCAGACCGACGGCTTCCTGCCCACCGCCGGCATCGCCTTCCTCGACGAGGTGTTCAAGGCCAACTCGGCGATCCTGAACGCGCTGCTCACGCTGCTGTACGAACGCGAGTTCGACAACGGCAGCGGCCGCGAGCGCACGCCGCTGGTCAGCGTGGTGGCGGCCAGCAACGAGGTGCCGGCCGACGAGGCGCTGGTCGCCTTCTACGACCGCTTCCTGCTGCGCGTACCGGTGGCGCCGGTGGGCGACGCCAGCTTCGCCGCGCTGCTGCAGCGGCCCGACGCCGGGATGCCGGTGCCGGCCGAGCCGCTGACCGAAGCCGACCGGCAGGCCGTGGCCGCGGCGGCTGCGTCGGTGACGCTGGGCGCCGAGGCCTTGCAGGCCTGCTCCGCGCTGCGCGCCTGGCTGGCGAAGGAAGGCCTCGCGGTCTCCGACCGCCGCTGGCGGCGCTGGGTCGGCCTCATGCGCGTGGCCGCGGCCACCGAAGGGCGCGCCGAGATCGACCTCGTCGACCTGTGGCTCGCGCCTTTCGTGACGGCAGCGCGGCCCGAAGACGTGCCGCGCATCGCCGCCTGGTTCGAGGCCGAGGCGCTGCACGCCGTGCCGCAGAACGCCGAATGGCTGGCGCGCGCCGTGCAGGCCTTCGAGAAGCAGCTCGAGATCGAGCTCAGCCTGCCGGCCGACGAGAGCGGCGACGACGGCGCCGGCAAGCTGGCGCTCGCGCGCGCGATCCGCCTGGGCGAAGGCGAGTCCGAGGAACCCGGCATGCTGCGCGTGGTCTCGGCGCGGCTGGAGGAGAAGTCGCGCCGCCGCTTCAGCCCGCTGCACGTTCAGGCGCGGCTGGCGCAGCTGGACGAACTCGTCGCCCATGCCGAAGCGGCGCGTACCGCGGTGCAGGCCGAGGCGCAAGCGCTGGCGGCGCGGCTGCAGGGCCGCGTCTGGCTGCCGCCCGCGCTGGCGGCGCGCTGGCAGGGCGCGCATGCGCAGACGCTGGCCGTGCTGGACACGCTCGCGGCCACGCTCGCCCGCACCCGCGCCGGCTTCGCCGCGCTGCCGGTCGACGACACGCTGCCGGCGCTGGCGCCCGACCCGGTGGCGCTGGAAGCCTGATGCCAAAGGCCGCGATCGACGCGCCCTACGACCGGCTGGCCGCGCTGCCGCGGTCGCTGTGGCTGCCCGACCTGGTGTGCAGCGCCGGCGAACGCACGCGCCGGCTCGACGACGCGGCGACCTGGCTCGCTTCGCTTGTCGCCGGCGAGCTGCCGCCGGCCGCGGCCGACTTCGGCGACGCCGCCGCCACGCGCGCGCTGCGCGCCGTCGTCGGCGAACTGCGGCTGCCTTCGATGTGCCGCGCCACCGCGTCGCTGGCCGAGCAGGTGGCGCGCACGCTGCTGTGGCACCTGGACCGCATCGTCGACCTGCAGCCGCGCCTTTCGCGCGAGGCCGCCATCGCCGAAGTCGCGGCCGAATTCCGCAGCGCCTGGGCCGCGCAGGCCGGCGGGCTGGAGGACGACCTGGCGCTGCTGCGCGACCTGGGCGACTTCGGCCACCTGCAGTGGGACCGCATCCAGGGCCGGCTGCGCTCGCGCCCCTGGCAGGTGGCGCGGCGCGCCGCCGAGCGGTTGCAGCAGCTGCCGGAGCTGGCGGCGCTGATCCGCCAGCTCGGCCGCGCCGAGCGCAGCGTGCTGCCGCGGCCCGACCCGCAGCGCACGCCGCTGGCGTCGCCGCGCCAGCCGGTGCTGGCGCCGGTGGAAACGCGGCTGCCCGGCGCGCCGGGCGAGATCACCGGCATCCGCTTCACGTCGCGCCCCGACCGCATGCTGGCCGGCGAGGCGGTGATGCTGCGCCACCCGGTGCTGAAGAAGCTCTGGCGCGCGCGCCACGCCGAAGCACGCCTGCTCGGCTGGGAGACCGAGGCCGTGCTCGTCGACTGGCGGCCCGACCCGCTGCACGCGCGCGCCGCCGCCGACGAGGCGGCGCCCGAGGCGCTGGAGCGCGGCCCCATCCTGCTGGCGCTGGACACCTCGGGCTCGATGCACGGCGCGCCGGAGAACATCGCCAAGGCGGTGGCCATCGCCGCGCTGCGTGCCGCCCACGAGAGCGGCCGCGCCTGCCGGCTCATCGCCTTCGGGGGCCCGGGCGAACTGCTGGAGCGTGATCTCGGGCGCGACGAGGCCGGGCTGGATGCGCTGATGGAACTGATGGGCCAGGCCTTCGACGGCGGCACCGACGTGCAGACGCCGATCGAGCGCGCCATCGCCTCGGTGCACGAAGCGCGCTGGGCCAGCGCCGACCTGCTGATCGTGAGCGACGGCGAATTCGGCTGTGTGCCGCAGACGCTGGCCGCACTGGACGACGCGCGCGCACGCTTCGGCCTGCGCGTGCAGGGCGTGCTGGTGGGCGACCGCGAAACCATGGGCCTCCTGGAGGTGTGCGACGCCATCCACTGGGTGCGCGACTGGCGCCGCCACGACGAAGGCACCCAGACCCACGGCAGTTTCTCGCCGGTGCACAGCAAGAGCCTGACCGCGCTCTTCTTTCCCAACGCCCTCTCGCCGCGCGCGGCACGGAAGCCATCGACATGAGCTGGGCCACCGAAGCCATCACCCTGCTGGAACGTTATGCCGCGAAGGCGCCGCTGCCGCGCGTGCGCGCGCTGCACCTGCCGCCGCCGCCCGAGTCCGACCGCCTGCGTGGCGAGTTCTGCGCGCTGGAGCTGGAAGACGGCGCGCTCGGGCTTTCCTACGTGCTGCTGGGCGACACGCTGCCCGTGCTGCGCGCCGGCGGGGTGCCGCTCGAAGGCGCCGACCCGCTGGCGCTGGCGCGTGGCTTCACCGGCGGCGACACGCTGCGCCGCACGCTCGGCTTCGCGGCGATCAACGCGATCACCCGCAGCCTGTTCGACCGCGCCGGCTTCGTGCCGCCGAAGAGCACCGACTCCTTCGGCGGCCTGGACCCGCAGCCCGGCGAGACCCTGGGCATGATCGGCTGGTTCGCGCCGCTGGTCGGCCGCCTGGTCGAACGCGGCGCGAAGCTGCTGGTGGTGGAACTGCGCGAGGACCTGGTGAAGGACGACGGCCGCGTGCGCATCACCACCGACGCGCGCGAACTGGCCGGCTGCCGCAAGATCATGGCCACCGGCACGCTGATGCTCAACGACTCGCTCGACCGCATGCTGGCCCATTGCCGCGGTGCGACGAGCCTGTCGATGGTGGGCCCGAGCGTCGGCGCGCCGCCGGACCCGCTGTTCGCGCGCGGGGTCACGCTGCTGGGCGGCAACTGGGTGCACGACGGCCCGGGCTTCGTGCGCGCGCTCGTCGACGGCGAGGCGACGAACCCCTTCGCCTTCAAGTACGGGCTGGCGCGCAGCGCCTACCCGGGTTGGGACGCGCTGCTCGCCAGGTTGTGACGGCGACGCTTCAGAGCGAGCGCAGGACGGCCACCATGCCGTTGTGGAAGTAGGTGGCGCGTGCCGCCAGCGCGCGCAGCACCGGGCCCTTGAAGCGGCCGATGTCGCCCGCGTTCGGCGCGTCGTGGCACGGGTTGCAGCTGCGGCCGTGGCTGCCCAGGCTCTGGAAGAAGGGGCCGCTGGTGTCGACGCTGCCACTGGCGTGCAACGTGGCGGCGATGCCGCTCGCATGGGCGGTCAGCAGCCACCCGTCGTCTTCGGCGGCCGGGGCATCACCACCGCCGCTAACGCCCGATCAGCGCGCGCACGTGCTGCGCGAAGCGGCCGACGTCGATGGGCTTGGGCAGGTAGCCGTCGCAGCCGGCCGCGCGCATCGCCGCCTCGTCGCCCTTCATCGCGTAGGCGGTGCAGGCGACGACGGGGATCGCCCGCGTGGCGGCGTCGGCCTTCAGCGCCCGCGTGAGGGCCAGGCCGTCCTCGCCCGGCAACTGGATGTCCATCACGACGACGTCCGGCGGCGCGGCGGCGATGCTGCGGCGCGCGGCGTCGGCGTCGGCGGCCCACGCGACCTCGAAGCCTTCGTTCTCGAGCACGAAGGACAGCAGCTCGGCACCCGCGGGCTGGTCGTCGACGACGAGGGCGCGCAGCGGGCGCGTCACGGCGCGTCCCCGTGGCCCTCGGCCATCGGCAGCGGCGCGCTGCGCCGCCGCCAGCTGTCGAGCATGCGCGCCAGCGCGCCGCCGCCGCGGCCGAGGATCGCGCGCGCCGACTGCGCGAGCCGCGCGTAGTCGTCGTCGGACAGCAGCATGCTGGTCCAGATGAAGACCGGCGTGTCGACCTGCGCCGGCACCGCCTGCATCGCGTCGAGCACGGCGAAGCCGTCGAAATCGGGCATCAGCAGGTCCAGCACGAGGGCGGCGAAGGGCTGCCGCGAGAGCGCGGCCACCGCTTCGCGGCCGTCGGCCAGGCAGACCGCCTCGAAGCCGAGCTCGCCGAGCGCGGCGCGCATCAGCTCCAGCGCGCGCACGTCGTCGTCGACGACCAGCACGCGCGGCGGCACGCCGGACTGGCCGCGCAGCGGGCGCAGCACGGCGGCCAGTTCGCCCGCGGCCAGCGGCTTGCCGATCACGTCGGCGATCGCGAACGCCGCGTTGCGGCCGTCGTCGCCGGGCATCGTCAGCCCCATGACCGACGCCCGGCGCTCGTGCGGCATGTCCTGGCGCGCGCTCGCCAGCAGGTCCAGCCCGGGCCGGTCGGGCAGCACCAGGTCGAGCGAGATCGCGTGGTAGCGCTCCTGCTGCAGCCGCTGCAGCGCCTGCCTTCCGTCGGGCGCGGTGTCGGCGGCCAGGCCCAGCTGCGACAGCTCCTGCACCAGCCGGGTCTGCAGCCCGAGGTCGTCCTCGATGACCAGGAAGCGCGGCCGCCCGTCCGCCGCGCCGGCACCCGGCGGGCGGCGCGGCAGCACGGCGTGAAAGACACTGCCTTCGCCCGGCCGGCTGCGCACGCCCACGCTGCCGCCTTGGGCTTCGACGAGGCGGCGCGTGAGCGCCAGCCCGAGCCCGGTGCCTTCGTGCCGGCGCGCGCTGCCGGCGTCGAGCTGCTGGAACTCCTGGAACAGGCGTGGCAGCTGGTCGGCGGCGATGCCGATGCCGCTGTCGTGCACTTCCAGCCGCAGCCGGTCGGCGCCCTCGGGGCCGACCCGCACGCCCACCGCGCCGCCTTCGGGGGTGAACTTCACCGCGTTCGACAGGTAGTTGTAGAGGACCTGCTTGAAGCGCGTGCGGTCCAGCACCGCGTCGTCGACGCCTTCGTCGACGCTGACCTGCAGCGAAAGGCGCTTGCGCTCGATCGCGACCGCCATCACCTCGGTCACCTCGCGCACCAGCGGCGCCAGCGGACCCGGCTCGGGGACGAACTGCAGCTTGCCGGCCTCCACCTTGGACAGGTCCAGCACGTCGTTGATGAGCTGCAGCAGGTGGCGCCCGCTGCTGACGATGTGGCCGACGAAGCGCCGGTACTTCGGGTGTCCCTGGTTCACGGTGCCGGCGTGGAGCAGCTCGCCGAAGCCGATGATCGCGTTCAGGGGCGTGCGCAGCTCGTGCGACATGTTGGCGAGGAACAGGCTCTTGAGCCGGCTGGTCTCCTGGAAGCGGCGGTTCTCGGCTTCCAGCGCCTCGGCGCGGCGCTGCGGCGCGATGTCGCGCACGATCTTCGAGGCACCGACGATGCGGCCGGCAGCGTCGCGGATGGGCGAGATCGTGAGCGACACCTCGCGCGTGCTGCCGTCGCGGGCCAGCCGCACGGTCTCGAAGGTGGGCACGCGCTCGCCGCGCGCCAGGCGCGACAGGATCGCCATCTCCTCGCCCGCGCGGTCGGCGGGGATCAGGGTCTGGATCGGCCGGCCGATGATCTCCTCGGGCGCGTAGCCGAACAGCGCCTGCGCGGCCGCGTTCCAGCTCGTGATGCGGCCGTCCAGCGTCTTCGCGATGATGGCGTCCTGCGAGGACTGGACGATGGCGGCCAGCAGGTTCGACTCGATGGCTGCCTGCTGCAGGCGCGTCTCGTCGCGGAACAGCATCGCCATCCCGCGCACGTCACCCTCGGCGCCGTGGGTGATGGCGGTGCGCACCGTGACGACGCGCCGCTCGCCCTGGCGCGAGACCAGCGTCAGCTGCTGCACGTCGTCGGCGGTGATGCCGCGCTCGCGCACCACGTCCAGCGGGTTCTCTGCCTGCAGGGCCTCGGGCCGGCCCTCGGTCTCGAAGACGGTCCAGATCGACCGTCCCCGGGCCTCGGCGGCGGTCCAGCCGGTCAGCTGCTCGGCAACGACGTTCAGGCGGAGCACCCGTCCGCGGTCGTCGGTGGCGATGAAACCGGCACCGACGCTGGCCAGCGCCACCGCCAGGCTCTGCTCGGCCTCGGCCAGCGAATCCTCGACGGCGCGCCGGCGTTGCACCTCGGCTTCCAGCTCGGCGACCAGGCGCCGCAGGTCGGCCTCGGTCTGCTTCAGCGGCGTCACCTCGGTCACCTCGACCGCGAAGCCGACGACCCGGCCGTCCTGGACGTCGGGCACGTAGTGGGCCAGGCTCTGGCGCGCGTGGCCGTCGGGGCCGGGCACGACACGCTCGAAGCGCTGCAATTCGCCGGCGAGCGCGCCGCGCACGTGGGGCTCGTTGAGCGCGAAGAGTTCCGGACCCAGCAGGTCCGGCAACGTCTGCCCGATCAGGTCCTCGGGCTTGACGCCGAACCAGCGCACGTACGCCTGATTGGCGTAGCGGCAGCGCAGCTCGAGGTCCCAGTAGGCCAGCATCGACGGAAGACCGTCCGCCAGCCGCTGCAGATAGCCCAGCGCGGTGTCATCCATCCGAACCTCCTAAAACCCATTATTCGGGATTCGGTCCGGTGGCTTCTGCTGCCCTGTCGGGCGCAGGGGCATGCGCGCGGCGCGCCCGGGTCAGGGGCCTGGCTTCCAGTGCCGCCATTCGCGCGGCGCGTGCGAGATCACGGCCGACGCCACCAGCATGGCCCAGAAGAGCGGGAGTGCCGCCGCCGGCCAGGCCAGGCCGGCAGCCACGAGTGCGAGCTTGGCCAGCACCCAGGCGCCGGCCAGCTCGTCCAGGCGCACGCGGCCGTCGGCCAGCTCGGCCCCCAGCAGGGCGAGGCCGGTCAGCAGCGTGAGCCAGCCCCCGGCGGCGGCGCCCGGCGCGCCGTGGAGCTGCGCCGCCAGCAGCGCGACCGCAGCCAGGTGGCCGGCGCGCGCCGCGATGCCCAGCCAGCGCCGCCATGCCGATGGCTTGGACGCGCCCGCCATCAGCCGCCGCCGCGCTGCAGGTGCAGGTCGAAGCGTTTGAGGAAGCGCTCGCGCAGCCCCGCGGGCACGCCTTCGAAGCGGTAGCGCACCGCCAGCCGCGGCAGGTTCAGGAGCGCGATGCGCCGGGGCGGCAGCACCTGCCAGTCGAGCGCGAGCGTGCCTTCGCCCAGGTCGACCAACGCGCCCTGCGCGTGCGGGCGCGTCCAGGCGTGCCCGTGCACGGCGCGCGGCAGCCAGCCCAGCCATTCGGCTTCGGTGCAGCCATGCTCGCGGACGAAGTCATCCACCGGCGATCGGCGGCCAGATCGCCAGCACGTCGCCTTCGACCAGCGCGCGCGCGTCGCGCTCGCCCGGCGGCACGAAGGCGCCGTTGATCAGCACCAGGTGCACGCTCTTCGGCGGCAGGTTGAAGGGCTCGACCACCTGGTTGACGGTCGACCCTTCCGGCACCTCGAGCTCGACGAAGTTGTGGGTGCGCCGTTCCAGCGGCAGGTGTTGCGTGAGGCTGGCGTAGAGCTTGAGCGTGACCTTCATCCGACGGGGCGCTACTTCATCATCGCGTGCGTGTGCTGCGATTGTGCCGAAGCCAGGTAGGCCTCCATCAGCAGCGTCGGGTCCTTCAGCAGCTTGTCCTTCCACGGGCCCAGCTTCACGCCGCCTTCGACCAGGCCGCGCATCACGCCCACGTGCTCGGTCCAGCCGATGGCGTTGCAGCCCACCAGGCGGTCGCCGTCGAACTGCAGGCTCAGGTGCCGGCCGTCGGCGGTGAGTTCGGCGTGCTGGCCGCCCTTCACGCCTTCCCACTGGCCGAAGCTGGCCGAGATGAGGCCCAGCGTGTCGAGCACGTTGATCTGGGTGACGCCGCGCAGCTCGGCCGGCCGGCCGGCCATGTTGAGCGCGGCCACGCGCGCCTGCTCGGCGGCGTTGGGCTGGATCGCGCTCACGATGGTCTTGCCGCTCACCTTGTCGAAGGCCTCGGCGCAGTCGCCGGCGGCGTAGACGCCCTTGACGTTGGTCTCCAGGTGCTCGTCGGTCAGCACGCCGACCAGGCAGCGCACGCCGCTGCCTTCCAGGAAGCCGATGTTGGGCTTGACGCCGGTGGCGCTGATCACGAGGTCGGCTTCCAGCACTTCGCCGGTGGACAGCTTCACCTTCATCGGCGCGCCGGCGGCCGGCTCGGCGTGGCCCAGACCCACGGCGCTGGCGATCTTGCCCAGCAGCCCGGGCGCTTCGGCCTTCGGCCTTTCGATGGCTTCGACGCGCGCGCCGGTGTGGACCTTCACGCCCTTCTTCTGGCACCAGTCCTTGATCATCCCGCCGGCGGTGGGGCCCATCATGCGCGGCACCATGCGGTCGCCCATCTCCACCACGCTCAACTGCACGCCGCGCGCGGCGAGCGCTTCCATGATGATGCAGCCGATGAAGCCGGCGCCCATCTGCAGCACGCGCGCGCCCTTCTTCGCCTCGGCCATGATGAAGCGGGCGTCGGCCAGGGTCCAGCAGCTGTGCACGCCGGGCCCGTCGATGCCCGGAATCGGCGGCGTGGCGGGCGAGGAGCCGGTGGCGATGAGCAGTCGGTCGTAGTCCAGCGTGCGGCCGTCCTCCAGCGTGACCTTGCGCGCCGCCGTGTCCAGCGTCTTCGCGCGGCCGCGCTGCAGGTTGATGCGCAGCTTGCCGTAGTGGTCGGCGCCGTGGCGCAGGTGGGTGCCCTCTTCGCCGATGTTGCCGATCAGCAGGTAGGGAATCGCCATGCGCGAGTACGGCGCCTCGGGCTCGTCGCCGACGAGGGTGATCTCGTCGTTCGGGGCGTGCTTGCGCAACATCTCGGCCGCGATGACGCCGGCCGGGCCGGCGCCGAGGATGACGTGTTTCATGGGGGTCTTTCTTCGTCGGGCCTTGCCGGAAACGGCGCGAGGCGGTGGTGGGCCGCCTCGCGTCTTGGACTACGGCGCCTTTCGGCGCGAGATCACAAACCCAGGCGCTGGCGCGTCTCGGGCTTGAGGGTGCCGTCGGCGTTCCAGCCGCGGATCTCGTAGTACTTGGGCAGCATCTCCGGCAGCTTGTTGACCAGGCCCTTGGCGGGGCCGGTCTTGGCCGGTTCGGTGAGCAGCCGCTTGGGCAGCGTGTCGTCCTTGTGGGTGAAGCCGGCGCGGTTGTTGAAGTCGCGCTCCATGTTCCAGATGCGCTCGCCGATCTCGCTCACCTTCTCCATCGTGAACTCGGGGCCGCAGGCGGCCGCGACCTGCGGCGCCACGTCCTCCAGCGTCCAGGCGAAGCTGGTGAAGATGCAGATGCCGGCGGCGTCGAAGGCGGCGGTGGCGTCCTGGAAGGCCTTCACCAGTTCGGGCTTGCCTTCGGAAGCGAGCGGGTCGGTCTTGACCGGGATCCCCAGCACTTCCGAGGCCACGGTGTAGCTGCGCAGGTGGCAGGCACCGCGGTTGCTGGTGGCATAGGTGAGGCCCATGCCCTGGATGCCGCGCGAGTCGTAGGCCGGGAACTCCTGGCCCTTGACGCTCATGCTCAGGTCGGGGTGACCGTACTTGGCGGTCAACCGCTTGCTGCCCTGGCCGACGTCCTTGCCGAAGCCTTCGCCATTCGCCGTGGCGTCGGCCAGGAAGGCGAGAGCGCGTGCGGAACCGAACGGCGCCTCGATGCCGATCTGCTCCTTGGTGAGCACGCCCATCTCGTAAAGCTCCATCACGGCGCCGACGGTCGCGCCGAAGGAGATCGGGTCCATCCCCTGCTCGTTGCAGATCAGGTTGGCGTACTGCAGCGCCTCGAGGTCGTTGACCCCGTTGGCGGCGCCGAGCGCCCAGGCCGCTTCGTATTCGAGGCCGCCCGAGGCGCCCCAGTACTGCGGCTTGTTCTCCACCGTGAAGTGGCCCTGGTCCATCTTGCTGATGCGGCCGCAGGCGATGGTGCAGCCGAAGCAGGCCTGGTTGGTGACGAGGTGCTTCTTGCCGTCGCTCTTGCGCGGCGTGGCCATGGCCTCGGCGGAGATGTCCTTGGCGCCCTCGAACTGCACGTCCTTGTGGTTGCGCGTGGGCAGCGCGCCGATCTCGTTGATGACGTTCATCAGCACCTGGGTGCCGTAGGTCGGCAGGCCCTGGCCGGTGACGCCGTTCTCGGCGAGGATCTTCTTCTTCTCGAAGGTGACCTTCATGAACTCCTTGGGGTCGGCCACGTTGCCGACGCCCTTGGTGCCCCGGACGACGACCGCCTTCAGGTTCTTGCTGCCCATCACCGCGCCCACGCCGGAGCGGCCGGCGGCGCGGTGCAGGTCGTTCACCACCGCCGCGTAGAGCACCTGGTTCTCGCCCGCCAGGCCGATGCTGGAGACGCGCGCCTGCGGCTGCTGCAGCTGCTTCTTGAGCGTCTCCTCGGTTTCCCAGACGCTCTTGCCCCACAGGTGCGAGGCGTCGCGCAGCTCGGCGACGTCGTCCTCGATGTAGAGGAACACCGGCTTCGCGGACTTGCCCTCGAAGATGACCATGTCCCAGCCGGCCATCTTCAGCTCGGCGCCCCAGTAGCCGCCCGAGTTCGAGCAGGCGATGGCGCCGGTCAGCGGGCCCTTGGTGACGACGGTGTAGCGGCCGCCGGTGGAGGCCATGGTGCCGGTCAGCGGGCCGGTGGCCCAGATCAGCTTGTTGGCCGGCGAGAGCGGATCGACCTTGGGGTCGACCTCCTCGACGATGTACTTGGTGGCCAGGCCGCGCGAGCCGAGGTAGGCGCGCGCCCATTCCATGTTGAGCGGCTCCGACTTGACGGTGCCGGCAGCGAGGTTGACGCGCAGGATCTTTCCAGCCCAGGACATGTGTGCTCTCCTCTTACGCCGCAGCCGGCTGGTTGCCGAGCTTGTCGGCCCAAGCCTGCATCTTGTTCAGGCCGGTCCAGTTGGCATCGACGTAGGTGATGGCGCCGGTCGGGCAGGCGGTCGCGCAGGCGGGGTCGCCGCCGCACAGGTCGCACTTCTGCACCTTGCCGGTCTCCTGCACGTAGTTGATGGTGCCGAAGGGGCAGCTGATCGTGCAGACCTTGCAGCCCACGCAGGTGCTCTCGGCCACCACCTTGGCGCCGGTGGCCTTGTCCACGGTGATCGCTTCCACCGGGCAGGCGTGCAGGCACCAGGCCTCGTCGCACTGGGTGCAGGTGTAGGGCACCTTGCGGCCGGTCTCGTGGAAGTCGAACACCTTGATGCGCGAACGTGCAGGCACGAACGAGCCGTAGTTCTCGAACGAACAGGCCATCTCGCACTGCAGGCAGCCGGTGCATTTCTCGGCGTTGATGTGCAGGCTCTTCTGCATGGTTTGTCTTTCTCGCGGTTGGGCAACACCCACCCGGCGCCATCCTGGCGCCAGGGCTTATGCAATCATCTGCATAGGGTCCTGCGAGCGAAACCTAGGCGAAACCCGGGGGTCCGCTCCGGGTGTTCCAGACTGGAACGCAGGCCCTAGCGGGCGTTGCCGAAGAAGAGCTGTTCGCCGTTGATCTTGTAGTCGGCGATGGCCTGCTGGCCGGCCGGCGAGACCACCCAGTCGGCGAACGCCGTGGCCAGCGCGGCCTTCACGTGCGGGAACCTCTCGGGGTTCACGACCATCACGCCGTACTGGTTGAACAGCCGCTTGTCGCCTTCGACCAGGATCACGAGCGGCCCGCGGTTCTTGAACGCCAGCCAGGTGCCGCGGTCGGCGAGCACGTAGCCGCCGGTGGACGAGCCGATGTTGAGCGCCGGCCCCATGCCGCAGCCGCAGGCCTTGTAGCCGGCGGGCGGCTGGGCGGCGGGGTCCAGGCCGGCGATCTTCCACAGCCGCAGTTCGGCCGCGTGGGTGCCGCTCTTGTCGCCGCGCGAGACGAAGGGCGCGCCGGCGGCGGCGATCTTCTTCAGCGCCTCGGCGATGTCCTTGCCCTTCACTTTCGCCGGGTCGTCGGCCGGGCCGACGAGCACGAAGTCGTTGTACATGACGTCGCGCCGCGCCTTGGCGAAGCCTTCGGCGACGAACTTCTCCTCGGCCGCGGTGTCGTGCACGAACAGCACGTCGGCGTCGCCGCGGCGGCCGATGTCCAGCGCCTGGCCGGTGCCCACGGCCACCACCTTGATGTCGATGCCGCTGGCCTGCTTGAAGCGCGGCAGCAGGTGGGCGAACAGGCCCGACTGCTCGGTGCTGGTGGTGGACGCCATCACGATGCTCTTGTCCTGCGCGAAGGCGGTGAGGGAAACGCTGGCCAGCAAGGCGAGCGCGGCGCGGCGCATCAGGTCCATGGAAGTTCTCCTTTGAGGAAGGCCGCAGCGGCGGCCGGCGGGTGGCGGGGGTCGAAGAAGGTCTCGCTCGGCAGGTCGGCCAGCAGGCGGCCGCCTTCGAGGTAGACGATGCGGGTGGCCAGGCGCTTGGCCTGGCCCAGGTTGTGGGTGCTCATCACCAGCGTGGCGCCGTCGCGCGCGAGCGCTTCCACCAGCGTTTCCACCTCGCGCTTGGCGGTGGGGTCCAGGCTGGCGGTGGGTTCGTCCAGCAGCAGCAGGTCGGGCTGCAGCGCCCAGGCGCGCGCCAGCGCCAGCCGCTGCTGCTGGCCGCCGGAGAGCGCACGCGCCGGCCGCTTCGCGAGCGCGCCCAGGCCCACGCGTTCCAGCGCCGCCAGCGCGCGCGTGCGGCGCTCGGCGGCCGGCACGCGCGCCAGCCAGAGGCCGACTTCCACGTTGGCGAGCGCGGACAGGCGCAGCAGGAAGGGGCGCTGGAACAGCATCGCGCACTTCAGCGGCTGCGCCGCGCTGCGGCCGGCGCAGGGGATCATGCCGTGCAGCAGGCGCAGCAGCGTGGTCTTGCCGGCGCCGTTGGGGCCCACCAGCGCCAGCCGTTCGCCGCGCGCCAGCGTGAGCGAGACGCCCGCCAGCGCGGCCACGTCGCCGAAGTTCACGTTCGCGTTCGTGAGCGTCACCAGCGGCGTCATCAGGCCAGCGCCTCGCGCTCCGGGTTGCCGCCGGCCTGCAGCGCGGCCACCAGCAGGTTCACGAGGCCCACCACCGAGAGCAGCACGATGCCCAGCGCCAGCGCCAGCGGCAGGTCGCCCTTGCTCGTCTCGAGCGCGATGGCGGTCGTCATCACGCGTGTCGCGCCTTCGATGTTGCCGCCCACGATCATCACCGCGCCCACCTCGGCCACCGCGCGGCCGAAGGCGGTGAGCAGCACCGTCAGCACGCCGGCGCGCTGGTGCACCAGCATCAGCAGCGCGGCGGTGAGCGGCGAAGCGCCGAGCGACCGCAGCTGCTCGCCGCCTTCGGCCAGCGCGTCCACCACCAGCCGGCGCGCCAGCGCGGCGATCAGCGGCAGCAGCAGCACCGTCTGCGCCACCACCATCGCCGCCGGCGTGAAGAGGATGCCGAAGCGGCCCAGCGGCCCGCTGCGCGAGAGCATCAGGTAGACCACCAGCCCCACCACCACCGGCGGCAGCGCGAGCATCGTGTTGACGAACCAGACGGCGACACGGCGCCCCGGGAAGGGCACCGCGGCGAGGAAGGCACCGGCGCCCAGGCCGGCGAGCGCGGCGAACAGGCAGGCGCTGGTCGACACGCGCAGCGAGAGACTCACGATCTCCAGCAGGCGGGCGTCGGCTTGGGCGATGAGGTCCAGCGCCAGGCGCAGGCTCGCGGCAATCGTGTCCATCTCAGGGGGCGCGATTCTGCCCGGCGCCGCTGACGCGCGACGATATGAAAATGCGTGCATAGCGGCGCCGCGCCGCCACAATCCTTCGACACCCCACCATGGCTGAACTCGGACTCTCCCCTCTCATGAGCGGCGACGAATTGCCGGTCGCGCAGGCGCGCGCGGTGATCGCGCAGCACCTGCAAACGGTCACCGGCGTCGAGAGCGTGCCGGTGGACCGGGCCGTCGGCCGCGTGCTCGCGGCCGACCTCGTCTCGCCGATCGACGTGCCGGCGCACGACAACTCGGCGATGGACGGCTACGCCTTTGCCGGCGCCGACCTCGCGGCCGAGGCGCGCACGCGGCTCGCGGCGGTGGACGGCACGGTGTTCGCCGGCGCCCGCTTCGATGGCCGCGTGGGGCGCGGGCAATGCGTGCGCATCATGACCGGCGCGGTGATGCCGCCCGGGCTGGACACCGTGGTGCCGGTGGAACTGGTCAAGGTCGAGGACGGGACGGTCGACTTCGCCAGCAACGCCGTCAAGCCGGGCGAGAACCGCCGCAAGCGCGGCGAAGACCTGGCGCGCGGCCAGCCGGCGCTTTCGGCCGGCCGCGTGCTGCGGCCGGCCGACGTGGGGCTCGTCGCCTCGCTGGGCTTCGACCGCGTGGAGGTGCGGCGCCGTCTGCGCGTGGCCGTGTTCTCCACCGGCGACGAGGTGCAGGCGCCGGGCACGCCGCTGGCGCCGGGCTGCATCTACGACAGCAACCGCTTCGGCCTCATCGGCGCGCTGCAGCGCCTGGGGATGGAGGTGGTCGACCTCGGGCTCGTGCGCGACGACCCGGCGGCGCTGGCCGCCGTCGTCGACCGCGCGGTGGCCGAGGCCGACGCCGTGGTCACCAGCGGCGGCGTCAGCATGGGCGACGCCGACTACACGAAGGACGTGCTCGAAGCGCGCGGCGAGGTCGGGTTCTGGAAGGTGGCCATGCGCCCCGGCCGGCCCTTCGCCTTCGGGCCGCTGAAGGGCGAAGGCGTCCGGCGCGCGCTGCTCTTCGCGCTGCCGGGCAACCCGGTGGCCGCACTCGTCACCTACTACGTCTTCGTGCGCGACGCGCTGCTGGCGCTGGCCGGCGCCGAGGCCACGCCCGTGCCAACGCTGCGCGTGCGCAGCGCGGTGGCCATCCGAAAGCGGCCCGGGCGCAGCGAGTACCAGCGCGGCATCGTCGAGCGCGCCGCCGACGGCCAGTGGGAAGTGCGCCTCACTGGCGCGCAGGGCGCGGGCATCCTGCGCAGCCTGTCGGTGGCCAACGCGCTGGTGGTGCTGGGGCCGGAACAGGGCAGCGTGGCCGCGGGCGACCTGGTCGAGGTGTGGCTGTTCGACGGCCTGGTCTGAACTGTCCCGCGACCGCCGGAAGCCGACCGAGGAAACCCTGATCCACGACGCGGCGCGTTGTTGCGTCGTGGATCACTTCGCACCGCTCCATGCGGTGGAAACCCTTGCCGAAGTGGGCCGAATCGGCCGATTCGGGCTGCCGGCGGACTGGCACGCGGCTTGCCCTTGAGGCCTTCGCGCCGTGCCAAGACGCGGCGCGACCACCCTTCCTGGCAGGCCCCGAGGAGATGAACCCCATGCGATTCCAACTGTTGAGCGTGCTGGTCGCAGCCGCACTGTCGTCGATGTCCGCGCAGGCCGTGGTCACCGACAAGATGATCGAGGACGACGCCAAGACCCCCGGCGACGTGCTCTCCTGGGGCATCGGCACCCAGGGCCAGCGCTATTCGCCGCTGAAGAGCATCAACACCGCCACCATCGGCAAGCTGGTGCCGGTCTGGAGCTTCAGCTTCGGCGGCGAGAAGCAGCGCGGGCAGGAAAGCCAGCCCGTCATCCACAACGGCAAGATGTTCGTCACCGCGTCGTACTCGCGCATCTACGCGCTCGACGCGAAGACCGGCGCCAAGCTCTGGAAGTACGAGCACCGGCTGCCCGACGGCATCATGCCCTGCTGCGACGTCATCAACCGCGGCGCGGCGCTGTACGACAACCTGGTGATCTTCGCCACCCTGGACGCGCAGCTCGTGGCGCTCAACCAGGACAGCGGCGAAGTCGTCTGGAAGGAGAAGATCGACGACTACGCCGCCGGCTACAGCGCCAGCGCGGCCCCCATCATCGCCGGCGGCCTGCTGCTGACCGGCGTGTCGGGCGGCGAGTTCGGCGTCGTCGGCCGCGTCGAGGCGCGCAACCCGAAGACCGGCGCGCTGGTCTGGACGCGTCCGACGGTCGAAGGCCACATGGGCTACAAGTACGACGCCCAGGGCAACAAGACCGAGAACGGCGTCTCCGGCACCACCGGCAAGAGCTGGCCGGGCGACCTGTGGAAGACCGGCGGCGCGGCCACCTGGCTGGGCGGCACCTACAACGCCAAGACCGGCCTGGCCTACTTCGGCACCGGCAACCCGGCGCCCTGGAACAGCCACCTGCGCAAGGGCGACAACCTGTTCAGCTGCTCCACCGTCGCCATCGACGTGAAGACCGGCCAGATCGTCTGGCACTACCAGACCACGCCCAACGACGGCTGGGACTTCGACGGCGTCAACGAGTTCGTCACCTACGAGGACGGCGGCAAGATCCTCGGCGGCAAGGCCGACCGCAACGGCTTCTTCTACGTGATCGACGCGAAGAACGGCAAGCTCGAGAACGCCTTCCCCTTCGTCAAGAAGATCACCTGGGCCACCGGCATCGACCTGAAGACCGGCCGGCCCAACTACGTGCCGGAGAACCGCCCGGGCGACCCGACCGCGGGCGCGGATGCGGCCAAGGGCAAGGCGGTGTTCGCCGCGCCGAGCTTCCTGGGCGGCAAGAACCAGATGCCGATGGCCTACTCGCCGGAGACCAAGCTGTTCTACGTGCCCTCCAACGAGTGGGGCATGGAGATCTGGAACGAGCCCATCACCTACAAGAAGGGCGCGGCCTACTTGGGCGCCGGCTTCACGATCAAGACCCTCTCCGACGGCCCGATCGGCGCGCTGCGCGCCATCGACCCGAAGAGCGGCAAGATCGTCTGGGAGACGCCCAACAACGCGCCGCTGTGGGGCGGCGTGCTGACCACCGGCGGCAACCTCGTGTGGTGGGGCACGCCGGAAGGCTTCCTGCAGGCCGCCGACGCCAAGACCGGCAAGATCGTCTGGAAGTTCCAGACCGGCTCGGGCGTGGTCGCGCCCCCGATCACCTGGGAAGACAAGGGCGAGCAGTATGTCGCCGTGGTCTCGGGCTGGGGCGGCGCGGTGCCGCTGTGGGGCGGCGACGTGGCCAAGAAGGTGAACTACCTCGAGCAGGGTGGTTCGGTCTGGGTCTTCAAGCTGGCCAAGTGAGATGAAGTCTCGCCGCCGCTTCATGGTGGCGGTGGCGGCGGCGGGCGTGGCCTGCCGCGCCGCCGCCGCGCAGGTCGACGAGAACGACGAGGCCGCCACCGCGCTGGGCTACCGGCACGACACGGCCAAGGTCGACTCGAAGAAGTACCCGCAGCACAAGCCCGACCAGCACTGCAGAAGCTGCCAGTTCTGGCAGGGCTCGCAGACCGACGAATGGGCCGGCTGCGCGATGTTCGGCCGCAAGCAGATCGCGGCCAACGGCTGGTGCCTGGCCTGGAAGAAGGCCTGAACCGTCGGTGAACCTGCCAAGGGGCCGCCTCGCGCGGCCCCTTCGCCTTTCTAGAGGCCGGTGAGGTAGTGGGCGAGGTCCTCGATGTCCTCGTCCGACAGCGTGCGCGACACGGCGGTCATGTTGCCGGCGTCGTTGGTGCGGCGGCGCGCCTTGAAGTCGGCCAGCTGCTTGACGATGTAGTCGTGGTGCTGGCCGGCCACGCGCGGGATCTCGTTCTGGCCGCCGAAGCCGCCCAGGTGGCACATCGTGCACAGCGTCTCGTCGGCCTTCGCCTTGCCGCGCTTCGCACGCTCGGGGTCGACCGGGAAGTTCTGCGGCGCCGGCTTCTGCTGCGCGAAGTAGTCCGCCAGCTCGCGCATCTCGTCGCGGTTGAGCGTGGTCGCGATGGGCGACATCTGCGGGTCGCTGCGCCGGCCTTCGGCGAAGTCGCGCAGCTGCAGGTAGAGGTAGCGCGCGGTCTGGCCGGCGAGGATCGGGTTGGTGGTGATCGTCGAACGCCCCGCGGGCCCGTGGCAGGCGAAGCAGACCTCGGCCTTGGCCGGCGGCGTGGTCGCCGCCGGCGCGTTGCCGGCGGCGTGCTGGGCCGCGGCGCCGCCGCCGCCCAGCACCATCATCGCGGCCAGCGCCGCGACGGCGCCTGCCCTCACGGCAGCGCGAACACGACCACCGAGTTGCCGCGCTTGAAGTCCAGCTGCGTGTTGCCGCCGGCGGCGACGGCGACGTACTGCTTGCCGCCCACCATGTACGACACCGCGGGCGCGTTGACGCCGGCACCGGCCTGGTACTCCCACAGCTTCTTGCCGTTCTTCGCGTCGAAGGCGCGGAACCAGCCGTTGCCCTCGCCGTTGAAGACCAGCCCGCCGGCGGTGGTGAGCACGCCGCCCATCAGCGGCTGCTCGGTGTCGACCTTCCAGGCCAGCTTGCCGGTGTCCACGTTGACGGCCGCCAGGCGACCCCACTGCTTCTCGCTCGGGATCACCTTGAAGGCGCCGCCCAGCCACAGCTTGCCGCCGGGGTAGCCGGCCTGCTCGACGTGGTAGGTCATCGGCTGGTGCAGGTTGGCCGCGTAGACCAGGCGCGTCTTCGGGTTGAAGGCCATCGGGCTCCACTCGACGCCGCCGTTCGCACCGGGCAGCATGCGCGCGCCGTTGGCGGTGGGCAGCACCCACATGTTCTCCTGCGGCACCATCGCCTCGCTGAAGCGGATCAGCTCGCCGGTGGCGCGGTCGTGCACGTAGACGTGGCCGGTCTTGCCGCCGTGCATGGCCACCTTGACCATCTTGCCGTCCTTGCCCTTCGCTTCGGCCAGGATCACCGGCGACACCGCGTCCAGGTCCCACACGTCGTGCGAGACGTACTGGTAGTGCCACTTGTAGGCGCCGGTGTTGAGGTCGACGGCGACGATGGAGTCGGTGTACAGGTTGTCGCCCGGCCGCTCGGTGCCGTAGAGGTCGGGGCTGGGGTTGCCGACGACGAAGAAGACGGTGTTCGTCTCCTTGTCGACCGCGGGCGCCATCCAGACGCCGCCGCCCAGCGTCTTGTAGAAGTCGCCGCCCTTGTCGGCGAGCTGCTTCTTCTCGGCCGCGATGTCGCGCAGCATGTTGCGGCCGGTGGCGTCGTTCGGGTTCCAGACGCCTTCGTGGCCCTTCTCGGGGATGGTGTAGAAGGTCCACAGCAGCTGGCCGCTGTTGGCGTCGTAGGCCTTCACGAAGCCGCGGATGCCGTATTCGCCGCCGTTGGTGCCGATCAGCACCTTGCCGTTCACCGCCACCGGCGCCATCGTCTCCGAATAGCCCAGCTCGGGGTCGGCGATCTGCGTGCTCCACAGCACCTTGCCGCTCTTGGCGTCCAGCGCCAGCAGCTTGGCGTCCAGCGTGCCCATGAAGACGCGGTCGCCCATTACCGCCACGCCGCGGTTGTTGGGGCCGCAGCAGTAGGTGGTGACCGGACCCTGCTTGTGCTTGTAGTGCCAGAACTCCTTGCCGGTGGCGGCGTCGATGGCGTAGAGGTGGTTGTAGCTGGTGGTGAGGTACATCACCCCGTCGACGACGATGGGCGCCGTCTCCATCGACTCCAGCACCTCGGTCTGGAAGGTGAACGCGGGCTTGAGCTTGCCGACGTTGCCGGTGTTGATCTGCGCCGCCGGGTAGTAGCGCGTCTGCGCGTAGCTGCCGTTGCTGTGCAGGAAGTTCCTGCCGTCGGCGGCGGCCTTGTCCAACTGGTCCTGCGACACCGACACCGGTTTCGGCACGCCGGCGCCGGTGGCGCCGGCACCGCCCTGGATTTCCGACTGGGCCGCGGCCCACCCCATGGCGCCGAACAGGGCGGCACCGATCACGAGGCCCCGGCAACGGGGCCCGCTGGCTGCTTCACGCATGCTGTCTCCTCTTGGGTTCTTCTGGTCTCGCGACGGCAGAACGGACACGCCCGTCGCAACGTGCGAGGAGACGTGGAGGGCTCGCCCCGACGGGGCGGGTCACGCGTGACCTCTTGGCTCAGAATAGACGGGAATCATTCCCGCTTGCAATAGAGCGCTTCCCGCCATGCCACGAGCCGACAGCTTTGTTGCCGCGTCCCGACGGGCCTGCCTGCTGGCGCTGGCCTGCGCCGCCGCCGCGCCCGCGGCCTGGGGCCAGGCTGCCAGCCACCCGAACCTGAACGCGCAGCTGCTGGTGGCCGCGCGCCAGGGCGACCTGAAGGCGCTGGAACGAGCGCTTGCCGCGGGCGCGGCGCCCGACTCGCGCAACCGGCTGGGCAAGACGGCGCTGCTCATCGCCGCCGAGAAGGGCCTGCTGCCGATGGTCGAACGCCTGATCGCCGCCGGCGCCGACGTCAATCTGGCGTCGCTCGAAGGCGTGACGCCGCTCGTGGCGGCGGCCTTCGGCGGCCACGAGGCCGTCGTGGCGCGCCTGCTTGCCGCGCACGCCGACACCGCGCCCGTCGACCACATGCACCGCCCGGCCATCGTCTACGCCGCCGCGCAGGGCCACCCGGCCGTGGTGGCGCGGCTGCTCGACGCCGGCGTGGCGCCGGATGCGGCCTACGAACATGAGTTGACCGCGCTGATGTGGGCCGCCGGCCAGGGCCAGCGCGAAGTCGTCACGCTGCTGCTGGCGCGCGGCGCCCGGCGCGACCTGCGCGACGACCGCGGCCAGGACGCCGCCGCCATCGCGCGCGGCGCTGGCCATGCCGACGTGGCTGCGCTGATCGAAGTGCAGTCGTCAGCGCCGCGCTGACGCGCGGATCGACTTCACCAGCTTGGCGACGTCGGCCGCCAAGTGGGTGTCGGTAACCGTAATCGCATTCGCCGACACCAGCGCCGCGATCGACGGCGGCAGCTCGGCCGCGGTGGGCATGCGAGCGCCGTCCACCAGCACCGGGAACAGCGGCTTGCCCGCAGCCAGCGCGGTCTCGATCTCCTGCCGCACGAAGTCTTCCGGGTCGTCGATGCGGCGGCGACCGGACTCGTCGGCCGCTGCCAGCCAGCCGGGGCCGATGACGGCGACGAAGGCGTCGCTGGCGCCGATGCGTTCGCGCAATCTCTGTTCGAATCGGTCGCCGGGTTCGAGCGAGTCGATGTCGCGGAAGGTTCGGCCGGCACCCAGCTCCGCTTCCAGGCGGTCGTACAAGCGGCCGCACCAGGCCGCACTGTCGCTTCGGCGGTAGCTCAGGAAGACGCGGGGCGAGCGGCGGCGCAGGCGATGCAACAGTCCGCCCGCCAGGGTCAGCATGGCCGCCGCGGTAGCTGCCGCCGCCATCGCATGACGCTGCAGGCGAACGGTCAGCGGCTGAGTCTGTTCCAGCTCCGCCACGGCTTCGGCGATCCTGCGGCCGCGCGTGCGCAACGTATCCGAATCACTGCGATCGAGAGTGTCGCGCGCTTGCGCCAGCGAATCGATCGCTTCGAAGCGGTGGGCCTGCACCAACGCGGACAACACGCGATCGAAGGCGATCGCGGCGGGCCTGTAAACCGCGGGGCTCGGGTCTTCGGCATTTCGCGCCAGCGTGGTCAGGGCTGTACCGTCGGCCAGGGCGCCATGCTCGGTGAGGGCGACGGCAGCCATGCCGGCGATCTGCTGCGCCTGCCAGACGTCGTCCGGGTCGGGGCGGGTGTCGCGCAGCGGCAGCAGCTCGGTCAGCGTGCGCGCCGCGGCGGAGCCATCGCCCCGCAGCGAGAGCACCGCTGTCGCCGCCGCCAGCCGAGTCCAGGGGTCCGGGTCGCGCAGCCAGGGCTCGCAATCGGTCGCTGCCGTCCGCGCTGCCGGCCCGATGGCGCCGAGGACCGCGATGGCGCGCCGCCGCAGCGCGCCTGGGGTCGCCGGGTCGGCCACCAGGCGGCGTACGCGCGTCAGCGTCGGCAGCGCGCGCCACTGCAGCTGGACCAGCGCACGCAGCGCCGCGTCGGTGGTCGCCCCGTCGTCAAGCGCAGCCGCAAGGGCCGGCACGACGACGTCAGCCTGGTCGCCGAAACGGCCCAAGGCTGCTGCTGCCGCAGCGCGCACCGGCGTGCTCTCGTCGTGCAGCGCCTGCACGAGCGCCGGCACGGCGGCCGCCGCCTGAGGCCCCAGGCTGGCCAGCGAGCTCACCGCCACCAATCGCAGTCCGGGCGAGGACTCGTCTCGCAGCACCGAGGCCAGGACCGGAGGCACCTCGGGCTGGCCGCGACCGGCGGCTCCGAGCGCTCGGATGATCATGTCGCGCACATCGCTGGAAGGTTCTGCGGGCAGCCTCGCGAGCAGTGCCGGCACCAGACCCGCCATCTCCGACCCGCCGAGCAAGACCAGCCGAGCGGCCTCGCGGCGCACCTGGTCCGAAGGGTCGCCGAGCCGACGGACGATCGCGCTCTCGTCGGACGCCGCCCGCGCGAACGCAGCCGCCAGCAACAGGACGGCTGGCAGGGATCGCCATGCACGATGCGTCAGCAGCGGGACATCCCCCTTGGGCGAAAGCGCAAGCCCGTTTCGGCGGATTGTGCAGGCGCCGGCGGCCGTGCGCCGGGTGCTCCTGGACGCTTCTTCAGCTGCCCGGCGCCATCTTCGCCAGCCCCAGCCGGTCGACCGACTTCTTCTCCGCCGCGTAGGCCTCGCGCATCGCGCGGCCGTAGTCTTCCGGGCCCAGGTAGGCGAGCTCCTGGTCGTACTTCTCCAGCTCGGCCAGGTGGGCGGGCTCGAACATGGCCTGGCGGAACGCGTCGTGCAGGATGCGCACCACGTGCGGCGCCATGCCGTGCGGACCGGCCAGGCCGTAGGGCGAGGTCGCGACGATGCCCAGCCCCAGCTCGCGCAGCGTGGGCACGGTGGGCCACTTCTTCGTGCGCCGCTCGCCGAAGGTGGCCAGCAGTCGCAGCCTGCCGTTGTCGACGAAAGGCGCGAAGCCGTTCGAGTTGACGCCCACCATCACCTGCTGCGTGGAGACGGCGATCATCTGCTCGGCCGTGCCCTTGTACGGCACGTGCACCCACGTGAGCCCCTTGCGGCCGAACAGCTCGTCCAGCACCAGGTGCGGCGTGGTGCCGACGCCGTTGGTGGCGATGGTCAGCCGGTCCGGGTTGGCCTTCGCGAAGGCGAACACGTCGTCGACCGTCTTGAACGGGCTCGTCGCCGGCACCACCATGCCGAAGGTGACGCCGCTGATCTGGATGATGGGCGTGGTGTCGCGGATCGGGTCCCAGCTCAGCTTCTGCAGCAGCGGCGCGCGGAACACCGGCTGCGGGATCTGGGCGATGGTGTAGCCGTCGGGTGCGGCCTGCTGCAGCACGGGCATCACCATCGTGCCGCCGGCGCCGCCGCGGTTCTGCACCACCACGTTCTGGCCCAGCGGCTTGCTCGCCAGCTCGGCCAGCAGGCGCAGCGTGAGGTCGGTGGCGCCGCCGGCCGTCCACGGCACCCAGAGCACGACCGGCCGCACCGGAAAGCGTTCGACGGCCTGCGCCTTCGCCATCCCGAAGGCCGGCCCGAAGGCCGCGGCGGCGGAGGCGCCGACGAGGCGGCGCCGCGTGATCATTGCCATTGCGTCAGTTCCATCGTCACCTTGCCGCCGGCCAGGAAGTTCGAGTTGGCCGGCTCCTCGCGCACCAGGCGCGCCAGACCGACGCCCTTGCAGTACCACTCGGTGGTGGCCAGCGGCATGTCCTTCCAGCCGACCACCGGGTCGGCATACAGGCGCATCGCCGCGCGGCCCTGCACGCGCAGGCAGTCGGCGAAGCGGCCGGCGCGTGTTTCCAGCGTCTGGCCGGTGGCCTCGATCGTGTAGGTCATCGGCACCGGCTTGTGCGAGTGGCGGATCTCGCGCGGGAAGTCGGCGCGCCGCTCCAGCACGTAGGCCGTGGTGAGGGCCTGCCATTCGGTGCCGGCGGCCAGCGGCGCCTTCAGCACGTAGCGGCGCTCGGGGTCGGGGCGCGGGTCGGCGTCGAGGTCGGTCTTGCTGGCGACTCGGAAAATGCCGCTGGCGTCGCTGCGCAGCCAGTAGTCGACGCCGCTGGCGCTGCGCCGGCGCCAGGCCGGGCCGCCTTCGATCGGTTCCTCGCCCAGCGTGGACATCTCCAGCGTCTCGTGCTGCTCGCTGCCGTTGTCGCGCTCGGTGCTGACCTCGTACAGCCAGCGGTGGCCGGCGTCGAGCGGGAAGTACGACTCGCCCGCGGGCCGCCCCTGGCAGGCGGCCAGCAGCAGCACGCAGGCGGCGGGCGCGGCGAGCGGCTTCATTTCTCGGGCAGCTGCGGCGCGGGCAGGTCGCGGATCTTCACCAGCTGCTCGTCGCGCCCCGGGCGCAGCCAGCCGAAGCCCTTCTCCGACCCCACCTTGGGCTCGGCGGTGCCCATCTGGCTGACGCCCTGGCGCACCTTCTTCATGCCGTCGTCCAGCAGCGCGTGCAGGTCCTTCGCGTAGGGCAGGCGGTAGGCGCGCGGCTCCTTCACCGGCTTGCCGTTCTCGAGCGCGTTGACCCAGATGTAGAGAGCGCCGGCGGACTTGGCGCTCGGCTCCTCGATCACCGCGGCCAGCAGCACCCAGCGCGCCGGCAGCGGGTCGGGCGCGGGCCAGCCCCACATGCGGTGCGCCAGGTCCTCGGCGAGGAAGAAGAAGGCGGTGACGCCGACCACCAGCAGCGCCTTCATCCAGGCCGGCCAGCGCGACCACAGCAGCGCGAGCAGGCACAGGAAGGCCAGCAGCGCGGCGCCGAGCGTGAGTTCCAGGGTCATATCCGTTGCACCAGGCTCTTGGCCAGCGTGTTGACGCCGGTGACGCTGCCGTCGGGCAGCACGGTGAAGCGCGCGGCGGTGGCCTCGTCGCCCTTCTTCGCCAGCGTGAGCTGGCCGTAGAACACCACGTCGGCGCGCGGGTTCACCTTGATGATCGACACCGTCACCTCGACCGGCTTGGAGTCCTTCGATTCGAAGTAGTGCACGTTGACCGTGTACTCGCCGGGCGCGATGCCGCGGATCGTGACGACCTCCTGGTTGAGCGGGTTCACCACCTCGCGGCCGTCGATCACGATCACGTCGCCCTGCATGCCGCGGTCGTCGCGGTCCAGGTGCATGAGGCCGGCGTCGCGGGCGCGGAACCAGACCAGGTTGCCGCCCGGGTCCTGCACCCAGGTGTCGATGTCGTCCGGGTTGTTGTCGGGCCAGGAGACGTTGACGATGAACTCCGCCTTCGAGGGAATGTCGCCCGCCTTCAGCGCCTTCGGGTTCATCGCCAGCAGCGCGACGATGAAGCAGAAGACGAACGCGATCAGCATGTTGAACAACATGTCGTAGAACGGGTCGACCTCGGGCTCGCGGGCGAAGCGGGTGCGTCTCATGTTGCCGCCTCAGGCTGGCGTGCCACGATGGGCGCGAGCCAAGGCCCGCCCGGGCAGGCCGCAGCGCGAGATCCCGGCGGTCGGTGCCTGTGGCACCGACTTCCCTGCGATGCTCGGCCTTGCAGGCCGCGTCGGGCCAGTGGCCCGACTCCTCGGCAGGCGCAAGCAGTCCACTGGACTGCTTGCGTCCGGCCTCGGCGCCTCCCAATCGCGCTGCGGCCTGCCCGGGCGGTCCTTTGCCAGGATGATTTGGGTTCGCCACCCGAAGGCAGCGAGCGGTGGTCGTCGCGGCAGGCGGCGCCCGCCCGGGGCGAATTGAGAGGCGGCGAGAAGCGCAGTGGAGGGGTCGGCGCGCGCGCAGCGCGCGCTTCGTGATCTGACTTGCGGCGTCTGTCTGAACGCAGCGAGCGAAGCGAGCGGAGTGAGTTAGGCCGCACGACCCCGGAGCGAGCATCGCAGCGGAGTCGGCGCGCAGCGCCGACCGCCGAACCCTTCGCACTGGGCGGGTGCCGTCTGGCGCGACGCGCGCCAACCTTGCGCAATGGGCTGAAAGAAGACCTGCGGAGGCTCATGCGCGCACCTCCAGCCCGCGCCGCTGCGCGTCGGCCACGATCGAATCGGCGAACCGGTCCAGCCGCGTCAGCTGCAGCCCGAGCACGATGTTGCCGACCAGCCCCACCATCGTGGTCAGCAGCGCCACGCCGAGGCCGGCGGTCAGGCTCTTCAGCAGTTCCTGGCTCTGCGCGGGGTCGAAGTTCTGGATCTGGCCGATCTGCAGCGCCAGCATCGAGAAGCCGATCACCTTGCCCAGCAGGCCCAGCTTGAGCTGGATGCCGTTCACCCACCAGGCGGTGCCGTGCGGCCCGTGGGTGCGCTCCATCAGCAGGTCCAGCGGCGCGGCGCCGTCGCGCGGCGCGCGCGCCAGAGCTTCCACGTACTCGGCCGACCAGCCGGCGCCTTCGCGCTGCAGGCGGCGCGCGCGTGCGCCGCACCAGAGGGTGGAGGCCGCGAAGACGGCGATGATGACCGCGGTGATGCCGGTGGGGTCGGCGTTGAGCAGCAGCGCCCACACGCCGCGCACGCCCAGCAGCCAGGTCGCGAAGACGAGCAGGCCGCCGAGCGCCAGCCACTCCAGCCACAACGGCTCGGCAGCGGGTTCGCGGCGCGGCAAGGCGTTCGAGGCGCCGTTCACGCCGGTCCCCCCGGCCGCTTGGTCAGCGCGCCGAAGCCGCGTTGCGGGTCGTAGCCCCAGCTGGCCAGAAGGAAGCACAGCACCAGCGTGCCCAGCACGACCCAGGGCGCGAGGCCCGCGTCCTTGCCGTAGAGCGCGAAGCGCATCCACTCCACCGCGTGCGTGAACGGGTTGAAGCGCGCGATCTGGTAGACCCAGCCGGCGCCCGACTCCTCCAGCTTCCACAGCGGGTAGAGCGCGGTGGACATGAAGTACATCGGGAAGATGACGAAGTTCATCGTGCCGGCGAAGTTCTCCAGCTGCTTCACGTGCACCGACAGCAGCAGGCCCAGAGCGCCCAGCATCAGCGCCGAGCAGACGGCCGCGACCAGCACCATCGGCGTCTGCGGACCGAGCAAGGGCAGGTCGGTGCCCAGCAGCAGCGCCACGAGCACGAAGGCCAGCGCCTGCGCGAGCGAGAGCACCGCGGTGGCGACCAGCTTGGACAGCAGGATCCACGGCCGCGGCAGCGGCGCGGTGAGCAGCAGGCGCATCAAGCCCATCTCGCGGTCGTAGACCATCGCCAGGCTGGACTGCATGCCGTTGAACAGCAGCACCATGCCCACCAGGCCGGGCGCGATGTAGACGTCGTAGGGGATGTAGGTGTCGTAGGGCTCGACGATGGCGACGCCGAACACGTTGCGGAAGCCGGCCGCGAACACCGCCAGCCACAGCAACGGCCGCACCAGCGCGCTCACCAGGCGGCCGTACTGGCGCACGAACTTCGCCAGCTCGCGCTGGACGATGGCGAACATCGCGCGGAAGGCGTGGGCCATCATGACCTTGTCTTGCAGAGCTTCTCCGGCGCGTCGGCGCCGATCGTGTCCAGCGTGTTCTTCGGGTGCAGCATGCCTTCCACCGGTGCCAGGCCGATGACGGCCTGGCCGTCGGACAGCAGCACGGGCTGGCGCAGCTGGCCGTCCCACGGCCGGAACGACATCGAGACGCCCTTGGACCCGTCGACCTCGCCTTCCACCAGCGCCTTCTGGAACGCCGCCACCGGCCCCTTGGGCGCGGCCACCGCGGCGCCGACGAGCGCCTTGCCGGCCATCCAGGCGGCCCAGTCGATGGCCGTCATCGGCCGCTTCGCCGTCTTCGCGAAGCGGCGCGAGACCTGCGGCGCGCCATAGCGTTCGAAGCTGCGGTGCCAGGCCAGCGCCACCAGGCCGCCGTCGCCCACCACCGGCCGCGGCAGCAGCGTGCGGTAGGGCAGGCTGGCGGCGAACTCGCCGTCGCTGTCGACGACCCAGACCGCGTCGTAGCTGCCCTGCGTCAGCAGCAGCGGGTTGGCCAGCTCGCGCTCGCGCGGGTCGGCCGAGAGCTTGAAGGGCTTCGTACCGGCGAGCTTGAGGCCGTAGCGCTTGATGGCCGCCTGCGCGGTGGCGCTGCGCTGCTGGTCTTCCGCGCTCGGGCCGGTGAGCAGCAGCACGTTGGTCCACTTGCGCGACACCAGCGTCTGCGCCAGCGCGTCGGCGCGCATGCGTTCCGACGGGATCAGGTGCCACAGGTTGCGCCGGCAGTCGGGGCCGCGCAGCGCATCCGCCGCCTCGCCCACGTTGAGCGTGGGCAACTTGGGCGCGCCGTCGGCCGCGGCCAGGGTCCAGGCCGCGGGCAGGTCGGTCACGAGCGCGGCGGCGCCGGCCTTTTCGGCCGCCGCGGCAGCGTTGCGTGCGGCCGCGGCGTCGGCCACTTCCACCACGGCGAGCTCCAGCTTCGCGCCCGCCGAATCGAGTTCGAATTTGCCCTCGGCCAGCGCCACGTTCACGCCGTCGGACGCCGGGCCGCCGGCCTGGCCGAGGAAGGCGCGTTCGAGCCGGTTGCGGTCCAGCCGCGGGTCGTCGGCCGGGGCCAGCAAGGTGACCTTGAAGGTCGCGGCAGGCACGGACGGGGCCGCCGACAGCGCGGCCAGCAGGGCCAGCGCGGGGATCGGCTTCATTCCACCAGCACCGACATGTAGGGCACGCGGCCCACCTTCACCGTCTTCAGCGCCTTCGCGCTCGCGACGTCGATGATCGTGAGGTCGTCCGAGAGCCCGTTCACCGCGTAGAGCTTCGCCTCGGCGGCGTCCAGCGCCACGTGCCACACGCGCTTGCCCACCAGCACCAGCTTCTCGGTCTTGCGGCTGGCCACGTCGACGAAGGCCACGTGGTTGGCCTTGCCCAACGCGACGAAGGCGCGCTTGCCGTCCTTGGTCATCGTGATGCCGACCGGCGTGATCTCGGTGCTGCGCGCGCCGGGCACCTGGAACTCGATCGTGCCGGTGACCTGGTTCGTCTTCGGGTCGATGATGGAGACGCTTGCGCCCAGCTCGTTCGTGACCCACAGCTGGCTGCCGTCGGGCGTGAGCGCGAAGCGGCGCGGCCGCTTGCCCACCTTGATGTTGGTGACCTTGCCCGTCGCCACGTCGACCGCGTGGACCATGTTGGCCACCTCGGAGGTCACCCACACGATCCTGCCGTCCTTCGAGGTGAGCACGCCTTCGGGTTCCTTGCCCACCTCGATCGTCTTCTGCGTCTTCCCGCTGGCCATGTCGACAATGGCGAGCTGGCCGTCGTCTTCCAGGCCCACGTAGGCGGTCTTGCCGTCGGGCGAGAGGTCGAAGACTTCCGGGTCCTCGCCGAAGGGGATGCGGCGCACGCTCTTCTTCGTGGCGACGTCGATCACGTCGAGCTGGCTCGAATCGCTGCAGGCCACCAGCAGCTGCTTGCGGTCGGGCGAGAGCATCATGTGGCGCGGCCGCTTGCAGGTGGCCACGGTGCCCACGACTTCCTGCTTGCCCAGGTCCAGCAGCGTGAGCGCGGCGTCCTTCTCGCTCGAGACCCAGGCCACGCCCTGCGCCAGGGCCAGCGCCGGCAGCGTGGCCAGCGCGGCGGCGAGCAGCTTCTTCATGAACGTGTCTCCTTCTTCGTCGTTTGCGTGGCGGCGATGAACGCCTGCTCCAGCGTGGGGCCGCCCAGCGCCGCCGTCACCGCGGCCGGTGTGCCGTCGGCCAGCACCTGGCCCTTGTGCAGCACGATCACGCGGTCGGCGCTCTCGGCTTCCTCCACCAGGTGGGTGGCCCAGAGCACGGTGCTGCCGCGCGCCTGCACGTCGGCGGCGATGGTGGCCAGCAGGTCGCGGCGCGACTTCGGGTCCAGGCCGACGGTGGGCTCGTCCATCAGGATCACCGCCGGCCGGTGCATCAGCGCGCGCACCAGCTCCACCTTGCGCCGGTTGCCGCCCGAGAGCTCGCGCACCGCGCGGCCCAGGTCGTTGCCGATGCCGCCGGGGCCGGCGAGTTCGGCGATGCGCGCCGCCGTCTCGGCGCGCGAAAGCCCGTGCAGCGCGGCGTGGAACTCCAGGTTGCGCCGCACGCTCAGGTCGAGGTCGAGCGACATCTGCTGGAACACCACGCCGATGCGCGCCAGCGCCTTCGTCGGCGCGCGGCGCAGCGAATGGCCGGCGACCTCGACGTCGCCTTCGTCGGCGGCGAAGAGGCCGGTGAGCACCTGGAACAGCGTCGACTTGCCGGCGCCATTGGGGCCGAGCAGCGCCACGCGCTGGCCGGCGTCGAGCGTGAACGAGACCCCGCCGAGCGCGGTGCGCTCGCCGTAGCGTTTCACCAGACCCTGGACCCGGACCGCGCCGCCTGTCGTCAAAGCTCGATTTCCATCCCGTCGTAGGCGAGGGCGATGCCCTGCGCGGCCAGCTTGCCATGGCCGCCCAGATGCGGGCCATCGCCGAAAACGACCTTGTGCCGGGCCGGCAACTGCGGCAGCAGCTCGACGCAGGTAGGCGCGTGGCCGTCGCCGGCGGCCAGGCCGTCGACGAGCAGGCAGTCGGCCTCGCGCATCCATTCGAATTCGGTCGCGCCGACCGGGCCCAGGCCGGGCGCGCAGAACACGCGCTGGCCGGTGAGGCGGTCGCGCACCGCGAGCGCGATGCTGTCGCCCACCAGCGGCTGGCGCCGGTTCACCGCATGCGGCGGCGCCGGCACGCGGGTGGCGATGGCGGTGAACTCCAGCGTGGGCATGCCTTCGACCGCGAAGCTGGCCACCATGCCGTCGCCGGCCACCGGCACCACCCGCCAGTGCACGCCGCAGTAGTGCTGCAGCACCGGCAGCACCGGCAGGTTGGCGGTGAAGTCCTCGAACACGGCCGGCGTGGCGTAGAGGTCGATCGGCGCGCCGCCGCGCAGGCCCAGCAGGCCGCCGACATGCTCGATCTGGGCGTCGGTCAGCACCACGGCCCGCGGCGAGCTGTCGGCCAGGCCGGCCGGCAGCGCGGGGTCGCGGCGCGCGATCTGCAGCGCCAGCGAAGCCGACACGTTGACCAGCACCCAGCGGCCGTCGGCGGTGCCGATGGCGGTGGCGCCCTGCTCGCCGCCTTCGCCGCGCAGGATGACGATCTTCATCGGGCACCCGGCGCGCGGCCGGTCAGGGGAGTGGATTGCATGGCGTTCGAAAGGTGTCTGACGGCCACGGGGCCTTGCGGGTTCCGCGCAGCAAGTCATGTGCCGCCAGGGAACAGCGCCTTCGCCCCGGGGTTCCCCCGGTGGGCAGGGCGTCCAGACCGGTCAGCTTGTCCCGGCTGTGCCGGCGGCTGTTCGCCGCTGGCACAGGGTTCTCCCTAGGCTCGCGGGGTGTTCCAGCGCAGCTTGCGGTAGATCGTGTTGCGGCTGATGCCCAGCCGCTTCGACGCCTCGGAGATGTTGCCGCCGGCGAGTTCCACCGCCTGCCGGATGGCCTCGGTCTCCAGTTCCTCCAGCCGGCGCACTTCGGGCGCGGCGGCGCGCGCGGCCGGCTCGGCGGCGGGCGCGGGTTCGGCGGCCGGGGCGGACGCGGCCGGCGCGACGACCACCGCCGGAACCGGTGCCGCG
>CAYVXO010000036.1:0-33258 GCA_964454485.1 uncultured Rubrivivax sp.
CCGCCGGCCAGCGTGTCGGCATCGCCTTCTCCGGCGGCCTGGACACCAGCGCCGCAGTGCACTGGATGCGGGCCAAGGGGGCCATTCCCTGCGCGTACACGGCCCACCTCGGCCAGCCCGACGAGAGCGACTACGAGGAGATCCCGCGCAAGGCGAAGGCCTACGGCGCCGAGATCGCGCGCCTGGTGGACTGCCGCGCGCAGCTGGTGGCCGAGGGCATCGCCGCCATCCAGTGCAGCGCCTTCCACATCACCACCGGCGGCAGCACCTACTTCAACACCACGCCGCTCGGCCGCGCCGTCACCGGCACCGCGCTGGTGGTGGCGATGCGCGAGGACGGCGTCAACATCTGGGGCGACGGCAGCACCTTCAAGGGCAACGACATCGAGCGCTTCTACCGCTACGGCCTGCTCGCCAACCCGGCGCTGAAGATCTACAAGCCCTGGCTGGACCAGCGTTTCATCGACGAACTCGGCGGCCGCAAGGAGATGAGCGAATACCTCATCGCCAACGGCTTCGACTACAAGATGTCGGTCGAGAAGGCCTACAGCACCGACAGCAACATGCTCGGCGCCACCCACGAGGCGAAGGACCTGGAGTTCCTGAACAAGGGCCTGGCGATCGTCAACCCGATCATGGGCGTCGCCTTCTGGAAGCCCGAAGTCGAGGTGAAGGCCGAGACCGTGAGCGTGCGCTTCGAGGAAGGCCAGCCGGTGGCGCTGAACGGCCGCACGTTCGCGAATGCGGTGGCGCTGTTCGAGGAAGCCAACCGCATCGGCGGCCGTCACGGGCTGGGCATGTGCGACCAGATCGAGAACCGCATCATCGAAGCCAAGAGCCGCGGCATCTACGAAGCCCCGGGCATGGCGCTGCTGCACATCGCCTACGAGCGGCTGGTCACCGGCATCCACAACGAGGACACCATCGAGCAGTACCGCACCAACGGCCGCCGGCTGGGCAAGCTGCTCTACCACGGCCGCTGGTTCGACCCGCAGGCGCTGATGCTGCGCGAGACCGCGCAGCGCTGGGTGGCCGCCGCCGTGACCGGCGAGGTCACGCTCGAGCTGCGGCGCGGCAACGACTGGAGCATCGTCGACACCACCAGCCCCAACCTCACCTACAAGCCCGAGCGGCTTTCGATGGAGAAGGTGGAGGACGCCGCCTTCTCGCCGGCCGACCGCATCGGCCAGCTGACGATGCGCAACCTGGACATCGCCGACACGCGCGAGAAGCTGGGCGTGTACACAAAGACCGGGCTGCTGGGGCACGACGGCAGCGGCGCGATCCCGCTGATCTCCGGCCCCGAAGTGCGCTGAGGCGCGCCAACGGCGCTGCCGGGCCCGCGGCAGCAGCGGGCCTGCGTCTCGCGGGGCGGCGTTGTTGGGGGGGTGTGGCCGCTTGCGGCGCGCGATCCCGTATGGGAAGGCAAGGACACCGAACGGTTCGGTCGTCCGTGCCCCCAGGAGCGCCCATGAGCATCTCGATCACTCTGTTCTCCCGCGGCGCCGCCGCCTCGCGGCTGCTCGGCCGCGGTGTCCTCGGCTGGACGGTGGCGGCCGCCGTGGGCGCCGGTTCCGGCTACTACGCCGGCAGTGCCGGCCACGCCGCGGCCGCCCGGCCGGCGGCCGTCGCGGCGACCGCGGCCCTGCCCGCCAGCGATCTGCAGACCGAAACGCCGGACGCCGCGGCCCGGGCGGAGCCGCTGCCGCCGACCTTCTGAAGCGGACTTCGGACTGGGGAGATGTCCCCTCGAAGAGGGAATCGCCGCGCACGCGGCGGGTTCACAGTGCAAGCCCTGGAGGCGACGACGATGGATGCATGGACGGACCGCTGGTCCGAAGAGGACCAGCACCTGGAGCGCCTGCGCTGGACCGCGGCGCTGTGGCTGGCGCTGGCGCTGGCCGCCGCCGCGGCGGCGCTGCTGGGCGGCTGAAGGCGCCTGCCTTCAGCCTGCGCTGGCGCGCAGGCGCCCGACGACGATGCCGTTCCAGTTGACGAGCGGCAGGTCGGCCAGGCCTTCCACGAAGCGGCGCTCGGCGTCGTCCAGCCGCACGTGGCGCGCGACGAGCGCCGCCATCACCACTTCGCAGGCGCGCGCGTTGTTGCCGTCGTCCATCTTGAGCGCCACGCCCAAGCCCGCGTCGGGAAACGCCGCGCAGTAGAAACCTTCGGCGCCGACCTTGCAGAACACGCGCTCGCCCAGGCGCTCCATCACCCGGGTGTCGAAGCGGCCGGTGCCGGCCACCATGAAGGGCGCCTTCGCCACCGCGGCGCGCAGGCGACGCGCGGCGCGCGCGTGCGCTTCGGAAAGTCCGGTGCCGGTGCCCACGCGCGCGAAGGCCTGCGCCAGGTGGCGCAGCGGCACGGCGTAGGTCGGGATCGAGCAGCCGTCGGTGCCGGCCGCGGTGCGCGCCAGGTCGAAGCCGGTGGCGGCCTGGATCGCGGCACCCACCTCGCGCATCACCGGGTGGTCGGGCTTCACGTAGCCGCGCAGGAAGGCGCGCCGGTCGGCGCCTTCGGCCATCAGGCACCCGAGGCAGACGAAGCCCGCGTGCTTGCCCGAGCAGTTGTTGTGCAGCGCGGTCGGCGTCTCGCCGCGCTCGGCCATCGCGCGCTGGAAGTTCTCGCGGTAGGGCCAGTGGGCGCCGCATTCCAGCACCTCGGCGTCCACGCCGGCCTGCTGCAGCATCGCGCGCGCGGTGGCCACGTGCTCGGCCTCGCCGTTGTGCGAAGCGCAGGCCAGCGCCAGCTGGGCGTCGGTGAGGCCGAAGCGGTCCGCCGCACCGCTGGCCACCAGCGGCAGCGCCTGCAGCACCTTCACCGCCGAGCGCGGGAACACCGGGCGGTCGATGTCGCCGGCCGCCGCGACCACGCCGCCGTCGGCGTCGAGCACGGCATAGGCGCCGCGGTGGAACGATTCGACGATGCCGCCGCGGGTGGCTTCGGCGAGGACCGGATGGGTGTTCATGTCGGCACTCTAAGCGAACCGACAATCGCGCCATGCTCTTGCTCGGGGTGGATTTCTCTTCGGCGCCTTCGCGCCGCAAGCCGATCACGGTGGCGCGCGGCCGCCTGGCCGGTGCCGTGCTGCGGCTGGAGCGGCTGGACACGCTGCCCGCGCTGGCCGACTTCGAGTCGCTCGCGGCCGCGCCCGGCCCCTGGTTCGGCGCCTTCGACTTCCCCTTCGGCCTGCCGCGCGCCTTCGTCGATTCGCTCGCGCTCGGCGCCGACGCCGCCGCGGTGGTGGCCGAGGTGCGGCGCCGCTGCGCCACGCGGATGGACTTCCGCGCCCTGGTGGACGCCTGGGGCAACACGCGGCCGGCCGGCCAGCGCCTGCTGCACCGGCGTGCCGACGGCGCGATGGAAGGCATCAGCTCCTCCAGCCCGCTGCAGACGCGCTACGTGCCGGTCGGCTTCATGTGGTACGAAGGTTTCGCCCGCCTGGTCCAGGCCGGCGTGCACCTGCCGCGCCTGCGCGAAGGCGACCGCGCGCGCACCGCGGTCGAAGGCTACCCGGGCCTGCTCGCCTTCGAGCTGGTAGGCCGCCGCTCGTACAAGAACAGCGCCGAGCCCGACCGCCTGATCGCGCGCAAGGACATCGTCGACGCGCTCGAGCAGGGCCGCACGCGCCTGGGCCTGCGCCTGAAGATGACGTCGGCACAGCACGAGGCGCTGGTCGCCGACGCCTCCGGCGACCTGCTCGACGCCGCCCTGTGCCTGCTGCAGGCCGGCTGGGCCTGCCAGCGCCCCGAAGGCGGCCTGCCCGAAGGCGTGGACCCGGTCGAAGGCTGGATCGTCACCACCTGAACGCGCGCCCTCCGGACTGACCCGCCCCCGCGACCGCGGGGACCCGCGGTGTATCGAAGTTCGCGATGATGTTGCGAATCACTTCAAGGGTCGGGCCCGGGACGGGTTCCGAGGAGGGCGAAAGATGAACGCAGTCGGGCGGCCGGCCACGGCCGGGGCTTCCTTCGCTCCTGCGGCGCGCCTGCGCCGACTGGCCGCGCTGGCGCTGGCGGCCTGGCTGGCCGGCTGCGGCGGCGGCGACACGCCGCAGGATTCGCTGGAACTCGCGCTGCAGCGCGAACGCGGCACCGGCGCGAAGCCGGTCACGCCCCCCACCACCGCGTCGACCGAGTCGCAGCGCCAGCGTGCCGCCGAAGCCGGCCCGAACGCGAGCGCGAGCGCGTTCTTCCCCGGCGGCGTGACGATCCCCTCCGACGCGAACGCCAAGGGCATGTTTTCGCCCGTCTACGCCTGGCCGCTGATCCCGCTGCACACCGTGCTGCTGCCCGACGGCCGCCTCATGACCTACGGCACCAAGGCCGACGGCACGCAGACCGGCAACTTCATCTACGACGTCTGGAACGGCGCCGGCGCGCCCGACGTGGGCCACTCGACGATCGCCAACAGCACCGGCACCGACATCTTCTGCAGCTCGCAGCTGGTGCTGCCGGGCAGCGGCAACGTGTTCGTGGCCGGCGGCGACAACTGGACCGGCACCGGCACCACCAACACCGGCAACAACAACAGCAACGTCTTCGACGCGAGCACGAACCTCCTCTCGCGCGGGCCCAACATGAACCGCGCGCGCTGGTACTCCAGCTCGATCACGCTCACCAGCGGCGAGACCTACATCCAGGGCGGCAGCGGCGGCACCGACCGGCCCGAGATCCGCGGCCGCGACGGCACCTTCCGCCTGCTGTCCAACACCGACACCAGTTCGCTCGACTTCATGTACGCGCGCAACTTCGTCGTCAGCGACGGGCGCGTGTTCGGCTTCGACAGCGCCGGCGTCATGTACTACGTGAACACCGCCACCGGCAGTCTCACCAAGGTGGGCCAGCTGGCGAGCGCCAACACCGGCAGCGACGCCAGCGCGGCGATGTTCCGCCCCGGCCGCATCCTGCAGTTCGGCGGCAACAGCAACGGCGCGGTGGTGATCGACGTCACCGCCGGCGGCAACCCGGTGGTCACCGCCACCCAGAGCATGGCCAGCCAGCGCCGGCTCTCCACCGCGACGATCCTGCCCGACGGCCGCGTGCTCGCTTCCGGCGGCAGCCCGGTGTGGAACGACGCCACCAACGCCGAGCTGCGTGCCGAGATCTGGGACCCCGCCACCGGCCAGTGGACGCTGGGCGCCAGCGGCGCGCTGCCGCGCCTGTACCACTCGGTGGGCCTGCTGCTGCCGGACGCCAGCGTCATGGTGGGCGCCGGCGGCGCGCCCGGGCCCTACAACAACACCAACACCGAGATCTACTACCCGCCGTACTTCTTCACCGCCGGCGGCCAGCTGGCGGCGCGGCCGGCCATCACCGACGGGCCGACCAACATCGACATCGGGCGCAACTTCACGCTCACCGTCAGCTCCGGCAAGCCGATCGCGCGCGTCACGCTGGTCAAGACCGGCTCGGTGACGCACGGCTGGAACATGGAGCAGCGCTTCCAGGACCTGACCTTCAGCGCCAACGGCGGCACGCTCACCGTGCAGGCGCCGGCGCGCGCCGGCGACGCGCCTCCGGGCTACTACATGATCTTCGCCATCGACTCGGCCGGCGTGCCTTCGGTGGCGCAGATCGCCGCGATGGGCATCGCCGCCAACCCGAACCCGGCGGTCGTGCCCACGATCACCAATCCCGGCAACCAGGCCACGCTGGTGAACAGCGGCGTCAACCTGCAGCTGGCCGCCAGCGACCCCAACGGCGACACGCTGAGCTACGCCGCCACCGGCCTGCCGCCCGGCCTGGTGCTCAACACCGCGACCGGCCTCGTCAGCGGCGCGCCCAGCGCCACCGGCAGCTACAGCGTGGTGGTGACGGCCAGCGACGGCGTCAACGTCGCCAGCGCCAGCTTCGTGTGGGCCGTCAGCGTGCCCGGCTCGCTGGACGTGCAGACGCTGGCCAACCCGGTGGCCAGCGTGAGCGGCGGCGCGGCCAGCTTCGGCGCCACCGCCAGCGGCGGCGTGAACCCGCGCTACAGCTGGAACTTCGGCGACGGCTCGCCCGCCACCGCCTGGTCCACCAGCGGCAGCGCCAGCCATGTCTACACCGCCGGCGGCACCTACGTCGTCACGGTCTCGATCACCGACGACACCGGCGCCGTCATCACGCGCAGCCTGCTGCAGACGGTGTACCTGCCGGCCACGGCGAAGAAGCCCGCCAACTCCGGCAGCATCGTGGTCGAGAACGCCGCGGGCACGAACCCGCGCATCTGGGTCGTGAACCCGGACAACGACTCGGTCACCGCGATCGACGCCGTCACCGGCGCCCGCCTGGGCGAGGTCGCGGTGGGCAGCAACCCGCGCACGCTGGCGCTCTCGTCCAGCGGCCAGCTGTGGGTGGTGAACAAGAAGTCGGCCACCATCAGCGTGGTCAACACGGCCAACCGCACGATCGCGCGCACGATCAGCCTGGCGCGCGCCTCGCAGCCGCACGGCATCGCGATGTCGCCGACGGCGGCGCTCGCCTTCGTGGCGCTCGAAGGCACCGGCCAGCTCGTGAAGATCGACACCGGCACCTACGCCACCACCGGCACGTTGAAGGTGGGCGACAACGCGCGCCACGTCTCGGTGGCGGCCGACGGCGCCTCGGTCTACGTCACGCGCTTCATCACGCCGCCGCTGCCGGGCGAGGCCACCGCCACCGTCACGCCGGCCGCCGGCTCGGGCGGCGTGGTGGTGCAGGTCGCGGCCGCGGCGATGACGGTCACGCGCAGCATCGCGCTCGCGGTGAGCACGAAGCCCGATGCCGAGAACCAGGGCCGCGGCGTGCCCAACTACCTGGGCGCGGCGACCATCTCGCCCGACGGCACGCAGGCCTTCGTGCCCTCCAAGCAGGACAACGTGCAGCGCGGCACGCTGCGCGACGGCAACAACCTCAACTTCCAGAACACGGTGCGCGCGATCAGCTCGCGCCTGGTGATGGCCAGCAACGCGGAAGACCTGGCCGGCCGCATCGACCACGACAACGCCAGCCTCGCCAGCGCGGCCGCGTTCGACAGCCGCGGCGTGTTCCTCTTCGTCGCGCTGGAAACCAGCCGCGAGGTGGCCGTGCTCGACGCCTTCAGCCGCCGCCAGCTGATGCGCGTGGACACCGGCCGCGCGCCGCAGGGCCTGGCGCTCTCGGCCGACGGCCGCACGCTGTACGTCCACAACTTCATGGACCGCAGCGTCGGCGCCTACGACCTGCGCCCGCTGGTCGACCAGGGCCTGCTCTCGGTGCCGCTGGCGGCCACGGTCGGCACCGTCGGCACCGAGAAGCTCGGCGCGCAGGTGCTCCTGGGCAAGCAGCTCTTCTACGACGCGCGCGACACCCGGCTGGCGCGCGACCGCTACATGAGCTGCGCCGCCTGCCACCAGGACGGCGGCCACGACGGCCGCGTCTGGGATCTCACCGGCATGGGCGAAGGCCTGCGCAACACCATCGCCTTGCGCGGCCGCGCCGGCATGGGCCAGGGCCGGCTGCACTGGAGCGCCAACTTCGACGAGGTGCAGGACTTCGAAGGCCAGATCCGCGCCCTCGCCGGCGGCAGCGGGCTGATGAGCGACGCCGCCTTCAACACCGGCACGCGCAGCCAGCCGCTGGGCGACCCGAAGGCGGGCCAGAGCGCCGACCTCGACGCGCTGGCGGCCTACGTGGGTTCGCTCAACGCCTTCGACCCCACGCCCTGGCGCAACGCGGACGGCACGCTCACCGCCGCCGCCAGCGCCGGCCGCAGCGTGTTCGGCGACAAGTGCGCCGGCTGCCACGGCGGCAGCGCCTTCACCAACAGCGCCAGCGGCGCCATGCCCAACATCGGCACGATCAAGCCTTCGAGCGGCCAGCGCCTGGGCGGCGCACTCACCGGCATCGACACGCCGACGCTGCGCGACGTATGGGCCACCGCGCCCTACCTGCACGACGGCTCGGCGGCGACGGTGGAAGACGCGATCCGCGCCCACAACAACGTGGTGCTGGGCAGCGCCGACCTCGCCAACGTGGCCGCCTTCGTGCGCCAGGTCGGCAGCGAGGAAGGCGCGGTGGCGGCGCCCGGCGCGGGCAGCGGGCTGCGCGGCGAGTACTTCGGCAACGTCAACCTGAGCGGCACGCCCGTGCTGACGCGCTACGAGGCGGTCAACTTCACCTGGAATTCTTCGGCGCCGGATGCCTCGCTGCCGGCCGACAACTTCTCGGTGCGCTGGACCGGCTACGTCACGCCCACCAGCAGCGGCAGCTGGCGCTTCCAGACCTACAGCGACGACGGCGTGCGCATCTGGGTCAACGGGGTGCAGCTCATCAACAACTGGACCGACCACGGCCCGACCACGAACACCAGCAACACCATCAACCTCACCGGCGGCGTGCGCTACGCGATCAAGGTGGAGTTCTACGAACGCGGCGGCGGCGCCACGATGCAGCTGCGCTGGCGCTCGCCGAGTTCGAGTTCGTACGTGGCGATACCGGCCAGCGCGCTGGCGGCGAATTAGTCACCGCGGAAGCCCGAGGCCTTCACCACCGGCGCCCACCGTTCGGTGTCGCGCCGGATGGTGGTGGCCAGGTCGGCCGCGCTGCCGCCGGTGGGCTCCAGGCCGATCCTGGCGAAGCGCTCGCGCAGCGCGGGGTCGGCGAGCGCCTTGTTGACGGCGGCGTTGAGCGCGCGCACCGTGGCTTCGGGCGTCTTGCCGGGCGCGAAGACGGCGAACCAGCCGCTGCCTTCCACGCCCTTGAACCCCGCTTCGGAGGCGGTGGGCACTTCCGGCAGCAGCGGGCTGCGCGCGCCGCCGCTGGTGGCCAGCACGCGCAGCTTGCCGGCCTTGTGCATCTCCACCTGCTCGGCCAGCACGTCGATGCCGGCCGTGACCTGGCCGCCGACGAGCGCGTTGATGAGCGGCGCGCCGCCGTTGAAGGGCACGTGCACCAGCTCCACACCGGCCCCGCGCGAAAGCATGGTGCCGAAGAAGTGCGGCAGGCTGCCCGGCGCCGGGCTGCCGAAGTTGGCCTCGGCCGGATGGGCGCGGTAGAAGGCCACGAGCTCCTGCAGGTTCTTCGCCGGGTTGGCCGCGCCGACCACGATGCCGAACTGGAAGTTGGCCAGCGCCGCCACCGGCACCAGGTCGGTCGCGGCGTCGTAGTTGAGCTTGCTGAAGACCATCGGCGCCAGCACCGGCACCACGACCGGCGCCACCATCACGGTGCTGCCGTCGGCAGGCGCGTTCTTCAGCAGCTCGGCGGCGATGCGGCCGCCGGCGCCGGGCTTGTTCTCCACCACCACCGGCTGCTTCAGCTCGACGGCCATGCGCTCGCCGACGAGGCGCGCCGCCACGTCGGCCGAACCGCCCGGCGGGAAGCCGACGAGGATCTTCACCGGCTTGTCGGTCTGGGCCTGGGCGGCGAAGGCGGCGAGCAGGGCCAGCAAGGCCGTGGCGCGGCGCAGCGTCGTGTTCATCGGGAGTCTCCGGGTGTTGTGGGTGGGGTGCGGCGAAGAATACGACGGCGCAGCATCGGGGCAGCGGTGGCGAGGTTCGGCGACGCCACGAGACCTCTGCCGGAACGCCCGGGCCCTGCTCCGGCATCGCCCCGCCCGCCCGCCAAGCGGAACCCGGGGCTTGTTACCGCGTCGACGAGGCCGATGGGCTCTCGCCCATGGACTTGATGGCCTCGAGCCCAAGCACGTGGTCGGCGAGCATGGCCTGCGTCAGCTCTCGCGGAGCTTCGGGACTGGACAGCCACTTCGCATGGGAACGCTGGAACGTCCTTCGCTCTCCGAGGCGCTGGATCACGAAGGACGCTCGCGCGGAAAGATCCCTTTCCACGATCCTGCCGTCCTCGACTTAGCCGATCTGCTCGTCGCCGATCCCGCTGCCGACGGTCTCCCACTCGACCGTGAGGCCGAGGAAGACGCAGACGTGCCTCAAGCCGATGCGCTCGGTCTTCGCGGGCCATCGAATCGCTCCGCTGCGACCGAATGCTGCCCGAGTTCCATCGCCGGTCTGGTTCGCGGCGGAGGATCCGGCACGGCCCGCCTGACTTCGCCTCGCCGGGGCAGAGCGCGTCGTACTGGGCGAGCAACTCGCGGCCGAACGGATCGTCCACGCCCTGGTGGTAGTCGAGTCAGCTTTACGGGCCCTCGACCTGCGCCGCTGCGGTCGATCTTCCCGGCCGTCTCGCGGTGGTCCACGTGGTCGAGCGGGAAGTACTCCTCGCCGACATCTGAGCCGGGGCGCTCCGAGCGCCCCGGGCTGCCGATCTCGTTCGACCGCCCTCGGCGCCGTGGCAGCCGTCACGCCGAGATCGCGATTCTTTCGGGCGGCCGGTCGTGGCGGTCGACGGGCGCGCAGTGCGCGATATGCTGACCGCCTTCTGCCTGCCGATGGTCGATCGCCGCCTTGCGCCGCTGGTACCGCCTGCCCTTCCTGTTCTGCCTGCTGACGGTCTGCCTGAGCGGACTGGCGGCCGGCGCAACCCCCTCCGCCTCGGACCGCACCGACGAAGCCTTCGGCCGCCTGCTGGCGATGCCGGGCGCGCAACCGGTGGAAGGCGGCTGGATCATTCCGGTCGAGGCCGCGCGCGACGAGCAGGATCTCATCGCCCACTGGCAGCGCCTCCTGAAGGCAGGCGCCGACGTCAACGCGATGCGCCACCGCGGCACGCTGCTGGCGCACGCCATCCGCGCCGGCAAGGAGGGCGCCGCGACCTGGCTGCTGGCCCACGGTGCCGACCCGGGCAAGGTGCTGGCCGACGGGCGCACCAGCGCCTACGACCTGGCGCGACAGCACCAGCGCGCCGCGGTCCTCCGCGTGCTGGAGACGCAGCACGGCGTCGCACCTCCCGCGGGGCCGGCGGCGAGCGCTGCACCTTCACCGCCACCAAAGCCCGTGGCTGCGCAGACACGCGTGCAACAGGCACAGGCGGAACTGCAGCGCCTGGTGGGCCCGGTGCTGCAGCCCGACGAAGCCGCGCAGCGGGAATGGCAACGCCATGCCGCGACGCTGGGTGACGACGACTTCCGGGCCGTGTTCGCGGACGGCGCCTACCTGCAGCACCTGGTGCTCCTCACGCGCCACCTGGACGGCGCGCTGGAAGCCGCGCTGGCGCGCCTGCCCCTGCCGCTGGTGCGGGCCCACGCGCAGGCCATCGCGGGCTGGCTGGCCGAGTGGAGCTTCATCACCTACGGCCCGGAACCGGGGAAGATGAGCTACACCGGCGCATCGCGCAGCTGGCCGGCGCTGTGGAAGCGCCTCGACGGGCCGCTGCGCTACGACCCGTGGCCCGAACTGGCCGAGCGCATTCCGCCGGCGATGTGGCCGGCGCTCTTCGCCAGCGGCTATGCGCAGCGCGATGCTGCGGTCACCGGCTGCCTGCTGGCGGCCATCGACGCGGCCGGCCTGAAGGCGCTGTGGCCCGAGTTCCGGCGCCGCTTCCCGAACGCGCTGGACGATGCGCCGGCGCTCGTGCTGGCGCCCTGGCGCATGGGCCACGACGCAACACCGTGCTACTACGCCGGCACGGCGGCCGAGACGGCAGCGAAGCTGGCTTTCCTGCGCACGCAGGGGGCGGCGGGCCCGGTGGATGGCCTGCGCGAATCCGACCCTGGCGCCCCGCCGCCGCCCGAGGTGGCCGCGATGCTGGCCGCCTACACGCCGAAGGGCCGCCGCGTGCCGCGCCTGGTGGTGCAGGCGCCGGACTGCGAGCTGGTGCTGGGCGAACCCTGGCTGGACGTGCTGGCGCGCCTGCGCACGGTGGGCTGGGGTGCGCCAGCCGACAACGTTGCGCTGGTCGACCTGCCGGGCCAGCGCGCCTGCGGCTTGATCGTCGGCGGCGACGGCTTCCCGGACCTGCCGCGCACGAGCGACGACTTCGGCAGCGGCCCGTTCCGCGACCCGCCCGTTCCCCGCTGCGCCGAGGCGCCCGACGACGCCGAGATCTGGATGCCCGGCCCGCAAGGCATCCGCCGCGTGGACGTGGGCACCGAGACCCGGGGCATCGGGCTTGCCAGCCTGCGCGGAGTGCGCGACGTGCAGACCGGCAAACGCTACGCGATGACCTCCGGCCAGGTGGGCCCGCTGTGCGCACAGAGCAACCAGCTGCCTGAAGCCTTCGAGTGGCAGGTCCAGGGCGGTGCGCCGCGCCTCGTGCGCAGCGGCGACCGTGCGCTGCTCGACACGCTGCTGCGACGCCAGTGCCGAAGCACGCTCAACGACCGCAACGTCAGCTGCCCCGACCTCGACCTGCCCGAGCCGCCCGGGCAGGCGCCCCTGACCGAACGCCTGGCGCGCGGTGCTACGGTGCCGCTGCCGCAGCTGCTGGACGCCATCGGCCGGGAGCGGCGCGCCGCCTACCGCGCTGCGCTGGCCGCGCGCGACCACGCGCAGATGCGCAGCCTGCTGGCGCGCGGCATACCGGCGGCATGGACGGCGGCCGAGATACGGGCGCTGGCCGCGGCCGAGATGCCGCTGCCGGAAAAGCGCCGCCGCATCGCGCTGCTGTTCGCCAACGCCGAGCAGCTGTCGCAGGCGATGGCCGCCGGCGGTGGCGAACTCGCGAAGTCACTGGGCAGCTGGCTGCCGCGCCAGGATGCCGGGCCGGTGCTGCGCATCGTCGGCAAGGCGCCCGACGCCTGGTACGACTTCGCGCGCAGCCTGCACGACGGTGCCCAGGCCGGCGGCGACAAGGACCTGCCCTGCGACATCGACCGCGCGCAGGGCTTTCTCTGCGGGGGCGGGCTCAACCTGGAGTGACCCGTCGCAGCCGCGCTGCGGGCGCGCGAACGACCTGCGTCACCCCATCGTCTCGGGATGCCACGAAGCGGCCGTCCGCCGTAGACCGTCGATGGCCGAATGCACGCGGCGGGCCGTGGTCTGCCGGTGCCCGCACGCGCCGCCGCCGTCATCCTTCGCCGGCCCTCTTCACCACTGCCCGAAGAACACCCCCGCCTGCTTGTACCGGTTGGTGCCGTGCTCCACCATCGTGTCGGTCACCGTGGTGCGGTGGCGGCGGCGCGCCAGGAAGTCGAGCAGGCGTTCGCGGAACTGCGCGCGAATGCTTTCGCTGGTGTTGTCGCGGCCCAGGTCCTGGAATTCGTCCGGGTCGGCCTGCAGGTCGAACAGCTGCTCGGGTTCGTCCAGCCAGTACACGTAGCGCCAGCCTTCGGTGCGCAGGCTGAAGGCGCGGCACTGGTGCACGTGCTTGCCCAAGGTGAGGCGGGCGCCGCGGTAGGCGTAGTCCAGCTCGCTGTAGGCGGCGTCGCGCCAGGCGGGCCGTTCGCCGCGCAGCAACGGCAGCAGGCTCGCGCCTTCCAGGCGGTGCGCGGGCGCCGCCACGCCCAGCGTGTCCAGGATCGTCGGCACCACGTCGACGCCTTCGACGAAGCGCGCGTCCACCGTGCCGCGCGTGGCGTTCGCTTCCGGCCGCGGGTCGTGCACGATGAAGGGCACCTTCTGCACGGTGTCGTAGAAGAGCTCCTTGTCGCCCAGCCAGTGGTCGCCCAGGAAGTCGCCGTGGTCGGCGGTGAAGACGATCAGCGTGTCGTTCCAGCGGCCGCGCCTTTCCAGGTGCTCGAACAGGCGGCCCAGGTGGTGGTCCAGCTGCGTGATCAGGCCCTGGTAGGCCGGGCGCACGGTGCGGATGCAGTCGTCGCGCTGGAAGCTGACGCATTCCTCCTGCTGGCGGTAGGCGGCCAGCACCGGGTGCTGGTGCTGCAGTTCGGCCTCGCTTCGCACCACCGGCAGGCACTGGTCCGGCGTGTACATCGCGTGGTAGGGCGCGGGCGCCATGTAGGGCCAGTGCGGCTTCACGTAGCTCAGGTGCAGCACCCAGGGCTGCTGGCCCATGCGGTCGACGAAGGCGATCGCCTGGTCGGTCATGTAGGCGGTTTCCGAATGCTCCTCCTTCACGCGCGAAGGCAGGTGCACGTGGCGCATGTACCAGCCGCTCTGCACCTGGCCCTGCGCGTCGACGCCGGAGATGACGTAGTCGCTCCAGGGGTCGGCGCTGTCGTAGCCATGGGCGCGCAGGAAGGTGGGGTAGCCCGACTCGTCGCCCGGCGCGTGGTGGCCGTCGTAGCGGTCGATCTCCTCGAAGCCGCCGCGTTCGAGCAGCGTGGCCAGTTCGCTGCCGCCTTCCAGTTGCAGGCGCGCCAGGCCCAGGCGGTCAGGCATCACGTGGGTCTTGCCGGCCAGCGCGAGCTTTCGGCCGGCGCCGTTGAGCATCTCGCCCAGCGTCACCTCGCCCACGGACAGCGGCACGCGGTTCCAGGTCGCGCCGTGGCTGATGGGGTAGCGCCCGGTGTAGTAGCTCATGCGGCTGGGGCCGCAGACGCCGCTGTTGACGAAGGCGTTGGCAAAGCGCACGCCGCGCCGGGCCAGCGCGTCGAGGTTCGGCGTCTTCAGGTACGGGTGGCCGGCGCAGCCCAGGTGGTCCCAGCGCAGCTGGTCGGCCATGATGAAGAGGACGTTCATGCGGGGACTCTGCAAAGGGCGGGTTGCCGGCGGGGTCGATGGGGGGTGGGCCGTTTTTCAGCGCACACTGGGCTTCACACCGGCGCTGCGCCGGACGGAGCCGCCGCCGTGACCACGCCGATCATCGCCTTTCTCGTCTTCGGCGCCTGCTTCGGCTGGGCCACGTTCTCGCGCCGCCACCTCTTCAGCGAGGGTGTCACGCGCGCTTCCGAAGGCGGCGCGGGCGCCCGCCTGGTGTGGGTGCTGCTGTGCAGCGGGCTGTGGCCGCTGATGGCGCTCACCGGCCTGCATTCGGCCTGGATGCTGGCACGCCGGCGCGCCGCCGCTGCGCGCGTGCCGCGGCGCGACTGAGACTGCGCCGCCGCCGCTCATTTCAGTCCAGGCTGAGGCCGATGCGCTTCGCGACCTCGCCCCACTTGCGCGAGATCGCCTGCAACTGCGCTGCCGCCTCGGCTGGCGAGTTGGCGACCACGCTCTGGTCGGTGGCGGCCAGGCGCGCCGCCACGTCGGGCTGGCGCATCGCGTCGACGAAGGCCTTGTGCAGGGCCTCCAGCACCGGCGCCGGCGTGCCGCGCGGCGCGTAGAGCACGAGCAGGAAGCTGGCGTCGTAGCCGGCGTAGCCGCTCTCGGCCACGGTGGGCACTTCGGGCAGCGCGGGCGAACGCTTCGCGCCCGAGACCGCCAGCGCCACCAGCTTGCCCGCCTTCACCTGCGGCGCCACCGTGGGCCCGGCGAGGAAGCCGCAGGCCACCTGGCCGCCCATCACGTCCTGCATCGCCGGCGCCGGGCCCTTGTAGGGCACGTGCTGCATCTCCACGCCGGCCTGCGAGAGCCACAGCTCCATCGCCAGGTGCCCGGGCGCGCCGGCGCCGCCGCTGGCGTAGGACAGCTTGCCCGCCTTCGCCGCCTTCGCCAGGTCGGCCAGCGTCTTCAGCCCCAGCGAGGGGTGGCACACCAGCGTCTGGCTGAAGCTGGAGGCCACCGACACCGGCACCAGGTCTTCCGGCTTGAAGCCGGTGGACTTGTAGACATGCGGGTTGATCGTCACCACGTTGTCGGTGGCGAAGAAGAAGGTGTAGCCGTCGGGCGCCGCGCGGGCCGCTTCGCCCGCGCCCAGGTTGCCGCCGGCGCCGGGCTTGTTCTCCAGCACCAGCGGCTGCTTCAGCGCCGGCTGCATCTTCTCCATCGCGGCGCGCAGCACGATGTCGCTCGGCCCGCCGGGCGGGTAGGGCACGATGATGCGGATCGGGCGCTCGGGCCAGGCGGCGTGGGCCAGCGTGGCGGTGGTGGCGAGCAGCAGGCTGATCAGGGTTGCGGGTTTCATGGCCCTGGATTGTCCCTAACATCGGCCCGCATGGTCCTCATTCCGGCACGCCGGCCCGACGCTTGAAGCCCAACCCGCCGCTCACCCCCGGCGACCTGGCGCAGCTGAGCGCTTGGCTGGACGAGGCCTGGGCGCTCGAGCCCGCCGCGCTGGCGGCCTGGCTGGAAGGGCCCGCGGTGCCGGCCGGCCCCTTGCGCGACAGGCTGCGTTCGCTGCTGGACGCCGGCCGGCGGCCGCCCGATCTCCCCACGCTCACGCTGCTCGACCTGCGGGCGGCCGCCACCCATGCCGGCCCCTATCGTCTGCTGCGCGAGCTGGGCCACGGCGGCATGGCCAGCGTCTGGCTGGCGCAGGACGAGCGCCGGCCGCAGGCGCCGCCGGTGGCGGTGAAGCTGCCGCACCTGCAGCGCCGCCGGCCCGACTTCGTGCGCCGGCTGGAGCGCGAACGCCGCGCGCTGGCCGCGCTCGACCACCCCGGCATCACGCGGCTGCTGGACGCCGGCCTCGATGCCGCCGGCCAGCCCTACCTGGTGCTGGAATGGGTCGATGGCGAACCCGTCGACGCTTGGTGCCGCCGCCGCGAAGCCGACCTGCGCACGCGGCTGGGCCTGTGGCTGCAGGCCGCCGACGCGGTGGCCTGGGCGCATCGCTGCCAGGTGCTTCACCGCGACCTGAAGCCGTCGAACGTGCTCGTCACCGCGCAGGGCCGGGTGCGCCTGCTCGACTTCGGCATCGCCAAGCTGCTGGACGACGGCGAGGGCGCGGCCACCGAGCTCACGCAGGAAGCGGGGCGGCCGATGACGCCCGAGTACGCGTCGCCCGAACAGCTGCGCGGCGACCCGCTGGGCATCGCGTCCGACGTCTACTCCATGGGCGTGATGCTCTACGAACTGCTGTGCGGCACGCGGCCGCACCGGCGCGAGGGCCGCACGCCGGCCGCTTTCGAAGCCGAGGTGGTGGGCACACCACCGCCGCGCCCCAGCGAGGTCGCCGCCGATCCCGCCTGGCGGGACCAGCTGGCGGGCAACCTGGACGCGGTGCTGCTGAAGGCGCTGCGCAAGCCGGCGCACGAGCGCTACCGCAGCGTTCAGGCCATGGCCGACGACGTGCAGCGCCACCTCGACCGGCGCCCCGTGGTGGCGGCCGGCGAAGCGGCGCTGCCGGCCGCAGCCACGCCGGGGCGGCGCCGGCTGCCGTCGCGCGACGTCGTGCTCATCGGCCGCCAGGTGGAGCGCGCGCGGGTGGAAGACCTGCTGCGCAGCGAGCGCCTGGTCACGCTGGTCGGCGTGGGTGGCGTCGGCAAGACCGAGCTCGCGCACGCAGTGTCGGTGTCCGTGGCCGACGGTTATGCCGACGGCGCCACCTGGGTCGACCTGGCCGTGCTGCCCGGGCCCGAGGCGCTGGTGGCCGCCGTCGCCGCTGCCGCCGGCGTGGGCCTGCCGCATGGTGCCGGTGTCGACCAGCTCCTGGCTGCGCTGGCGCGGCGCCACGAACTGCTGGTGCTGGACAACTGCGAGCACCTCCTGGCCGCGGTGGCCGACTTCGCCGCCGCGCTGCTGGAACGCGCGCCCGCGTTGCGCGTTCTGGCCACCTCTCGCGAGCCGCTGCGCCTTCAGGCCGAGCAGGTGCTGCGCCTGGACCCGCTGCCGGTGCCGCCCACCACCGGCGAGCTGGCGCGCCTGCGCGACAGCGCCGCTTTCCAGCTGCTGGAGCAGCGCGTCGCGCGCAACGCCCTCGACTTCCGCTTCGAGGACACCGACGCCGGCGCCGGCGCCGAGCTGTGCCGCGCGCTCGACGGCCTGCCGCTGGCGCTGGAGATGGCCGCCGCCTGGGTGCCCAAGGTGGGCTTTGAAGGCGTGCTGGCGATGCTGCGCGAAAGGCCGCAGATGCTGGACAGCGAAGTGCGCGGCCGCCCGCCGCGCCAGCGCAGCCTGGCCGAACTGCTGGACTGGAGCTGCAGCCTGCTGGGTGCGCCCGAACGGCAGGTGCTGTACCGGCTCTCGGCCTTCAGCGGCGCCTTCGACCTGGCGGCGGCCGAGAGCGTGGCCGAAGGCGACGGCATCGACCGCTGGCAGGCCCGTGCGCTCGTCGTCTCGCTGGTCGACAAGTCGCTCGTCAGCAGCGGCGGCGCGCCGCCGCTGCCCCTGCGCCTGCTGGAGACCACGCGCCTGCACGCGGCGCGCCGTGCCGCCGAAGCCGGCGCCGCCGAAGCCGCCGGCCGCCGCCACACCCAGGTGATGGCTGCCAAGGCGCAGGACTTCGTCGAGTGCATGGTGAGCGCGTTCCAGTACGACCAGAGCGCCGATGCCTTCGAGCCCTGGTACGGCGAGTTCGACAGCGCCTTCCTCCGCGCCTGCGCCGCCGGCGACGCCGACCAGGCAGCCCCGCTGCTGCAGGCGCTGCGCAACCTGGACGGGCTGCGCGGCGTGCTCACGCCGACGACGGCACGCGTGGAAGCCGCGATGCGCCTGCTGGACCGGGCCGGCGAACGAGCGCGGGCCCGGATCCTCACGACCAACGCGTCCTGCGGCTGGCTGCGCGACGGCACGCTCACGCGCACCGAGGCCGCACGCCAGGCCGTCGCGGCGCGGCTGGCGCTGGGCGAGGGCGACGAGGTGCTGCAGTACACCTACAGCCTGCTGGCGGTGAATGCCGCGCTCGAAGGCCATGCCGAGGAGGCGCGCGCCGCGCTGCGCGAAGCCGACCGTCGGCGCGACCCCGAACGCGAACCGCCGCACCGCCTGCTGCCGCTGGTCTACGGCGCTCACGTGGAACGCTACGTCGGCGACCCGAGCCGCAGCGTGGCGATGATGGCGCGCGCGCTCGAACTGCTGCAGGCCGGCGGCCAGCGCCGCTTCGGCGGCTACCTGCAGACGAACCTGATCGATGCCGCTGCCGCCGCCGGCGACTTCGCGCTCGTGATCGAAAGGGCGCCCGGTTTCATCGCCTCGATGCGGGCGCTCGGCCAGACCGAGTTCCTGGCCCAGACCGCGCTCGAACTGGCGCGCGCCGGCCTGGAGACCGGCACGCTGGAAGCGGCGCGCGTGGCGCTGGCCGAGGTGTTGCCGCTGGCCGAGGAAGCGAACAGCCTGCCCGAGGTGCTGGGCCAGCTGGCCCAATACGCGCAGCGCCGCGGCCGCCCGTTCGACGCGGCCCGGCTGTGCGGCCACCTGGGCCCCACCAGCGCGCACGCGGCCCCGGCGCTGCAGGCCTGCCGCGAGGCGCTGGCGCCGGCCGCGCTGGAATCGGCGCTGATGGCCGGTGCGTCGATGATGCGCGCCGAGGTGCGTGCGCTGGCGCAGGCGCTGCTGGCGGCGGACATCGAAGCCCGGCACTGAAGGCGGCGGCCGCCACAATCGCCCGCGTGCCGAGACGACCCGCCGCCGCCGAGACCTGGTTCGCCGCCCGCGGCTGGCGCCCGTTCGACTTCCAGCGCGAGGTCTGGGCCGCGATGGCCGAAGGCGAGAGCGGCCTGCTGCACGCCACCACCGGCAGCGGCAAAACCTACGCCGCCTGGCTGGGCGCGTTGCAGCGCGCGACGCCGGCCGCCGGCCTGCAGGTGCTGTGGCTGACGCCGATGCGCGCGCTCGCGGCCGACACCACGCGCGCGCTGCAGTTGCCGCTGCCCGACCTGGCGCCGGGCTGGTCGGTCGGCATGCGCACCGGCGACACGCCGAGCGCCGAACGCGCACGCCAGGACCGCCGCCTGCCGCCCGCGCTGGTGACGACGCCCGAGTCGCTCTCGCTGATGCTGACGCGCGAGCACGCGCGCGACGAACTCGCCGGCGTGCACACGGTGGTCGTCGACGAATGGCACGAGCTCATCGGCAACAAGCGCGGCGTGCAGGTGCAGCTGGCGCTGGCGCGCCTGCGGCACTGGAACCCGCGGCTCGCGGTGTGGGGCCTCTCGGCCACGCTGGGCAACCTGCGCGAGGCGATGGACACGCTGGTGGGCCGCGAAGGCGGCCGGCTGGTGCAGGGGCGGGTGGAGAAGGCGCTCGTCATCGACACCCTGCTGCCCAAGGACCCGGGCCGCTTCAGCTGGGGCGGCCACCTGGGCGCGCAGATGCAGCAGCCGGTGGTCGACGAGATCGAGCGCTCGTCGACCACGCTGGTGTTCACCAACGTGCGTTCGCAGGCCGAGATCTGGTACCAGCTGCTGATCGCCGCACGGCCCGACTGGGCCGGGCTGGTGGCGCTGCACCACGGCTCGCTCGACAAGGGCGTGCGCGAATGGGTCGAGCTGGGGCTGAAGGAAGGGCGGCTGAAGGCGGTGGTGGCGACCTCGTCGCTCGACCTCGGCGTCGACTTCCTGCCGGTGGAACGCGTGCTGCAGATCGGCAGCCCGAAAGGCATCGCGCGGCTGCTGCAGCGCGCCGGCCGCAGCGGCCACGCACCGGGTCGGCCGAGCCGCGTGACGCTGGTGCCGACCAACACGCTGGAGCTGGTGGAAGCCGCGGCCGCGCGCCGCGGCGCGCTCGCCGGCCAGGTGGAAAGCCGCAGCAGCCCGGCCAAGCCGCTGGACGTGCTGGTGCAGCACCTGGTGACGGTGGCGCTGGGCGGCGGCTTCGCGCCCGACGCGCTGTACGAGGAAGTGCGTTCGGCCCCCGCCTACCGCGAGCTCACGCGCGACGAGTTCGACTGGGCGCTGGCCTTCGTCGAACGCGGCGGCGACAGCCTCACCGCCTACCCCGAATACCACCGCGTGCAGGCGCTCGAAGGCGTGTACCGCGTGCCCGACCGCGGCATCGCCAGGCGTCACCGGCTGCAGGTGGGCACCATCGTGAGCGACGCCTCGATGCAGGTGAAATGGGTCAGCGGCGGCACCATCGGCACGATCGAGGAAGGCTTCATCGCCCGGCTTTCGAAAGGCGACTGCTTCGTCTTCGCCGGCCGCGTGCTGGAGTACGTGCGCACGCAGGACATGGCGGCCTACGTGCGGCTGGCGACGAAGAAGAAGGGCGTGGTGCCGGCCTGGGCCGGCGGGCGCATGTCGTTCTCCTCCGAGCTCTCGGACGCCGCGCAGGCGCTGCTGCACGGCGCCGCGCAGGGCGACTTCTTCGAGCCCGAGATGCAGGCCGCGCAGCCCATGCTGGCGGCGCAGGCGCGGCTGTCGCGCCTGCCGCGGCGCGACCGCCTGCTGGTCGAACGCTTCCACTCGCGCGAAGGGCACCACCTGTTCGTCTACCCATTCGCCGGCCGCAGCGTGCACATCGGCCTGGCGCAGCTGCTGGCCTGGCGGCTGGCGAAGGTGGAGCCGAACACCTTCTCGCTCTCGTTCAACGATTGGGGGCTGGAGATCCTGGCCGCGCGGCCCTTGCCGGAAGCGCTGCCGGAGGATCTGTTCGGCAGCCGTGCGCTCACCGCCGACGTGCTGGCGAGCCTGAATTCGGGCGAACTGGCGCAGCGGCGCTTCCGCGAGATCGCGCGCGTGGCCGGGCTGGTGTTCAGCGGCTACCCGGGCGCGCCCAAGAGCACGCGCCAGCTGCAGGCTTCGAGCTCGCTCTTCTTCGAGGTCTTCCGCAAGTACGATGCCGGCAACCGCCTGCTCGGCCAGGCCGAGCAGGAAGTGCTGGCGCAGGAGCTTGAACTGGCGCGCCTGGCCGCCACCTTGAAGCGCATGGCGGCGCTGCCGGTGGAGCCGGTGGTGCTGAAGGCGCCGAGCCCGTTCGCGCTTCCGCTCATGGTGGAACGGCTGCGCGAGCAGATGTCGACCGAGAAGATGAAGGACCGACTCGAACGCATGCTGGCCGACGCCGAGGCGGCGCTGGTCGATCCCGCGCCCCCGGCGCGCCGTCGGCGCGCGCCGCGCTGAAACCGCGATGAAAAGCATGGGCCGTCAGTTCGCCGTTGTTGACGCGCAGCGCCTGCTGGACGACCGGGTGCGGGTGCCGGTGGGCGCGGCGCTGGTGGTGCTGCCGTGGCTGCTGGGCGTGGGCGCCTTCGCCTGGTGGCTGTTCACGCTGGCGCGCGGGGCCTGAAGAGCGATGGCGAAGCACGAAGAAGACGACGGCACCGCCACCGAACGCCTGGCGCCGCTGGTGCTGGCCGCGGTGGGCGAGATCCCGAAGGCGCGCACGCGGCGCGTGCACGACCCCGACGCCGCGGCACACGAACTGGCGCAGAAGGCGGCGCTCAAGGCCGGGCTGATGGCCGGCGCGCTGGCGCTGCCCACCGGCCCGCTGGGCTGGCTCACGCTGCTGCCGGAGTTGCGCTCGGTCTGGCGCATCCAGGTGCAGCTGGTGGCCGACATCGCGGCGCTGTACGGCCGCAAGACCGGCTTGAGCGAAGCGCAGGTGCTCTACTGCCTGTTCCGCCACAACGGCGTGCGTGCGCTGCAGGACCTGCTGGTGCGCGTGGGCGACCGCGCCGCGGTGGGTGCGGTGCCGGCGCGCGTGCTGCAGCTGGCGGCGCGCAAGGCCGCCGCGTCGGTGGTGCGCCGGCTGGGCGGGCGCGGCGTGGCGCGCTGGCTGCCGGTGGCCGGCGCGGTGGGGCTGGGCGCCTACGCCTACTGGGAGACGGCGCGCGTGGGCGCCACCGCGCGCGAGATGTTCGCCGCCGAAGTCGTGGAAGGCTGAGCGGCGCCGTCAGGCGAGCGCGTCGAGAAGTTCACGCGGCCGCGGCAGGCCCGCGCGCTAAGCTCGGCGGGATGAACCGGTTCGTTCTGCTGCCCCTGGTCTTCGCCACCTTCACCGCCGTCGCCGGGCCGAAGAAGCCGCCGCCGGCGCCGCCGCTGCAAGGCAAGGCCACCCAGGTGATCGACGGCGCCACCTTCCAGATGCTGGCGAGCGACGGCAGGTCGCTCACCGTGCGGCTGGCCGGGATCGAGCCGCCGGAGCTCTGCCAGACCTGGGGCGCCGAGTCGCGCGACGCGTTGCAGTCCTGGCTGAAGGACCAGCCGCTGCAGCTGAAGACCGAAGGCCCGGTACTCGACGGCCGCGTGCAGGCGCACGTGTTCGTCGACGGTGCCGACATCAACATCCGCATGGTCGAGGAAGGCCATGCGCTGAGCGTGCGCGGCCGGTCGGACCACGGCCCCTACGTGAAGCAGGAGCGCGTGGCGCAGGCCTTGCGGCGCGGCATGTTCTCCGCCGGGCCGGTGGAGACGCCGGCCGCCTTCCGGCGCAGCCACGGGCCCTGCCAGCGGGCGGCCACGCAGGCCGCCGCTACTTCACCCTGACGAAGCGCAGCTCCAGCGTGTCGTTCGGCCACTGCGCCAGCGACACCTTCTTCGCCATCACCCAGTTGAGCGTGCGCCGGTACAGCGGCACGTAGGGAATCTCTTCGGCCAGCAGCCGCAGCACCACGGCCACCATGGCGCGCCGGCGCGTGAGGTCGGGCTCCACGCGCATGGCGTCGATCAGGGCATCGAGCTTCGGGTTGCTGTAGCGGCCGGCGTTGAAGCTGCCCAGGCCGCCCTTGTCGTAGCTGCGGAAGAGCGCGTTCAGCGAAGCCCAGGCGTCGGTGTTGGGCGTCCAGCCGAACTCCACGAAGCTCGCGCTGCCCTGGCTCAGCTTGGGGAAGAACTGGTTGGTGGGGCTGGAACGCAGCTGGGTGCGGATGCCCACCTGCGTGAGCATCGCCGCCGCCGCCTGGCACACGCCTTCGCGCCAGGCGATGTTCACGCAGTCCAGCGTGACGGCGAATCCGTTCGGGTAGCCGGCCTCGGCCAGCAGCGCCTTCGCCTTCGCGGGGTCGTAGGGCAGGCGCTTGTCCAGTTCGGGCGGCGAGCCGTCGACGCGCGTGGACAGGAAGCCGCCGGTGGGCACGCCCTGGCCGCGCAGCACCTTCTTCAGGATGAGGTCGACGTTGATCGCCTGGTACACGGCCTTGCGCACGCGCAGGTCCTTGAAGGGGTTCTTCCCCTTCACGTCGCTGTCCTGCAGTTCGTCGCGCGCCTGGTCGAAGGTCAGGTACTGCTGGCCCAGGTCGGGGATGCTGGTGATGGCAAGACGCGGGTCGGACTTCAGGCGCTCGATGTCCTGGAACGGCGGGTCCAGCACCAGGTCGACCTCGCCCGAGGCGAGCGCGGCCAGCCGGGTGGCGTCGCTCTTGATGGTGAGGAAGGTGACGTCGTCGACGTTGCCGTGGCGTTTGGTGTCGGCCCAGCCCCACCACTTTTCGTGGCGCTTGAGCACCGTGCGCACGTCGGGCTCGTACTTCTCCAGCCGGTAGGGGCCGGTGCCGTTGGCGTTGCGCACCGAGAAGGTCTCCTGCTTGGCGTTGAAGTCCTGCGCCTTCTGCACGCCGTGCTTCTCGCACCAGGCCTTGCTCATCATGGCGATGAACTGCGTCTTCTCGGGCAGCACGGCGTCGGGCTGCTCGAGCTGCAGCTCGATGGTCTGGGCGTCGACCTTCTTCACCGCGGTCACGCCCTTCAACTGGAACGAGCGCTGCGAGGTGGGGCCCATCGCGCGCTCGAACGAGAACACCGCGTCTTCGGCGGTGAAGGACGTGCCGTCGTGGAAGACCACGCCGGGGCGCAGCTTGAAGCGCCACGCCAGCGGGCCGTTGGGCGCCCACGAGACGGCGAGCCCGGGCTCGATCTCGAATTTCTCGTTGCGCGTGACGAGCGACTCGTAGACCTGGTAGGCGACGCGCGAGTGGTACAGCAGCGCCAGCGACTGCGGGTCCATGGTCTGCGGGTCGAACGCGGTGGCCACGCGCAGGCCGGCCGCCTGCACGGCGCCGGCCGCCGCCAGCAGCAGCGCCAGGAGGGCACGCAGCAGCATCGGCTTCAGCCCAGCGTGCGGCCGAGGAAGCGCAGGCTGCGGTCCCAGGCCATCTGCGCCCAGGCGGCGTCGTACTGGGTGATGGCGATCCGGCCCGGGCCCTGCGCGGTCTCGTTCGCGAACGCGTGGTGGGCCTGGTAGCGGTGGCCTTCGTAGCGCACGCCGGCGGCCTTGAGCTTCTCTTCCAGCGCGTCGACGCCGGCGATCGCGAAGGCGGCGTCCTGCGTCGCCCAGTGCGCCATCACCGGCGCCTTGATCTTCGAAGCGTCCACGTATTCCAGCGGCGGGTAGCCGTACCAGACGACACCGGCGTCGGCCTCCGGCGCCATCGTGAGCGAGAGGATCGTGAGCGCGCCGCCCATGCAGAAGCCGGTGACGCCGGCCTTGGCCGCGCCGCGGCCCTTCAGGAACTGCAGCGCGCCACGCACGTCCTGCGAGGCGGCGTCGCCGAAGTTCAGGCCGCTCATCAGGTGGTGCGCCTCCTCGGCTTCCACCGTGCTCTTGCCGCGGTAGAGGTCGGGCACCAGCGCGGTGTAGCCGGCCGCGGCCGCGCGTGCGGCCACGCCCAGGATCTGCGCGTTGACGCCCCACCATTCCTGGATCACGACCAGGGCCGGCGCGGCCTTGCCGGCGGCGGCTTCGAACAGGTGGCCCTGGACCTCGGCGCCGTCGGGGCGGCGGAAGCTGATGCGTTCGCTCATGGCGGAGTCTCCTTCGCAGTGGAATGCCGCGCAGGATACCGCCAGCGGCTTCAGCCCTTCAGCGCCGCGGCCACGCTCTCGGCCAGCGGCGTGGTGGGGCGGCCGATGAGCGCGCTCAGCTGGCGGCCGCCTTCGAACAATTCGCCCTCTGCACTCGCGGCGCTGGACTGCGCCAGCGCGGCCGCGAAGCCTTCGGGCAGGCCCACGCCCACCAACGCGGCCTTGAAGCCGGCTTCGCTCAGGTCCTGGTAGACCACCGGCTTGCCGGACTGGCGCGCCACCTCGGCGGCGAATTCGGCCATCGTGAAGGGTTGGTCGCCGGCCAGCTCGTAGACCTTGTCGGCCTCGCCTTCGCGCACCAGTACCGCAGCGGCCGCGGCCGCGTAGTCGGCGCGCGCGGCGGCCGAGATGCGGCCCGAGCCGGCGGCGCCCAGCACCACGCCATGCGCCAGCGCGGCGCCGAGGCTGCCGGTGTAGTTCTCGGTGTACCAGCCGTTGCGCAGCAGCACGTGCGGCAGGCCGCTGGCCTTCAGCATGGCCTCGGTCTCGCGGTGCTCGACGGCGAGGTCGATCTTCGAGGTGGGTGCGCGCAGGATGCTGGTGTAGGCCACCAGCCCCACGCGCGCGGCCTTCGCGGCTTCGATCGCGGCCGCGTGCTGGGCGGCGCGCTGGCCCACTTCGCTCGACGAGACGAGCATCAGCTTGCGCGCCCCCGCGAACGCGGCGGCCAGCGTGGCGGGCTTGGTGTAGTCGGCTTCGCGCACCTGGACGCCCGAAGCGGCGAGGTCGGCCGCCTTCGCGGGGTTGCGCACGGCGGCGACGATCTCGCCCGCGGGCACGCCGCGCGCGAGCAGGTTCTGGACGACGATGCGGCCGAGCTGGCCGCTGGCACCGGTGACGACGATCATGGTCGGGTTCCCCTTGGAGAAACGTGGAGGAGGCGCGTACAGTAGCGGCCTGGCTTACTTTTCGTAAGTACGTACCTCCGGGTTAGTGAAGGAGCCTCCGATGCCCGACAAGCGCCTTTCCAGCCGCGTGCGCCGCGGTGACCTGCTGGCGGTGGACTGCCCTTCGCGCGACGTGCTGCAGCACGTGACCAGCCGCTGGGGCGTGCTGCTGTTCATGGCCCTGGGGGGCGGCACGCACCGCTTCAGCGAGCTGCGGCGCAAGGTGGGCGGCGTGAGCGAGAAGATGCTGGCGCAGACCCTGCGCTGGCTCGAAGACGACGGCTTCGTCGAACGCCGCAGCTTCAACACCGTGCCGCCGCACGTGGAGTACACCCTGACCCCGCTGGGCCGGGAGGTGGGTCAGCGCGTGGAGGCGCTCGCCGACTGGATCGAGGTGAACCTGGCCACCGTGCTGGCCGCGCGGCGCGCGCCGGTGCCGGCCGACGCGCCGCTGCCCGGACGCGTCATCGTGAGAGCAGGTCGAGCCGTCGCCAGCCGCGGCGCCGCGCCTCGTCCGCCAGCCGCGCGTCGGGGTTGACCACCACCGCTTCGCGCACCGCCTGCAGGAGCGGCAGGTCGTTCGCCGAGTCGCTGTAGAAGACGCTCGCCTCGAAGCCCTCCAGCGACTGGCCGCGTTCGCCCAGCCAGGCGCGCAGGCGCGTGACCTTGCCTTCGCGCATGTTGAGCACCCCCTGGGTGCGGCCGGTGAAGCGGCCGTCGGCGCCGGTCTCGCATTCGGTGGCGATCAGGTGCTCGAAGCCCAGGAACGTGGCGGTGAGCTCGGTGATGTAGCGGTTGGTGGCGGTGGACAGCACCAGCAGGTCGCCGGCGTCGCGGTGCGCCTGCACCTGCTGCCGCGCCGCGCGCGGAATGGAAGGTGCCACGCAGTCGGCCAGGAACTCCTGCCGCACCGCCTCCCATTCGGCGGCGCTGCGGCCGGCCAGCGTGCCGACGTAGAAGTCGCAGAAGTCCTGCACGCTCACGGTGCCGGCGCGATAGCCGGCGGCCATGGCGGCGTTGCGCGGGCCGAAGACGGCCGCATCCAGCACGCCGCAGCGCTGCAGGAACTCGCACCACAGCTGGTCGCTGTCGCCGTCCAGCAGGGTGTGGTCGAGGTCGAAGACGGCGAGTCTCAAGGCGCTCAAGGGGTCCTGAGGTGCCAGGCCTTGGGGCGCGTGAAGGTGCGGATGCCTTCGACCGAGAGCGTGAGGCCGACGCCCGAATCGCCGTGGCCAGACCAGGGCAGGCGCGGGCTCACGCGGTCGCAGCAGTTCCAGTACACGCTGCCGGCGTTCACGCGCGCCAGCAGCGCCCGCGCCGCCGCTTCGTCCTTCGTGTAGACGCCGGCCGTGAGGCCGTAGCGGGTGTCGTTCATCAGCGCCACCGCCTCGTCGTCGCCCCGCACCTTCTGGATGCCGATCACGGGGCCGAAGCTCTCCTCCCGCATCAGCGCCATCCGGTGGTTCACGTTCGTGAACACGGTGGGCTGGAACCAGTTGCCCGGGCCGGGCAGCCGCTGGCCGCCGCGCAGCAGCGTCGCGCCCTGGGCCAGCGCGTCGGCGACCTGCGCTTCCAGCACCGCCAGCTGCGGGGCGCGCGTGATGGCGCCGATGTAGGTGCCGGCGTCGGTGGGGTCGCCCAGCTTGAAGGTGTCGACCGTCTTCACGAAATGCTCGACGAAGGCGTCGTGCAGGCTCTCGTGCACGTAGATGCGTTCCACCGAGCAGCAGCTCTGGCCGGTGTTGTACATGGCGCCGTCGGCCAGCGATTCGGCGGCGGCCTTGGGGTCGGCGTCGGCGCGCACGTAGGTGGGGTCCTTGCCGCCCAGTTCCAGCTGCAGCTTCACCAGCTTGCCGGCCACCGCGTTGGCGATGCGCACGCCGGTGGCGTGGCTGCCGGTGAAGAAGACGCCGTCGACCTTCTGCGCCAGCAGCGCGCTGCCGACCTCGCCGGCGCCGACGAGCGGCACCATCACGTCGGCCGGCACGCCGGCTTCGTGCAGCAGGCGGGCGATGTGCAATCCCGTCTGCGCCGCGTATTCGCTCGGCTTGTAGAGCACCGCGTTGCCGGTGAGCAGCGCCGGCACGATGACGTTGCAGCCGACGAACCAGGGGTAGTTCCAGGCCGAGATGTTGGCCACCACGCCGAGCGGAATGTGCGTGATCTTCTCGCGCATGCCGCCGGCGTCGTAGACGGCTTCCTCGCGCACCGCGGCTTCGGCCTGCTCGAGGAAGAAGTCCAGCCGCGGCAGCAGGCCATTGAGCTCGTTGCGCGCCTGCGCGATGGGCTTGCCCATGTCCTGCGTCAGCGTGGCGGCCAGCGTCTCCAGCTGCGCCACCACGGCGGCGCGGAAGGCACGGATCATCTGAAGCCGTTCGGCCATCGGCCGCGCCGCCCAGGCCGGCTGCGCGGCGCGCGCGGCGGCGGCCTTGCGCGCCACCGAGGCGGCGTCGTCGGCGGGCAGTTCGGCCACCAGCGCGCCGGTGGCGGGGTTGAAGACCTTGAGCGTGTTCGTCATCGTTTTCTGGCGGCGCGCGCCGCGGCGAGGAAGTCTTCCAGCATGGGGGTGTCGTCGAAGCCGTCGTGCGCCAGCGTGCGGTGGAACTCCGGGTGCCACTGCACGCCGGCCACGAAGCCCGTGCCTTCGCGGCGGATGGCTTCGACCAGGCCGTCCTCGGGGCAGCGTGCTTCCACCACGAAGCCGGGCGCCAGGTCCTTGATGCCCTGGTGGTGGATGCTGTTGGTCACCGCGTAGCGCACGCCCGGGTACAGGTGCGCCAGGCGCGTGCCGGGCACCAGCTCGATGGGGTGGAAGTGGCGTTCGTACTTGCTGCCGTCGCGGTGCTGCTCGGCTTCAGGCCGCTGGGTGGGGATGTCCTGCCACAGCGTGCCGCCGTAGGCCACGTTGAGCAGCTGCAGGCCGCGGCAGATGCCGAACACCGGCTTGCCGGCGTCGACGAAGGCGCGCACGAGCTCCATCTCGTAGCGGTCGCGCACGCGGTCGCCGGGCCATCGCGGGTCGATCGGCTTTTCGCCGTAGGTCTGGGGCGCGACGTCGTTGCCGCCCTGCAGCACCAGGCCGTCGAGCGCCTGCGCGTAGTGGTTGAGGTTCAGGTCCTCGCGCGTGACCACGCTCTCGGAATCGACGGCAGGGATCATCACCGCCATCGCGCCGCCGTGCATCACCCAATGGGCGACGCTCTGCTCCAGGTAGTGCAGCGTCTTGGTCCAGACGCCGCCCAGGTCCAGCACCGGGCCTTCGGGGTGGTAGATGCGGGCCGAAACGCCGATCAGCAGCGGCCGCAGGGAGTCGTCAATCACGGTCGTCGATCACATTGCTTGCGTGAAGAGCCGTTCGTAGTCGGCCGCCGTGGCCGGCCGCGGGTTGGTGGCGCCGGTGAAGTCCTTCTCGGCCAGCGCCACCAGGCGCGGGAAGTGCTCGCGCGTGACGCCGCGCGAAGCCAGCCCGCCGGTGATGCCGATCTGCGCCTTCAGGTGCTTGAGCCAGGGCACGAAGGCGAAGCCGCCTTCGGCGATGCCGGCGGCATGCGCCAGTTCGTCGAACTTCTGCGGCACCGCTTCGTGGTTCCAGGCCAGCACGGTGTCGATCATGAGCGCGTTGGCCAGGCCGTGGTGCATGTCCAGCACCGCGCCCAGCGCGTGCGCGCAGGCGTGCACCGAGCCCAGGTCCTTCTGGAAGGCGATGGCGCCCATCATCGAGCTCATCATCATGTCGCTGCGCGCGGCCAGGTTCTGCGGCTCGTGCACGGCCTTGGCCAGCGCGCGCGCGCCCACACGCAGGCCTTCGAGCGCGATGCCGTCGCACAGCGGGTGGTAGGCCGGCGAGAGGTAGCTCTCGATGTTGTGCGTGAGCGCGTCCATGCCGGTGGCCGCGGTCACCGCGGCCGGCAGCGCGAAGGTGAGCTCGGGGTCGGCGAACACCGCCTTGGCCAGCAGCTTCGGGCTGAAGACGGCGCGCTTGAGGTGGGTGTCGTTCTCGCTCACCACCGAGCTGCGGCCGACTTCGGAACCGGTGCCGGAAGTGGTGGGCAGCGCCACGAAGTGCGGCAGCTCGTTCACGATGGGCTTCACGCCCGGCTGGTCCCAGCAGTAGTCGATGACGTCGCCCGGGTGCACCGCCATCAGCGCCACCACCTTGGCGACGTCGAGCGCGGCGCCGCCGCCGAAGCCGACGACGCTGTCGGCCCCATGCGCCTTGAAGGCGGCTGCGCCGGCCATCACCTGCGCCGCGGTGGGGTTGCCGAAGACGCCGTCGAAGACGCCCACGTTCAGCGCGCCCAGGTGGCTCTTGAACTCGGCCAGCACGGGCAAGGCGGCGAGCGCCTTGTCGGTGACGATGAGCGGGCGCTTCAGCCCCTGCTCCTGCAGATGCGCGGCGACGAGCTTGCGCGCGCCGGCGCCGAAGTGGATGGTCGTCGGGAACGCGAACTTGGTGATGGTCATCAGATGATCTCGAAGTAGCGCTTCAATTCCCAGTCGGTCACGGCGTCCTGCCACTGGCGCACTTCCCAGTCGCGCGTGGCGGCGAAGTGGTCGACGAAGGTGTCGCCCAGCCAGTCGCGGGCGATCTTCGATTCCTTGAAGGTGTGGTTCGATCGCAGCAGCGAACGCGGCGCGCGCGGCACGTCTTCGCCGCCCTGGTTGGTGCCGGTTATGGGCGGCGTGGTGAGCTTGAGCCCCTTTTCCACGCCGTGCAGGCCGGCGGCGATGACGGCGGCCATCGCCAGGTACGGGTTGACGTCGGCACCCGGGCAGCGCGTTTCCAGCCGTGTCGCCTTCGGGCTGCCGGCGATGACGCGGAAGCTGGCCGTACGGTTGTCCAGGCCCCAGGTCGGCTTCACCGGCGCCCAGAAGCCGTCGACCAGCCGCTTGTAGCTGTTGATCGTCGGCCAGAACATGGGCGCGAATTCCATCAGGCAGGCCACCTGGCCGGCGAGGTAGCTCTCGAAGAGCTTGCTCATCGAGCGCTTGGACTTCGCGTCGTAGAAGAGGTTCGTCTTGCCGTCCGAGAGGCTCTGGTGGATGTGCCCGCTGCAGCCCGGCAGGTGCTGGTTCCACTTCGCCATGAAGCTGGGCATGACGCCGAAGCGCTTGCCGATTTCCTTCGCGCCGGTCTTGAAGAGGATGGCGCGGTCGGCCGCTTCCAGCGCCTCGCTGAACTGGATCGCCACTTCGTAGACGCCGGGGCCGGTCTCGGTGTGCAGGCCTTCGATGGGCACGCCGAAGGCGAGCATGTCGTCCATCAGCGCGTTGAAGAAGCCGCGCTGGTCGCCCATGCGCAGCAGCGAGTAGCCGAACATGCCCGGCGTGATGGGCTCGGGCGCGACGCCCTTCTTCGCCGCCCAGGTCTGCGGCGTCTCGGCGAAGTTGAACCACTCGAATTCCATGCCGGCCATCGGCAGCAGACCCAGCTTCTCGGCGCGCTTCAACACGCGTTTCAGGGTCTGGCGCGGGCACACGGGGTAGGGCGTGCCATCGGCGTTGACGAACTCGCCCAGGAAGAAGGGCACGCCGTTGTCCCAGGGCACGCGGCGGCCGGTGCCCAGGTCCAGCCGCGCCAGCGCGTCGGGGAAGCCGTGGTGCCAGCCGGTGACCTGGGTGTTGTCGTAGCAGGCGTCGTGCGCGTCCCAGCCGAAGACGACGTCGCAGAAGCCGAAGCCGCCTTCCACGGCGCCGAAGAACTTGTCGCGGTGCAGGTACTTGCCGCGCAGGATGCCGTCGATGTCGCTGCAGGCCACCTTCACCTTGGTGGCGCCGGACTCGCGCACGGAAGCGAGCGCCGGGTGTTCCTTGTTCTTCGTCGCCATCTCGATGTCCCTCGTTCCTTCTCAGAGTGCCGGTGCGCCGCTAGGGATGCCCATCTCGCGCAGCGTGGCGGCCACCGCGTTCACCGCCTGCTGCATCTCCACCGGCCCGATGGCGCCGATGCAGCCGACGCGGAAGGTCTCCACCTGCGTGAGCTTGCCCGGGTAGAGGATGAAGCCCTTGGCCTTGGCGCTGTCGTAGAAGCGCCTGAAATCGTACGCCGGGTGCGCCGGGGCGTGGAAGGTCACGATGATGGGCGCCTGCACCTCGGGCTTCAGGAAGGGCCTGAAGCCGAGCGCGGCCATGCCGTCGACCAGCGTGCGGCAGTTGGCGCTGTAGCGCGCCAGCCGCGCCGGCTGGCCGCCTTCTTCGACGAACTGGGTCACCGCCTCGGCCAGCGCCGCCACCACGTGGGTGGGCGGCGTGAAGCGCCACTGGCCGGTCTTGCCCATGTAGACATGCTGGTCGTGCAGGTCCATCGCCAGGCTCTGGCTGTTGCCGGCGCAGGCCTCGAGGATGGCCTTGCGCAGGAACACGAAGCCCATGCCGGGCACGCCTTCCAGGCACTTGCCGCTGGCGGCGATGAGGGCGTCGAAGCGCATCGTGCGCGCATCGATGGGCAGCGCCGCGAAGCTGCTCATCGCGTCGACGATGAGGCCCTTGCCATGCTTCTCGCACACGGCGGCGACGGCGGAAAGCGGGTTCTCGACGCCGGTGCCGGTCTCGCAGTGGATCAGCACCACGTGGGTGACGCTCGGGTCCGCCTTCAGCTTGTCTTCCAGCACCGAAAGCGACACCGGCGCGTCTTCCGCGAAGCACACCACGGTGGCCTTGCGGCCCATCATCTGCGTCAGCCTGGCGGCGCGCTTGCAGTAGGCGCCGTTGTCCAGCACCAGCACGTGGCCGTCGCGCGGCACCACGGTGGCGACGGCGGCTTCCACGCTGAAGGTGCCGCTGCCCTGCAGCGGCACGACGACATGGGTTTCCTGGCCGTGCACGACGTCCAGCAGCCGCTGCCGCACGCCGGCGGTGACGGCGTTGAAGTCGGCGTCCCAGCTGCCCCAGTCCTTCAGCATCGCCAGCTTGGTGCGCAGCGTGGTGGTCAGCGGGCCGGGGGTGAGGAGGATGCGGTCGCGGTCCATTTCAAGGTCTCCTGATCTTCAGCTCTGGGCACGCGACCCATTGCGCGAGCAAATGCCCGCCCGGGCGTGGCTGCCACCGAAACGCAGCAAGTGGTGTTCGTCGCGGCAGGCGGCGCCCGCCCGGGGCGAATTGAGAGGCGGCGAGAAGCGCA
>CAYVXO010000037.1:0-33089 GCA_964454485.1 uncultured Rubrivivax sp.
GGCGCGATGCGCGTGATGCGCGATCAGGATCCGCAGGGCGGACGCATCATCAACATGCGCGCGCCAGCGCGGCGTCCTCCGGCTGCGCGGCGAGCATCGTGTCCAGCCAGCTGCGGCCGCGCGCCTGGCGCGCCAGCCAGAGCAGCGCATCGTCGCCGGCACCGAAGAGCGGGCTCTTGAGCGCGCGCGCCAGCGAGAGGTCGTGGCCGGGCGAGGCCAGCACGTCCAGCACCGCGGCCAGGTCCAGCGCGTCGGGCGAGGCGCCGAGGTCCAGCGCCTCGGGCATCACGCAGGGCAGGCGGCGCGCGGCCAGCGCGTCGGCCACGAGCGCCAGGCGCGAGCGCTGTCGTGCCAGCACCATCACCTGGCCCGGCGCCACGCCTTCGCGCGCGACCAACTCGGCGATCGCGTCGGCCACCTGCGCCGCCTCGGCGCGCCGGCGCGAGGTCTCGGGTTCGCGCCGCGCCACGGTGAGCGAGTCGCGCCAGGGCGCGGGCCCGGGCGCCGCCTTCGTGCCCATTTCTCGTTCGACGCCGGGCAGCGCGCGCACCGCGCCCGCTTCGTCCGACGCCGTGGTGTGCGCGCGGTACGGGCCCCAGCCGTCCTCGGCCTCGGCCTGCGCGAAGACGGCGTTGAGCGCCGCGATCACCGGCTCGGCGTTGCGCCGCGTGTGGTCGCATTCGAGCACTGCGCCGCCCAGGCCTTCGGTGACGAAGCGGCGCGCGGCCTCGAACACGCGCGGCTCGGCGCGCCGGAAGCGGTAGATGCTCTGCTTGGGGTCGCCGACGATGAAGATCGACGGCGCCGTGGCCGCGCCGGCGTAGGCCGCGAGCCAGCCCTGCAGCGCCTGCCACTGCAGCGGGCTGGTGTCCTGGAATTCGTCGATGAGCAGGTGGCGCACACGCTGGTCCAGTCGTTCCTGCACCCATCCCGAGGCTTCGGTGTCGGCGAGCAGCGCGAGCGCGGCGCGCTCCAGGTCGGCCATGTCGACGAGGCCGCGCTCGCGCTTCTCGGCCGCGAATTCGGCGAGCAGCACGCGCGCCAGGCGCACCATGCGGCCGTGGTCGCAATGCGCCTGCTGCTGGCGGTGCAGCGCCTGCACCTCGCGAAGGCGATCGCAGGCGGCCAGGTGCTCGGGCAGGTCGCCCAGGTTCTTGCGGGGCTCGCCCCCGGCCGTGAGCAGCGCGGCCCAGGCGCCTGCCAACGCCGCGCCGGGGTCGGGCCGCATCAATGCGTCGCGCAGCAGGCCGCCATGCTTCTGCGCCAGCTTGCCCGGCAACGCGCCGAGCGAGCGCGCCAGCGCGTCCAGCTCGCGCTGCAGCGGACCGCGCAACACCAGGGCGCGCGGGTCCTCCAGACCTTCGGCCGCCGGCGACCAGGCGGCGGCCGAAGGCACCGCGCCTTCCAGCGTGCCCGCGGCGTCGGCGCGCTCGATCTCGGTGCCGCGCTGCCAGGCCGTGGCCAGCCACTGCTGCACCGTGCTGCGCCGGTGGTCCTGCACCAGCGCCCCGTAGTCGGCGTGCAGCGCGGGGTCGGCCAGCACGGCGCGGTGGAAGCGCCGCATGAGCGCCGGCTCGAGCACCGAAGGGTCCTCGATCAGCTCGTGGCGAGGCGGCAGGCCCAGGCGGTCCAGCAGCGCCAGCGGGGCGTGCGCCAACAACTGCGCGAACCAGCCGTGGAAGGTGCGCAGCTCGATGCCGCGCACCGCCTGCAGCAGCTGCGGCTGCAGGCGCGCGAGCGCGGGCGCCAGCGCGGCCGCGCCGGCCTCGTCCAGCCCGCGCAGGCGCAGTTCGGCGGCGCGCGCGGCGTCGTCCAGCGCGGGGTCGGCGAAACGGGCCAGCCAGTCGTCGAGCCGCTCGCGCATCTCGCCGGCCGCCTTGCGCGTGAAGGTGATGGCCAGCACCTGGTGCGGCTCGGCGCCGTCGAGCAGCGCGCGCACGATGCGCGAGACCAGCATCCAGGTCTTGCCGGCGCCGGCGCAGGCCTCGACGACGACGCTGCGCCGCGGGTCGCAGGCGACGGCGTAGAAGCGCCCGGCGTCGGCGCTGCGGCCGTCGATGCGGTAGGCGGGCGATGCCGTCACGGGCCGCTCCAATGGTCGCGCCGGCACAGGCCGCGTGCCTCGCAGTGTTCGCACAGCGGCTCCTCGCCGAGCGCCGGCATCGGCGTGCCGGCGCGCAGGCGCGCCATCTCGGCGCCGAGCTGGCGCACCAGTTCCGCGGCGCTGTCCTGCACGCCCGGGTGCTCCACGGGCAGCGGTGCGTCCGGATCGTCGAGCGCCAGGTAGAGCGCCGAGGTCACGCCCGGCTCCAGCGCGGCGTAGAAGGCGAGCTGGGTGTCTTCCAGCGGGTCGCGCACCTTGCGCTTCAACGCATCGGCACTGCCGGTCTTGTAGTCGATGACCTGCAGGCCGCCGGCGGCGCCGCGGTCCAGCCGGTCGAGGCGGCCGCGCAGGCGCTGCGGGGCCAGTTCCGGCGGCGCCACCTCGCGGTCGGCCTCGCCGTCCTGCCAGGACCAGCCTTCGGCGTCGCGCGCGGCGAGCCAGGCCAGGTAGGCCGGCGCGAAGCGCTCGAACGATGCGCGAAAGGGCAGCATCGCCTCCGGCGCCAGCCCCATCGCCTGCACTTCTTCCTCGGCGGCCTGCGCCAGCCTGGCGGCGTCTTCGGCCGGTTCGCCGCGCGTGCGGTGGAAACGGTGCAGCACGCCGTGCAGCCAGGTGCCGTGGTCGCGCTTGCCGAACTCGGCTTCGATCTCGTCGGGCTCCGACAGGCGCAGCACCGCGCGCGCGAAGAAGCGATACGGGCAGTCGCGCAGCGCCTCCACCTGGGTGGCGCTCAGGAGCGGCGGCAGGTCGGCCGGGGCCGTGGGCTGCGGGCGCCCGGCGAGCAGCGACTCGACCGTGCGCCAGGCCGGCTGCCAGTCGTCTTCCGCGAGCCATGCGTGCTCGGCGGCGGCGGCCAGCACCTCGGGGCTGGCGGCGAGCGGCTCGTCGCCGTCGTGGCGGCGCCGCAGCAGCGTGAGCGATGGCGCGTGCAGCAGCTGCGCGAAGGCCGCGCGCTGGCGTTCGCGCCGGCGTGCGGGCGTCATCAGCCCGAGCGCTTCGGCCAGCGCCGGCGGCACCAGCGAGGGCGCGGGGTCCGCCGCGCCCAGGTGCGAAGCATCGGCGGCCGGCACCACGACGTGGCCGAAGGGGCGCCCGATGGCGCGCGCCAGGGGCGTCAGCACGACCTCGGCCGCGGGCGCCGGCGGCGGCAGGAACACGCCCGCTTCCAGCGTGGCGTCGACCCAGGCCGTGAAGCCGGCGAGCGTGAAGCGCGACGCGGCGGCGATGGCGCGCCCCGCCGCGCCGGCAAGCGGCCGCGCGAGCGCCTGCAACAGCTGCGCGCCGGCGGCGTCGGCCGCCAGCAGGTCCAGGGTGCCGTCTTCGGCAAGGCGGTCCTGCAGCAGCGTCCACCACTCGGCGAGCGAACGCTCGCGCTGGGCCGCGAAGGGCGCCAGGTGGGCCTGCGCACGCGCCAGCAACTCGGCCGCCGCGGGATCGGCCTCGCGCCGGCGGTCGCGGCGCAGGCGCGCTTCGAGCGCCTGCAATGCACGCGGCGACTGCTGCGCCGGCGGCCACTGCTTCAGCCACGCCAGCAGCGCGTCGCCGCCGGCCGCGGGCGCGGCGGCGCGCAGCAGGCTCATCAGCGTGGCCGCGGCGTGGGTGGTCGACAAGGTCCAGCCGGTCTCGTCGATCACCGCCACGCCCAGGCGTTCGAGCAGCGCGCGCGCGCGCCGCACCGGCAGGCGGTCGAGCGCGACCAGCGCCACCGGCGCGCGGCCGGCGTCGAGCGCGGCGACGATCTCGGCCACGGCGGCTTCGGCTTCGTCCTCGAGCGATTCGCAGCGCCAGCGGCGCGCGGCGGTGACCGGCCGCGGGCTGCGGTCGAGATCGATCACGAGCGCGGGCGCGCCGGAGGCCGCAGCCACCGCTTCGGAGAGCCGGTCGGCACCGCCGATGCGCAGCACGATCCACGCCGCCGCGCGATGCGCGAACAGGCGGTCGGTGGGTGCGGGCGCGTCGCCGGCCGCCCATTCGACGGCGGCACGCAGCAGCGAGGCTTCCAGCGCGCCCGGACCGGCCACCGGCGGGCAGCCTTCGCGCACCGAAGCCCACCACGCCGCCCGCTCGGCCGGCGGGCGTTCGAAGGCGGCTTCGCGCAGTTCGCCGGCGGCGCCGACGAAGCGTTCGACGACGGCTTCGAAGGCGCGCCGGTCGGCGCGTTCGCGGGCCGCCATCGAAGGCAGGCGGCGCAGCAGCGCGGCGGCCTGCAGGCGGTCGAGCACGGGGTCGCCGCAGGGCTCGCCCGGCACCGGCGCGGGCGGCGGGCCGAGCGAATCGGCCAGCGTGCGTGCCGTCTCCACGCGCGGCATCCAGCCGCCGCCGGCGCCAAAGGCGGCGCGCGCCGGGACCAGCAGCGCCGCGAAAGGCAGCAGCACGACGGCGTCGCGCGGCTCGACGCCGCGCCTGGACAGCCAGCCGAGCGCGGCGCGCGCGACCGCCGGCCAGGGGTCGGATCCGGCGTCTTCGAGCGTGGCGTTTTCTATCGTGGCCATAGTCGCTGGGCCCGCCCCCCACGGCCATGCGCGCGGGGCCTTTGTGTCAGAATCCATTGTGCCCTGCAGCGTCCGCGCGACGGCCGCAGGCCCTGTCCGGAGCAAACCCCATGAGCAGCGAATCGATCAAGCACGTCACCGACGCCTCCTTCAGCGCCGATGTCCTGAAGTCCGACAAGCCGGTGCTGGTCGACTACTGGGCCGAGTGGTGCGGGCCCTGCAAGATGATCGCCCCCATCCTCGACGAGGTGTCGAAGGACTACGACGGGCGCCTGCAGATCGCCAAGATGAACGTCGACGAGAACCGCGAAGTGCCGGCGAAGTTCGGCATCCGCGGCATCCCGACCTTGATGCTGTTCAAGGGCGGCGAGGTGGCCGCCACCAAGGTGGGCGCGCTGTCGAAGGCGCAGCTGACCGCCTTCATCGACCCTCATCTATAATCCCGTCTGCCGGTTGCCGCCCTGAGGTGGCGGCCGGCGGCTCAAGCCACCACGACCCGTTGCCGCCGGCCCGCAAGACGCCGGGCTCCCCCAGGAGGGGACGCGCAGCGAGGGTTCGCGGGCCCGGCCTTCCCCCACCGTTCGTTGTCGTAGCAGCCCTTCGAGGGGCGCGGCTGGTGCCGCGTGCCAGGGGGCATCCGACCCAGGGTCTGGACCCATGCATCTGTCCGAACTGAAGACTCAGCACGTCTCCGAGCTCATCAAGATGGGCGAGGCGCTCGAGATCGAGAACGTCAGCCGCCTGCGCAAGCAGGAGCTGATGTTCGCGATCATGAAGAAGCGCGCCAAGGGCGGCGAGCAGGTGTTCGGCGACGGCGTGCTCGAAGTGCTGCCCGACGGCTTCGGCTTCCTGCGCTCGATCGACTCGAGCTACATGGCGAGCACTGACGACATCTATCTTTCGCCGAGCCAGATCCGCCGCTTCAACCTGCACACCGGCGACATGGTCGAAGGCGAGGTGCGCGTGCCCAAGGACGGCGAACGCTACTTCGCGCTGGTCAAGGTGGACCGCGTGAACGGCGTGACGCCCGAGGAGAGCAAGCACAAGATCATGTTCGAGAACTTGACGCCGCTCTTCCCGAAGGAGCAGTTCAAGCTCGAGCGCGACATCAAGGCCGAGGAGAACATCACCAGCCGCATCATCGACCTCATCGCCCCGATCGGCAAAGGCCAGCGCGCGCTGCTCGTCGCGCAGCCCAAGACCGGCAAGACGGTGATGATGCAGCAGCTGGCGCACGCGCTCGTCGCCAACCACCCCGAGATCCACCTCATCGTGCTGCTGGTCGACGAGCGGCCCGAGGAAGTGACCGAGATGCTGCGCACCGTGCGCGGCGAGGTCATCAGCTCCACCTTCGACGAGCCCGCCGCGCGCCACGTGCAGGTGGCCGAGATGGTGATCGAGCGCGCCAAACGCCTGGTCGAGCTGAAGAAGGACGTGGTGATCCTGCTCGATTCGATCACCCGCCTCGCCCGCGCCTACAACAACGTGCTGCCCTCTTCGGGCAAGGTGCTCACCGGCGGCGTCGACGCGAACGCGCTGCAACGCCCGAAGCGCTTCTTCGGCGCCGCGCGCAACATCGAGGAAGGCGGCTCGCTCACCATCATCGGCACCGCGCTCATCGACACCGGTTCGCGCATGGACGAGGTGATCTACGAGGAATTCAAGGGCACCGGCAACTGCGAGATCCACCTCGACCGCCGGATGGCCGAGAAGCGCGTCTACCCCTCGATCCTCATCAACAAGAGCGGCACCCGGCGCGAGGAACTGCTGCTGAAGCCGGAAATCCTGCAGAAGACCTGGATCCTGCGCAAGCTGCTCTACAACATGGACGAGATCGAGGCGATGGAGTTCATCCTCGACAAGATGAAGTCGAGCAAGAACAACCTGGACTTCTTCGACATGATGCGCCGCGGCGGCTGATAGAATTCGCGGTTTACTGCCACCGGCAAGTGCGCTGCAGGGTGCAGCGTGGCTACCGAACCCGAAAGACGAGGCAACGATGAAAGAAGGCATCCACCCGGGCTACCGCGAGGTCTGTTTCCAGGACCTCTCGAACGGCTTCAAGTTCGTCACCCGCTCCTGCGTGCAGACGAAGGAGACCATCAAGCTGGACGACGGCCGCGAGCTGCCGCTGGTGAAGGTGGAAACCACGAGCGAGACGCACCCGTTCTACACGGGCACCCAGAAGAGCGTGGACAACCTGGGCGGCCGCGTCGAGAAGTTCCGCAACAAGTTCGCCAAGGTCGGCATCAAGAAGTGATGTCGCGCCCGCGGGCACGCAAGAAGGCAGCCTCGGCTGCCTTTTTTGTTTCCTCGGGCATGATGCCGCGCCAGTGAGCACCCCGACCCCGGCCCTCGTCACGCAGCGCGGCGCGCGCCGGCTGCCGCGCGTGCCGCTGCTGCTGCTGTGCGCGGCCTACCTGCTGCCGGGCATCTTCGCGCGCGACCCCTGGCGCAATGCCGACCTCGTGGCCTACGGCCAGATGCTGGCCATCGCCGAGGGCCGCACGCCCTGGATGGCGCCCACGCTGGGCGGCGTGGCCGGCGACACCGCCCTCTTCCCGCACTGGCTGGGCGCGGTCGCGATCCGCCTGCTGGGCCCGCTGGTCGACGCCGACAACGCGGCCCGCGTGCCCTTCGTGCTGCTGCTGGCGGCCACGCTGGCACTCGTCTGGTACACCACCTACCACCTGGCACGCACGGAGGCGGCGCAGCCGGCGCCGTTCGCCTTCGGCGGCGAGGCCGAGCCGGTGGACTACGCGCGTGCCATCGCCGACGGCGCGCTGCTCGCCCTCATCGCCACCCTGGGCCTGCTGCAGCTGGGGCACGAGACGACGCCCGAGCTGGCGCAGCTGGCCGGGGTGGCGCTCTTCCTCTGGTCGCTTGCCGCGGCGCCCTACCGCGGCCGCACGCCGCGGCTGGCCGCCGTGGCCGCGCTGGTGGTGATGGCCGGCAGCGGCGCGCCCGCGATGGCGCTGGCGCTGGGCCTGGGCGGCACCGTGGTCTGCGCGCGCAGCCGCTACGAAGACGTGCGGCGCTGCGTGCCATGGGTGCTGGCGGGCGTGGCCGCAGCGGCCGCGGTGGCGACCGCGCTCGGCGCCTGGCGCGTGCGCGCGATCGCGCCCTCGCCCGCCGAACTGCCCTTCATCGGCCGCCAATGGGCCTGGTTCCTCTGGCCGGCCTGGCCGCTGGCACTGTGGACGCTCTGGCGCTGGCGCGCCCACCTGCTGCGGCGCCACCTGGCGCTGCCGCTGGTGGCGCTGCTGGTGGCGCTGGTCGCCAACCTGGCGATGAACGGCAGCGACCGCGCGCTGATGCTGGGCCTGCCCGGCCTGGCGGTGCTGGCCGCGTTCGCGCTGCCCACCTGGAAGCGCAGCACCTCGGCCGCCGTCGACTGGTTCTCGATGTTCTTCTTCAGCGGCGCGGCGATCCTCATCTGGGTCATCTACTCGGCCGTGCAGACCGGCGTGCCGGCGCAGCCGGCGGCCAACGTGGCGCGGCTGGCACCCGGTTTCCAGGTGCCTTTCGAGCCGCTCGGCTTCGCCGCCGCGGTGTTGGCCACGCTGGCCTGGCTGTGGCTGGTGCGCTGGCGCACTGGCCGCCACCGCGAAGCGGTCTGGAAGAGCATGGTGCTGCCCGCCGGCGGCGTGGCGCTCAACTGGCTGCTGGCGATGACGCTGTGGCTGCCGTTGCTGGACTACGGCCGCAGCTCGCGCCCACTGGTCGAGCGCCTCGCGGTGCTGGTGGCGAAGAACGAATGCGTGGCCGCGCCGGCGATGTCGCCGGTGCAGGTGGCGGCGCTCGAGGTCTTCGGCGGCTGGCGCGTCGACGCCCGCCCCGGCAGCGCCGGCGGTAGCTGCCCCGTACTGCTGCGCGTGGTCTCGACGCGGCGCCCCGCGGCGCCACCGCCCGGCTGGGCGGAGGCCGGCCGTGCGCAAGGCCCGCGCGACAAGGAAGAGGCCGTCGTCGTCTACCGCCGTCAGGCCGCCACCGCGGCGCCCTGACGCACGCGCGCCGCCGGCAGCACGAGCGCGAAACGCGAGCCCCGGCCGGGTTCGCTCTCGACCTCGATCTCGCCGCCGTGGCGCTGCACCACGTGCTTGACGATCGCCAACCCGAGACCGGTGCCGCCGGTCTCGCGCGAGCGGCTGCCGTCGACGCGGTAGAAGCGTTCGGTGAGCCGCGGCAGGTGTTCGCGCGCGATGCCGATGCCGCTGTCCTGCACTTCCACCGCGGCGCCACCGTCGGCGCGCGGCACCCAGCGCAGCACCACGGTGCCGCCTTCGGGCGTGTAGCGCACGGCGTTGGTCAGCAGGTTGGCCACCGCGCTCATCAGCTCGCTTTCGCTGCCCGCCACCGTGGCGCCCTCGCCGCCTTCGAGCGTGAGCTGGTGGCGGCCGGCCGACAGCGCCAGCGCGTCGGCGAGCGCGCGCCGCAGCAGCGGCTGCACCGGCAACCACTGGTCGGCCGGCGGCCGCGGGCTGCCTTCCAGCTGCGCCAGCGTCAGCAGGTCGGCCACCAGCGTCTGCATGCGGTCGGTCTGCTGCGCCATCAGCTCCAGCACGCGGCGGCGCTCCACGTCGGTGAGCGGCACGCCGGCGAGCGTTTCGACGAAGCCGGCCAGCACCGTGAGCGGCGTGCGGATCTCGTGCGAGACGTTGGCGACGAAGTCGCGCCGCATCGCGTCGGCGCGCTCGCGTTCAGTCACGTCCTGCGACAGCACCAGCTTCAGCCCTTCGCCGTACGGACGCACCAGCACCGAGAGGCTGCGCCGCCCCACGGGGTCGGCCACCGCCACCGCGCGGTCGAAGTCGCGTTCCTGCAGGTGGGCCACGAAGGCCGGCGCGCGCACGAGGTTGGTGATGCGCTGGCGCAGGTCGCGCGCCGGATCCAGGCCGAAGTGGTCGGCCGCGACGGCGTTGCACCAGGTGATCTGGTCGTGTTCGTCGAGCATCAGCACGCCGTTGGGCGAGGCGTCGATGGCGCTGATGAACTGGCGCAGCCGCACCTGCTCGGCCACGATGTCGCGCTCGCGCAGGCGCAGCGCGCGCTCGATGCGGTAGGCCAGCTCGCCCCAGAAGCCGGTGTCGCGCGGCGCCGTGCCTTCCTGGCTGCCGCGCAGCCAGCGCATCAGCAGGCTGCCGCGCCAGGCGTCGAACAGCACCACCAGCACCACGGCCAGGACGCCGCCGGCCAGGCCGCCAGCCACCGCCGATCCCAGCAGGCCGCCCGCCAGCCCGCCGGCGAGCATGCCGGCCAGCACGGCCAGCGCCGCCAACAGCGAGCGCAGCAGGAACCAGTTCATCGAACCCGGGGTATCACGCGGCCAGGCTGCCCGCCTGCTGGCCCAGGCGGTAGCCGGCGCCGCGCACGGTCTCGATCAGCCCGGCGCACTGCACCGGCCCGAGCGCTTCGCGGAGCCGTTTCACGTGCACGTCGACCGTGCGCTCCTCGATGAAGACATGGTCGCCCCAGACCCGGTCGAGCAGCTGGGCTCGGCTGTGCACGCGCTCGGGGTGCGTCATCAGGAAGTGCAGCAGGCGGAACTCCGTCGGGCCCAGGCGCACCTCGCGCAGTTCCTCGCCGATGCGGCGCGTGACGCGCCGCGTGGCCGGGTCCAGCCGCAGGCCCGCGACTTCGACGGCGCTGTCCAATGCCTCCGGCGCCTTGCGCCGCAGCACCGCGCGCATGCGCGCCAGCAGTTCCTTCGGCGAGAAGGGCTTGGTCAGGTAGTCGTCGGCGCCGGCGTCCAGGCCGCTCACCTTGTCGGCTTCCTCGGTGCGCGCGGTCAGCATGATGACCGGCAGTGCGCGCGTGCGTGTCTCGCCGCGCCAGCGGCGCGCCAGCTGCAGGCCGCTGGTGCCGGGCAGCATCCAGTCCAGCAGCACCAGGTCGGGCAGCACGCGGTCGACCGCCGCCTGTGCGCCTTCGGCGTCGACCGCGATCTCCACCTCGTAGCCCGCGTGCCGCAGGTTGATCGCGATCAGCTCGGCGATCGCGGATTCGTCCTCGACGACCAGAACCCGGCTCATCGAATCACGTTCTCCACCGCTTCCACCGAGGTGTGCCGCACGTCGGTGCCCTTGACGACGTAGATGATGGCCTCGGCCAGGTTCTTGGCGTGGTCGCCGACGCGTTCGATCGCCTTGGCGACGAAGACGAGGTCGATCGATGCCGAGATGGTGCGCGGATCTTCCATCATGTAGGTGATCAGCTTGCGCAGCAGGCCGTCGAATTCCTCGTCGATCTGGTCGTCCTGCTTCAGCACCTCCAGCGCCTTGGCGGTGTCCAGGCGGGCGAAGGCGTCGAGCGCCTTGCGCAGCTGGGCGAGCGCCAGGCTGGCTTCGAATTCCAGGTCGGACAACGGCAGCCGCGTCGAAAGTCCGGTCCCGCCCAGCCGCTGCGCCATGCGCGCGATGCGTGCCGCCTCGTCGCCCACGCGCTCTAGGTTGGCGATCGTCTTGCTCACGGCGATCAGCAGCCGCAGGTCGCGCGCGGTCGGCTGGCGACGCGCGATGATGGCCGAGAGATCGCGGTCGATCTCCACTTCCATCCGGTTCACGCGCTCTTCCTGCTGCAGCACCTGGGCCGCCGTCTCGGTGCTGAACTGCGTCAGCGCGTGCACGGCCTGCGCCACCTGGGACTCGACGATGCCGCCCATCTCCAGCACGCGGGTGGAGATGCCCGACAGCTCGGCGTCGAACTGCGTCGAGAGATGCTTCTCGCTCATCAGCCGAACCTCCCGGTGATGTAGTCCTCGGTGTCCTTCTTCTTGGGCTTCATGAAGAGCTCCGCCGTGGCGCCGAATTCGACCAGGTCGCCCAGGTACATGTAGGCCGTGTAGTCGCTGCAGCGCGCCGCCTGCTGCATGTTGTGCGTGACGATCATCACCGTGTAGTCGGTCTTGAGCTCGGTGATGAGTTCCTCGATCTTGCCGGTGGAGATGGGGTCCAGCGCCGAGCAGGGTTCGTCGAGCAGCAGCACCTCGGGCTTGATCGCGATGCCGCGCGCGATGCAAAGGCGCTGCTGCTGGCCGCCCGAGAGGCTGGCGCCGCTCTGGTCGAGCTTGTCCTTCACCTCGTTCCAGAGCGCGCTCTTCTTGAGCGCCCACTCGACCCGCTCGTCCATCTCCACCCGCGGCAGCGTCTCGAACAGGCGCACGCCGAAGGCGATGTTGTCGTAGATCGACATCGGGAACGGCGTCGGCTTCTGGAACACCATGCCCACCTTGGCGCGGATCAGCGAGACGTCGGTCTTCGTCTTCAGGATGTTCTCGCCGTCGATGACGATCTCGCCTTCGGCGCGCTGCTCGGGGTAGAGCTCGAACATGCGGTTGAAGGTGCGCAGCAGCGTGCTCTTGCCGCAACCCGACGGGCCGATGAAGGCAGTCACCTTGCGTTCGGGAATGTCGAGATTGATGCGCTTGAGCGCGTGGAAGCTGCCGTAGAAGAAGTTCAGGTCGCGCACCGAGATCTTCACCTTCTCGGTCACGGGCAGTTCGACTTTCGCGTCCATGAATCGTTCTCAGTGCTTGTTGCGGAAGAACACGCGGGCCAGGATGTTCAGGCCCAGCACGCCCAGCGTGATCAGGAAGACGCCGGCCCAGGCCAGCTTCTGCCAGTTCTCGTAGGGGCTCATCGCGAACTTGAAGATGGTCACCGGCAGGCTGGCCATCGGCTCGCCGAGGTTGCTGGTCCAGAACTGGTTGGACAGCGCGGTGAACAGCAGCGGCGCCGTCTCGCCGGCGATGCGTGCCACCGCCAGCAGCACGCCGGTCACGACGCCGGCGCGCGCCGCCTTCAGCGTGATCATCGTGATGACCTTCCACTTCGGCGTGCCCAGCGCATAGGCCGCCTCGCGCAGCGCGTTCGGGATCAGGCCCAGCATGGTGGCGGTGGTGCGCACCACCACCGGAATGACGATCAGCGCGAGCGCCATCACGCCCGCCCAGGCCGAGAAGGTCTTGGTCCGCGCGACGACGGCCGAGTAGATGAAGAGGCCGATCACGATGGACGGCGCGGACAGCAGGATGTCGTTGATGAACTGGGTGACGCGCCCGAGCCAGGAGCGCTGGCCGTATTCGGCCAGGTAGATGCCGGCCAGCACACCCACCGGCGTGCCGACGGCGGTGGCCAGGCCCACCATCACGAACGAGCCGGTGATCGCGTTGAGCAATCCGCCGCCTTCGGCCTGCGGTGCCGGCGTCGATGCCGTGAACACCGAGAGACTGAGGCCACCGAAGCCCAGGCGCACGGTCTCCCACAGGATCCACACGAGCCAGAACACGCCGAAGGCCATCGCCGCCAGCGACATCGTCAGCGCCAGCAGGTTGACGGTCTTGCGCCGGCGGTGCAGCGCCAGCCGCCGCGAGTCCAGCTGGCCGATGCTCACGTGCGCGCTCCCTCGGACTTCTTCAGCCGCGCCAGCAGCAGGCGCGAGAAGGCGAGCACGACGAAGGTGATGAAGAACAGGATCAGGCCCAGGTAGATCAGCGCCGACTGGTGCAGACCTTCGCCGGCCTCGGCGAATTCATTGGCCAGCGCCGAGGTGATGCTGTTGGCGGCCTCGAACAGCGAAAGCGATTCGAGCTGGTTGGTGTTGCCGATGACGAAGGTGACCGCCATCGTCTCGCCGAGCGCGCGGCCCAGGCCCAGCATGATGCCGCCGACGACGCCAGTCTTGGTGTACGGCAGCACCACCTTCCAGACCACCTCCCAAGTCGTCGAGCCCAGGCCGTAGGCCGACTCCTTCAGCATCGGCGGCGTGACGTCGAACACGTCCCGCATGGTGGCCGCGATGAACGGGATGATCATGATCGCCAGGATGATCCCGGCCGACAGAACGCCGATGCCCACCGGCGGCCCGGAGAAGAGTGCGCCCAGCCATGGCGTGCCACCGAAGGCCGCCTGCAGCGGCTGCTGGACCCAGGTGGCGAGGATCGGCCCGAACACCAGCAGGCCCCACATGCCATAGACGATCGAGGGCACCGCGGCCAGCAGTTCGATCGCGATGCCCAGCGGCCGCTTCAGCCAGCCGGGGGAGAGCTCGGTCAGGAAGAGCGCGATGCCGAAGCTCACCGGCACCGCGATCACCAGCGCGATCAGCGAAGTGGCGACGGTGCCGTAGATCATCACCAGGCCGCCGAACTTCAACTGCACCGGGTCCCAGTCCTTGGAGAACAGGAAGCCGAGCCCGAACTGGCGAATCGCCGGCAACGCGCCGACGACGAGCGACACGATGATGCCGGCGAGCAAGGCCAGCGTGAGCAGCGCCGCGCCGTGCGCCAGTGCGGAAAACGCTGTGTCCGCCCACGGCGCGTTCGGTCGCCGCGGCGGCGGCTCGCCGCGCGGCAGCGCACGCTCCATCGCCTCGCTCTCGGGGAAGGGTGATGCGGGGAGTGTAGCGGCCATGGGAAACGCTCCGAAGCGGGTCGCGACGCCTTACTTCCAGGCGAGCGCCTTGCCGGCGGTGTCCTTCAGCTGGTCGGCCCACTGCTTGCGGACGAGGTCCTTCACCGAAGCCGGCAGCGGCACGTAGTCCAGTTCGTCGGCAGCCTTGTCGCCGTTGACGTAGGCCCAGTCGAAGAACTTCAGCGCGGCAGCGGCATTCGCCGGCTTTTCCGGCGCCTTGTGCATCAGGATGAAGGTGGCGCCGGTGATCGGCCAGCTGTCCTTGCCGGGCTGGTCGGTCAGCACCTGGTAGAAGCTCTTCGACCATTCGGCGCCGGCCGCCGCGGCCTTGAACGCGTCGTCGCTCGGCGAAACGAAATTGCCGGCCTGATTGCGCAGCATCGTGTAGGTCATCTTGTTCTGCTTCGCATAGGCGTACTCGACGTAGCCGATCGAGTTGGGCAGGCGCTGCACGTAGGACGAGACCCCTTCGTTGCCCTTGCCGCCGGCGCCAGTGGGCCAGTTGACGGCGGTGTTCTCGCCCACCTTGGCCTTCCACTCGGGGTTGGTCTTCGAGAGGTAATTGGTGAACAGGAAGGTGGTGCCCGAGCCGTCGGCGCGGCGCACCACGGCGATGGCGTCGCCCGGCAGCGCGACGCCGGGGTTCAGCGCCGCGATCGCGGCGTCGTTCCACTTCGTGATCTTGCCGAGGTAGATGTCGCCCAGCACTTGGCCGGTGAGCTTGAGCTGGCCCGGGTTCACGCCCTTGAGGTTGACCACCGGCACGACGCCGCCGATGACGGTGGGGAACTGGATCAACCCGTCCTGCGCGAGCTCGGCATCGGCCAGCGGCATGTCGCTGGCGCCGAAGTCCACGGTCTTGGCCTTGATCTGCTTGATGCCGGCGCCCGATCCCACCGACTGGTAGTTGACGCGGGCCCCGGTGGCCTTGTTGTAGGCGTCGGCCCACTTGGCGTAGATGGGCGCCGGGAACGAGGCGCCGGCGCCGGTGATGTCCTGGGCCTGGGCGCCGGCGGTCGAGACCGCGGCGGCCAGGAGCGCGAAGCGCAGCGTGTAGCGCAGCATGGTGAGTGCCTTTCTGCAGAGTCCGTCTGGTACGGACGCACTGTAGGAAGGCTGTGTGACGCCGCCGTGACAGTCGCCGGACCGTCACGGAACCGTCATGCGTGCGCGATCAGCCCCGCTCGGCGGCGGCGGCCAGGCGTTCGGCGCAGCGTCGGCCCAGCGTGCCGTCCTTCGCCTCGACCATCACGCGCAGCACCGGCTCGGTGCCGGATGCGCGGATCAGCACCCGGCCGGATTCGCCCAGCTCGCGCTGCACGGTCTGCTGGGTGTCCTCCAGGCCGGCGTTGCGCTTCCAGTCGCTGCCGTCGCGCAGGCGCACGTTGATCAGCGTCTGCGGGAAGAGCTGCACGCCTTCGAGCAGCGCGGCCAGCGGCTTGCCGTGGCGGCGCACCGCCGCCAGCACCTGCAGCGCGCTCACGATGCCGTCGCCCGTGGTGTGGCGGTCCAGCGCCAGCAGGTGGCCCGAGCTCTCGCCGCCCAGCTGCCAGCCGCGTGCCGCCAGCTCTTCCAGGATGTAGCGGTCGCCGACCTTGGCGCGCACCATCGGCACGCCCTGGCGCTTGAGGGCCTGCTCGACCGCCATGTTGGTCATCAGCGTGCCGACGACGCCGGGCACCGCCTGGCGCTGCAGCAGCCTGTCGGCCACCATCACGTAGAGCAGCTCGTCGCCGTTGAACAGGCGCCCGGCGGCGTCGACCATCTGCAGGCGGTCGCCGTCGCCGTCGAGCGCGATGCCGTAGTCGGCGCGGTGCTCGGCCACCGCGTGCACCAGCGCCTGCGGCGCGGTGGCGCCGACGCCGTCGTTGATGTTCAGGCCGTCGGGCTGGCAGCCGATCTTGACCACCGAGGCGCCCAACTCGTGGAAGACGTCGGGTGCCACGTGGTAGCCGGCACCGTGGGCGCCGTCGACCACCAGCTTCATGCCGCGCAGCGACAGCGTGTGCGGCACGGTGCTCTTGCAGAACTCGATGTAGCGGCCGGAGGCGTCCTCGACCCGGCGCGCCTTGCCCAGGGTGGCGGAATCGGCCCATTGGGGCGACTGCTCCAGCGCCGCCTCGACTTCGGACTCCCATTCGTCGGGCAGCTTCTCGCCGCGGGCGGAGAAGAACTTGACCCCGTTGTCGCCGTAGGGGTTGTGCGAAGCGCTGATCACCACGCCCAGGTCCAGCCGAAGCGCGCGCGCCAGGTAGGCCACACCCGGGGTGGGCAGCGGGCCGGCGAGCAGCACGTCGACGCCGGCGGAAACGAAGCCGGCTTCGAGCGCCGATTCGATCATGTAGCCCGAGATGCGGGTGTCCTTGCCGATCACCACCGTCGGCCGCGCCAGCGTGCGCCGCAGCACGCGGCCCACGGCGTGGCCCAGGCGGAGCATGAAGTCGGGCGTGATCGGGGCCTGCCCGACCGCGCCGCGGATGCCGTCGGTGCCGAAGTAGGTTCTGCTCATGGCCGGGGATTGTCCCGCGCACCAGCCCCGTGCCGTTGCGCCGCCACCCCCCGAAGGTGAGCATTTGTTCTAGGTGGCAGCGCCTGCTTCGTCGATGGCGCGCCACACTTTCAGGGCGTCCACGGTCGCGGCGACGTCGTGCACCCGCAGCACGGTGGCGCCGTGGACCACCGCCGACAGCGCCGCGGCCAGGCTGGCCGGCAGCCGCTCGGCCACCGGGCGGCCGGTGACGACGCCCAGCGTGGACTTGCGCGACCAGCCCAGCAGCAGCGGCCGGCCCAGCGCCAGCAGTTCGCGCTGCCGCGCCGCCAGCTGCAGGTTGTGCTGCGGTGTCTTGCCGAAGCCGATGCCGGGGTCCAGCACCACGCGTTCGGCGGCCACGCCGGCGGCCGCCAGCACGGCCAGCCGTTCGGCCAGGAAGCGGCGCACGTCGGTGACCACGTCGTCGTAGTGCGGCGCGGCCTGCATGGTGCCGGGCTCGCCCTGCATGTGCATCAGGCAGACGCCGGCGTTGCCGTGCGCGGCCACCGCGGCCACGGCGCCCGGCCGCTGCAGCGCCCGCACGTCGTTGACGATGTCGGCCCCGGCCTCCAGCGCGGCGGCCATCACCTCCGGCCGGCTGGTGTCGACCGAGACCGGCAGGCCCAGCGTGACGGCGTGGCGCACCACCGGCAGCACGCGGCGCAGTTCCTCGGCCAGGTCGGGTGTGCCGGACCCGGGGCGGGTGGACTCGCCGCCGATGTCCAGGATGTCGGCGCCTTCGGCCACCAGCGCGTCGCAGTGGCGCTTCGCCGCGTCTTCCTCGGCATGGCGGCCGCCGTCGGAGAAGGAGTCGGGCGTCACGTTGACGATGCCCATCACCTTCGGCCGGTCCAGGGCGATGCGAAAGCGCGCGGTCTGCCAGCAGAGGGTGCTCATCGGAAGCGGAACGGGGCCGCGCGGGCCCCGTTGGTGTGGACAGAGGAAGGCTTCAGGCCGCGGCGGGTGCGCCGTCGGCGCTCACCGGGGGCGTCGGGCCGCCGGGCTTGGAAGCCGGCGGCGTCCAGTCCTTGGGCGGGCGCGGCGGCTTGCCGGCCATGATGTCGTCGATCTGGTCGCTGTCGATGGTTTCCCATTCCAGCAGCGCCTGCGCCATCGCGTGCATCTTGTCCTTGTGGTCCTCGATCAGCTTGCGCGCGACGCCGTACTGGTCGTCGATGATGCGGCGGATCACGGCGTCGACCTTGCGCATGGTCTCCTCGGACATGCTGGTCGTCTTGGTGACGCTGCGGCCCAGGAAGACCTCGCCTTCGTTCTCGGCGTAGACCATGGGACCCAGCTCGTCGGTCATGCCGTAGCGGGTGACCATGTCGCGCGCGATGGCGGTGGCGCGCTCGAAGTCGTTGCTGGCGCCGGTGGTCATCTGGTTCATGAACACCTCTTCGGCGATGCGGCCGCCGAAGAGCACGCTGATCGTGCTGAGCATGCGCTCCTTGTCCATGCTGTAGCGGTCGCCCTCGGGCAGCTGCATGGTGACGCCGAGCGCACGCCCGCGCGGGATGACGGTCACCTTGTGCACCGGGTCGGTCTTGGGCAGCAGGCGCGCCACCAGCGCATGGCCGGCCTCGTGGTAGGCGGTGTTGCGGCGCTCCTCCTCGGGCATGACCATGGACTTGCGCTCGGGGCCCATCATGATCTTGTCCTTGGCCTTCTCGAAGTCGACCATCTCCACCACGCGCGCGTTGCGGCGCGCGGCGAAGAGGGCCGCCTCGTTGACCAGGTTGGCGAGGTCGGCACCGCTGAAGCCCGGCGTGCCGCGGGCCAGGATATCGGCGCGGATGTCCTGCCCCACCGGCACCTTGCGCATGTGCACGTTGAGGATCTGCTCGCGGCCGCGCACGTCGGGCAGGGTCACGTAGACCTGGCGGTCGAAACGGCCCGGGCGCAGCAGCGCGGGGTCCAGGATGTCGGGCCGGTTGGTGGCCGCCATCACGATGACGCCGAGATTGGTCTCGAAGCCGTCCATCTCGACGAGCATCTGGTTGAGCGTCTGCTCGCGCTCGTCGTTGCCGCCGCCCAGGCCGGCGCCACGGTGGCGGCCGACCGCGTCGATCTCGTCGACGAAGATGATGCAGGGCGCGCTCTTCTTGGCCTGCTCGAACATGTCGCGCACGCGCGCCGCGCCGACGCCGACGAACATCTCGACGAAGTCCGAGCCCGAGATGCTGAAGAACGGCACCTTGGCCTCGCCGGCGATGGCCTTGGCCAGCAGCGTCTTGCCGGTCCCGGGCGGGCCCACGAGCAGCACGCCGCGCGGGATGCGGCCGCCCAGCTTCTGGAACTTCTGCGGGTCCTTCAGGAAGTCGACCAGTTCCTTCACCTCTTCCTTCGCCTCGTCGCAGCCGGCGACGTCCTGGAAGGTGGTGGTGTTGTTGGCCTCGTCGAGCATGCGCGCCTTGCTCTTGCCGAAGCTGAAGGCGCCGCCCTTGCCGCCGCCCTGCATCTGACGCATGAAGTAGATCCACACGCCGATGAGCAGCAGCATCGGCCCCCAGCTGACGAGGATGCTCATCAGGATGGAAGGCTCTTCGCGCGGCTTGACGTCGAACTTGACGCCGTTGTTGATGAGGTCGCCGACGAGCCCGCGGTCCAGGTAGGTGGCGGTGGAGCGCAGGCGCTTGTCGTCGGTGGTGAGGGCGATGATCTCGGTGCCGCCGCCCGGGCTTTCCTGCAGCGTGACCGACTTGATGTGCTTGTTGCGGACCTCTTCCAGGAAGTCGGAATACCCGATCTGGTTGCCCGAGGTCGCCCCGCGGTCGAACTGCTTGAAGACAGTGAACAGCACCAAGGCGATCACCAGCCAGACAGCCACCTTGGAAAACCACTGATTGTTCACCGCGGCTCCTTCTCCGATTCAGTCAATTGCGCGGCCGCGACGGGCGGGCCCGGCGGACCCGACGGCAGTTGGGGTTCATTCTATTGCAGTCAAGAGCTGCATTTGTCTTGAAAGGTCAAGGACGACGAGCCCTGGCGACGTGCGGAATTGGCGCCCTTCAGGCCCCGGCGGCACGCTTGGGACCAATGCCGACGAGAAAGGTTTCCGCGGACTTGTCGCGCGATGCCTTCGGTTTGACCGGCTTGACGACCCGAAAGCTGTCCTTGAACAGCTTCACCAGCTGGCTGTAGCCGCTGCCGTGGAAGGTCTTGCAGACCAGCGCGCCTTCGGGCTTCAGGTGGGCGAGCGCGAAATCGACCGCCAGCTCCACCAGATGGGCCACCCGCGCCGAGTCCGACGAGGCGATGCCCGAGAGGTTGGGCGCCATGTCAGAGACCACCAGGTCCACCGGCCGGCCGGCCAGCGCCTGGGCGAGCTGCTGGGCCGCCGCGTCCTCGCGGAAGTCGCCCAGGATGAACTGCACCCCTTCGATGGGCTCCATGGGCAGGATGTCGAGCGCGATGATCGTGCCCTCCAGCGCCCCGCTGGCCGCGCCGGCGGGCGCGAAGCGGCGCCGCAGGTACTGGCTCCAGGCGCCGGGCGTGGAGCCCAGGTCCACCACCACCTGCCCCGGCTTCACGAGCTGCAAGGTCTCGTCGATCTCCTTGAGCTTGTAGGCGGCGCGCGCACGGTAGCCTTCCTTCTGCGCCAGTTTGACGTAGGGATCGGTGAGGTGGTCGTGCAGCCAGGCCCGGTTGACGCGCTTGCTCTTCATGCGGTGACCGGATAATACGGGTCATGACCGCCATCGCCCTGACCCCGGCCGAACGCAAGCAGCACCGCGCCGACGCCCACCACCTGCACCCGGTGGTGCAGATCGGCGCCGAAGGCGCGACCGAAGCGCTGGTGAAGGAACTCGACGCCGCCCTGCGCGCCCACGGCCTGGTGAAGGTGCGCGTCTTCTCCGACGACCGCGCCGCGCGCGAAGGCCTGCTCGCCTCGCTCGCCGACCGGCTGGACGCGGCCCCCGTGCAGCACATCGGCAAGCTGCTGGTGCTGTGGCGCCCGCCGGCGCCGAAGGAGAAGGCCGAGCGCGAGGACCGGCAGCCCGGACCGCACGTCGTCAAGGTCGTGAAGTTCTCCAAGAGCGGCAACCACCGCGCCATCGTGAAGAAGGTGAAGGTGCTGGGCAACGAGCGCCTCACCCCGGGCGGGCTGGTCAAGCGCCGCAAGGTGCGGCGCGGCTCGACCAAGAAGTCGGTTTCGGCCTGATTCCGGCCGCCTTCAGCCGCCGGACGGCGGCGCCTCGGTGGTGATGAGCTCGGCGTAGTTCAGCACCGACAGCGGCGGCGGCAGCTTGAGCTTCAGCGCCGCCGGCATGCGCACCTGGTAGGAGAAGCGCTTGAGCGTCTCCACCGGCACCTGCGAAGGCGCCTGCCTGCCCAGCAGGATCTGCTCGGCCTTGTGGGCGGTGAACTGGCCGATGCTGTAGTAGCGGCACACCAGCCCGCACAGCGCGCCGGCCTGCATCAGCTGCTCGGTCGAGGCGAAGGTGGGCAGGCCCTGTTCCATCGCCGCCGGGATGATCACGCCTTCGGCCAGCGTGCCCAGGAAGCTGTCGGGCGGCAGGTACAGCCACTGCGCACCCGCGTCCTTCAGTTCGCGCACCAGGTCGGAGGCACCCTCGGCCATCGGCTTGCGGCTCACGTCGAGCCGGAAGCTGCGCTCGATCGTCGTGAAGCCGCGCTCGCGGCCGATGCGGCGCAGTTCGTCCAGCGTGACGACCGAATTCTTCTCGGTCGATGTGTAGAGCACGCCGACGCTCTGGAACGGCCGGTAGGCCGCGATGGCGCGCATTTGCGCCTCGGTGGGCGCCATGTGGGTGACGCCGGTGACGTTGCGCCCGGTGGTCTTCAGGTCGGGCACGATCTTGGCCAGCACCGGCGAGGCCACGAGCGTGAACACGACCGGGATGTCGTTGATGAACTGCGCCGGGTCCTTGGCGTCGAAGGTGCCCGTCACGCCCAGCGTGACCGAGGTGCCCCAGGTGTAGACCAGGTCCGGGCGGGTGGCGCGGATCTCGTCCAGGAAGCCCGGCATGCGCGAGGCGTCGCGGTTGAGGTCGCGCCAGATGATCTGGACCGGGATCTTCTTGCTCGCGAAGTACTCCTCGAAGCCCTTCTCGACCTCGGTCATGCCGCGGAAGGTGATGGCGTAGATGCGCAGCGTCCGGCCGGAAGCCCGCACGGCCTTGACCTTGTCGTCCACCGCCGCCTGCACCGCCGGCACCGCGCCGACGGCGCCGAGCGCGCCCACGAGCCAGCTGCGGCGGTTGATTCCCGTCTTCATCTCTCGAACCTCCAAGATCAGGCGGTGGCCACCTGCACGGCACGCGTGCGCCGCGTCGCCAGCACGAAGAGCACCCCGCAGGTGACCACGAAGCCGCCGATGGCGGCGAAGCTGTTGCGGTAGCCCAGCGCCACCACCAGCCCGGCGGCCAGCAGCGGCCCCACGGCGTTGCCCAGCCGCTCCAGCAGCCGGTACACGCCGTACACGCCGCCGGCGCCGACCTGCGCGATCTCGTTCGGGCAGTGCTCGCCGACGAGCGCGCTCTGCGCCGAGATCGACATCGCCTGCCCCACGCCGACCAGCACCACCGCCAGGAAGACCCAGCCCACGTGGTCGCCGGCCAGCAGCGCGACGCCGCCGAGGCCGGAGACGAGCAGCCCGCCGCCGACCAGCCATTCCATGCGCTCGCGCGTCGTCGCCCAGGCGGCGGCGAGCGGCGAGAACACCACCATCACCACCGCGTAGCTCATCAGCACGCGGCCGGCCATCGCCGGCGTGGCGCCGATGCTCAGCACGTACAGCGGCACCAGGTAGAAGCAGACGCCGGTCAGCAGCACCTTGGCCGGGATGGCGGCCAGGCCGGTCACGGTCATGAAGCGGCGGTTCGCCAGCAGGGTGCCGATCTCGCCCAGCGTCGGCACGCGGGCACTGCCTTCCTCGCCCGCCTTGCCGTGCCCTTCGGGCAGGCGGCGGATCGCCAGCAGCGAGCCCAGCGCCAGCAGCGCGGCGACACCGAAGGTCGAGCGCGCGCCGATGTTGTCGGCCAGGATGCCGCCGATCGACGGCCCGCACACCGTGGCCACCATGATGGCGCCGACGAACAGCGAGAAGCTCTTCGCCCGGCTGGCGGTGCCGGCATGTTCCAGCACGTAGGCCTGGCCGGCGACGAACACCATCGCGTAGCCCACCGCGCAGAGCGAACGCCAGAGCATCAGGTCCAGCACGCTGGCGGCGACCGCGCTCGCCCCGAAGCCGGCAGCGGCCACCGCGGCGCCGGTCAGCATGAGCTTGCGCTGGCCGATGCGTTCGCTCAGCACGCCGAAGTACGGCTGCGCGATGGCGACGATCAGCATGAACAGCGCGATCGGCAGCCCGAGCACGAACTGCGGCGTCAGCCCGGGGATGTCCACCAGCAGCTCGCGCACGTAGCCGGGCAGGAACGACCGCGTCAGCTCCTCGGCCAGGATGAAGATGAACAGCGGAGCGCGCACGCGCGGCAGCAGGTCCTGCGTCGGCGCCGCGTCGGCGCTGCGGCGGCCGAACTCGTAGCGCTGCGCCAGGTCGGCCAGCCCGCTCTGGGCGGCGGCCAGACCGGGCGGCCGCTCGTGTGCCGGTCCGCGGCGGGCGGCCTCGACGTCGCGCTCGAGCGCCACGTAGGCCGCGTTCACGCGCTCCAGCGTGGCGTGCATCAGCGCCAGCAGGCTGCTGAAGGCGCTGCTGCGGTCGCGCGGCGGGGCGGTGTCGAAGCGGCCGGCGGCGCCACGCTCGAAGGCTTCGCCGATCGCCTTCAGCGAGGCCTCGATACGGGCACCGGCGATGAAGTGCAGCAGCTCCAGCGTGAAGAACAGCGCCACCACCAGCACCACCAGCACGTCGTAGAGCATCTCCAGCACGATGTGGTCGACGAAGCCGACGTCGATGCCGATGTGCAGCCCGCCCAGCGTCTGCCCCTGGCGCGCGATCGGCAGCGAGACCAGGTAGTGGGTGCCGCCCACCAGCCGCGGTTCGCGCGCGCTCGCCGCCGAGGCGGAGTCCGAACGGCCTTCGGGCGACTGCAGGAAGGCCTCGATCGCGGGCGACGTCTGCGGCCGCTGGTACAGCACGTGGCCGGCGGGGTCGGTGATGCTGAAGTACGACAGGTTCGGCGTCTCGTCGTCGACCTCGGCGAATTTGGCGTCGACCCCGTACAGGCCCTGGAAGTCGATGCCGTTGTCGACCGCCTTGACGACGAGCGTGCGGATCGAGTCGCCCACGGTCGCCGCGTAGCGCCCCATCACCGGGGTCAGCGCACGCTCGAAGGTGCGGTGCGAGAGGTAGGCGTTGGCGGCCAGCGCCAGCGCCACCACCAGCATGATGACGCCGGCCAGGCGCCAGTAGATGGACCTGAGGTAGCGGTCGTTCACGGCTGGACTCCCCGCTGCAGGCGGCCGCGAAGTTCCACGATCTGCGCCTCGGCCTGGCGCACCGACTTCAGGAAGCGCTCCAGCGCGGCGCCCATCGGGCCGCGCCGCACCGAGCCGGCGGCCAGGCTGGCGTCGCCGGCGCGCAGCGCCTGCTCGACGCTGCCCACTTCGCGTTCCAGGCTGCGCATGCCCCGGCCCAGCAGCAGGGTGGCCAGGAAGGAGGCGGCGACGAAGACGCCGAAGCCGTTGACCGCCAGGTCGCGCACCACCTCGGCACGCATCGCCTGGACCCGGCTCGACGAGTAGCGCAGCGCGACATGGCCGATCAGCAGGCCGAAGTTGTTCTGGATCGCGGTGCCGACGGCCGGTTCGCTCGTCGCATGGGCCGCCCAGTCCTTGCCACCGGCGTTCAGGGCCGCCTTCAGCACGCTGTCGGGCTCGGTAGAGCCGACGCGCGGCGGGTCGGTGCTGTAGACGACCTTGCCGTCGGTGTCCATGACGTCGACCCCCACCAGGATGATGTCGGACGCGCGGGCGCGCTCCAGCGTCGCCGGCAGGGTGCCGATGTCGGTGAACTGCAGGCCCACCGCGAGCGACTGCTGGATGTTGGTCTCGATCGAGTTGCCCAGGTAGTGCAGCCGCTGCTCCATCAGCTGCTCGGCGGTCTTGCGGTACTTGAAGTAGTCGAGCAGGCCGGCCATGCCGACGGCAAAGCCGCAGACGGCGACGGCCACGACGGCCATGCGGGTTCGGGTCGAATTCATCGGAACGCTCCTCGACGTCGCCCCTCGGGGGCGGCCGACCCCTTCGTTATCGGACGTGATCGCGGGGACTTTACGCACGGCGGATCGGTCAGAACCCGCAAACAGCCGCCCAGATACCCCTCAATCCGCAGCGGGCATGGCCGATACAGCGCTGGTGGCGGACGGCAGGTGCCCTCCGGGGCCCGGCTCGGCCCCGGCACCGGCCCGGCGCCTGAAAGCAGCGGAAACAAAGAATGCAAAAGCAGCAGCTTGGGTGGGTCAGGGCCGCCGCCCGACGGCCGTTCGGCGGGGGCGCGGCATGAAGCAGAACAACCTGCGCGTGGTCGACCGCGACCCCGCGGTCGGCGACACCGTGCCCGCCGAACTCTTCGACCCCGCCTGGGAACCCCCGGTCAGCCAGGGCCGCCGCCGGCCGCTGGAGGACTGGAACCAGTACATGGCGATGGCCAGCCAGGTGGTCGGCCGCTTCCACGGCCAGTTCCGGCTGGAGCACTTCGAGTACCTGCACCCGGTGCGCCTGCAGCCGGCGACCCCGCCGCGCCTGCGCAAGCCCTACACGGTGAGCGTGGCCTACACCGAATGGGGCCCGGCCGACGCGCCGGTGGTGCTGTGCTGCGGTGGCGTGGCCAACGTGGCGATGCGCTTCAACTACCTGGCCTCGGACCTGAGCGACCGCTTCCGTGTCGTCTGCATGGACTGGCTGGGTCGCGGCCGCAGCGGCTGGCTGGCCGCCGAGGGCGACTATTCGCTGGCCACCTACGCCGAGCAGCTGCGCCAGATGATCCTGCACCTGGGCGGCCGGCCGGTCACGCTGCTGGGGTCCTCGATGGGCGGCAGTGCGGCGATCGAGCTGATCGCGCGCCACCCGCGGCTGGTCGGGCGCCTGATCCTCAACGACATCGGCCCGCACATCCCGGCGCGCCGGCGCAAGCGGCGCGCCGACACGCTGGCGCGCCACTACGTCTTCAGGAAGCCGGCCGACCTGCTGCGCAAGCTGGGCGCCTCGCAGAAGAACGACGGCCCGGCGAGCGACGACATCCGCTTCAACCTGAGCTTCCACCAGACCCGCTGGTCGGAAGACGAAGGCGGCCGCATCTACCGCCACGACGTGCGCGCGCTGCAGGCCTACCGCCGCGACGCCCAGACCAGCCTGATGCAGTGGGCGCAATGGGAGCGCGTGCGCTGCCCGATGCTGCTGATCCACGGCCTGCAGTCCGACGCGCTGCTGCTGCCGACGGTCCGGCGCATGTCGCGCCGCAAGGACATCACGATCATGCACATCCCGGACACCGGGCACACGCCGCTGCTGGCCGACCGCAACCAGATCTGGTTCGTGCGCGACTGGCTGCTGGGCCACCACCAGGCCGCCGGCTCGTGGACCGTGCTGCACGCACCGCCGCGCGAGCCCTACCCGGGCACGCCGCTGCACTTCGCCCCTTCGAGCGCGCTGCGCGTCTGAAGCGCCGCCGACCCGCCCGATGACCCGACGCCTTCCCCGCACCGGCACCCTGCGCTTCGTGCGCCACGGTGCCACCGGTCCCAACCTGGCCGGTCTGCGCTGCGGCGGCGACCTGGACGTGCCGCTCGCCGAGGCCGGCCGCGAGCAGGCGGCGGCGATCGCGCGCGACGTCGCACGGCTCGACCCGCCGGTGGGCCTGATCGTCACCAGCAACCTGCGCCGCACGCGCGAGACGGCCGCGATCATCGCGCGCGAGTTGCCGGGCGTGCCCACGCTGGTCGAGGCCGACTTCGCCGAGCGCCGCCTCGGCGGCTGGAACCTGCTGCCGCTGGAGCGCACCCAGCCTTGGTTCGACGCCCGCTTGACGCCGCCGGGCGGTGAGTCGGACGACGAATTCCTGATCCGTGTCGCGCACGCGCTCAGGCGCCTGAAGCCGCGGCTGGAGGAGCGCCCGCTCGTCGTCGGCAGCCGCGGCGTCGGCCGCGTGCTGGGCGAACTGGTGGGCCTGCCGCGCCGAATGATGGTGGGCAACGCCGAGCTGGCCGAGTTCCAGCTGGCCGAACTGCAATGCCTGGAAACCGAATGGGGGACCCTGTGAACGCAGCCGCTTCCAACACTCAGCGCGGTGCCTGGCTCGCACTGGTCGCGATCACCGCGGCCCTGCTCGGCCTGGACCTCGCCGGCCACGCGGTCCCGGCCTTCGCCCGCGTCTTCCACGCCGCCGCCGTCGTGCTGGCGGTGATGATGGCCATGCGCGACGGCGGCCGCGGCGCCGCGGCCGCGCCCGCCGCCGCGCCGGCCGCTGCCCTCGAACCCGACGAGGACCGCTCGCTGCAGCTGCGCCTGGCGATCGACGCCGACGGCCGCTGCCGCGCGCTCAGCGCCGGCCTGCGCGCCTGGCTGGCGCTGGAGGCGCCGCCGGCCGAGCCGGTGGCCGCGCGCGACCTCTTCGGCACCGACGGCGCGATCCGCATCGTCGAGGCGCTGGCCACCGTCGGCCCGCGCTCGCCGGCGCGGCTGCGCGTGGCGGTGGCCCGCGCTGGCCAGCCCGACCGCTGGCTGCAGCTGGAGCTGTTCTCCCGCGCGCCCGGCGAAGGCTTCGAGCTGGTGGCGATGGACGTCACCGAGCAGCAGCAGCGCCTGGACACGCTGCAGGACTCCGAGCGCCGGCTGCGCATCATCATGGACAACATGCCGATCACGGTGTCGTACATCGACGCCGAGACGCGCTACCGCTACCTGAACCGCACGCAGGAGAAGTGGCTCGGCAAGACCCTGGCCGAGGTGGACGGCCAGCGCGTGCGCGACGTCGTCGGCGACGCGCTGTGGGCCGACATCGCGCCCAACCTGCTCACCGCTCTCGCCGGCGAAGAAGTGCAGCTCGAGCGCGAGCGCACCGACCGCGACGGCCACACCGTGTGGCACTCGGGCCGCCACGTGCCCGACGTCAACGACGACGGCCAGGTGGTCGGCGTCTACACCGTGTTCTTCGACATCACCAAGCGCGCGCTCGCCGAGCAGGCGCTGCGCGAGCACGAGGCCGAGCTGCGCGCCGCCAAGGAAGCCGCCGAACGCGCGAGCAAGGCGAAGTCGGAGTTCCTGGCCAACATGAGCCACGAGATCCGCACCCCGATGAACGGCGTGCTGGGCCTCACCGAGCTGCTGCTGGAAACGCCGCTGGACCCGCAGCAGCGGCCCTTCGTCGAGACGGTGCGCAGCTCGGGCGAGTCGCTGCTGTCGATCATCAACGACATCCTGGACTTCTCCAAGATCGAGGCCGGCAAGCTGGAGACCGAGGTGCTGGACTTCGACCTCTACCAGGCGGTCGAGGACGTGGTCCAGATGCTGGCCCCGCGCGCCCACAAGAAGGGCCTGGAGCTGGCCTGCCGCATCGACGAGCGGCTGCCCAACGCGCTGCGCGGCGACCCCTACCGGCTGCGCCAGATCATCACCAACCTGACCGGCAACGCGGTCAAGTTCACCGAAAAGGGCGAGGTCGTCGTCACCGTCGAGCAGGCCGACGAGCACACGCTGCGCGTGGCCGTGCGCGACACCGGCATCGGCATCTCCGAGGAGGTGCGCGCGCGCCTGTTCCGCCCCTTCGAGCAGGCCGACGGCACGACCACGCGCCGCTACGGCGGCACCGGCCTCGGGCTGGCGATCTGCCGCAGCCTGGTCGAGCTGATGGGCGGGCGCATCGGCGTCGAGAGCCACCCGGGCGTCGGCTCCACCTTCTGGTTCACGCTGCCGCTGGTCCCCGCCGACAGCATGCCGCCGGTGCCCAGCCCGGCAGCGCTGGCTGGCAAGCGCGCGCTGGTGGTCGACGACAACGCGACCAACCGCGAGATCATCGAGGCGCATGCCATTGCCGGCGGCATGCGGGCGGTGACCGCGGTCGACGGCGTCGACGCCCTCGGCCAGCTGCGCGCCGCGCGCGACGCCGGCGACCCGTTCGACGTCGCCGTCATCGACATGAAGATGCCGCGCATGAACGGCATCGAGCTGGCCGCCGCGATGCGTGCCGACCCAGCGTTCGCCGCCGTGCACCTGGTGATGGTGACCTCGCTGCACTCGCCCGACGAGCTGGCGCGGGCGCGCCAGATGGGCTTCGCCGCCTACCTGAGCAAGCCGGTCAAGCGCCAGGAGCTGTTCCGCGCGCTCTCGCAGGCGCTGGGCGGCGTCGACGACGTGCACGAGTCGATGCGCGACGGCAAATCCGAGATGAGCTTCAACGCCCACGTCCTGCTGGCCGAGGACAACGGCGTCAACCAGGTCGTGGCGCGCAACATGCTCAAGGCGATGGGCTGCACCTTCGAGCTGGTGGCCGACGGCGCGCAGGCGCTGGAAGCCATGCAGCGCGGCCGCTTCGACATCGTGCTGATGGACTGCCAGATGCCGGTGATGGACGGCTACGCCGCCAGCCGCGCGATCCGCGAGCGCGAGGCGGCCGACCCCTCGCTGCCGCGCGTGCCGATCGTGGCGCTCACCGCCAACGCGCTGGTCGGCGACGCCGAGGCCTGTATCGCCGCCGGCATGGACGACCACCTGGCCAAGCCCTACACGCGCAAGCAGCTGGCACGTTCGATGGCGCGCTGGCTGCCGGCCGAGAAGGTGCGCAATGCGCCGGTCGCCGAGCCGGCCGCCCCCGCGCCGGCCCCGGCACGCGATGTCCCCGAAGGCGAGCCGCTGCTGGACCCGGCCGCGCTCGCCAACATCCGCAGCCTGGACGAAGACGGCGCCGTGCTCGCCGAAGTGATCCAGATGTACCTGGACGAGGCCCCGGGCCACCTGCGCGGCCTGCACGCCGCGCTGGAGTCGGCCAACCCGGGCGAGCTGGGCCGCATCGCGCACGCCTTCAAGTCGGCCAGCTTCAACGTCGGCGCCAAGCGCCTGGGCGAGACCTGCAAGCGGCTGGAGCGCCTGGGCAAGGCCGGGCAGCTGGATGGCGCGGCCGAGATGGTCGCCACCATCGACGGCCTGTTCCACCAGGTGGCTCCCCGGCTGCGCGAGGAAGTGGGGCAGACCGTATGAATGCACAACCACGCATCCTGGTCGTCGACGACGACGCCGGCGGCCGCCGCCTGACCCGCGCCACCCTGGCGCGTGCCGGATTCGCGGTCGTCGAGGCAGGCAACGGCAAGCTCGCGCTCGAGCAGTTCGAGGCCGCGCCGCCCGAGATGGTGCTGATGGACGTGAGCATGCCCGAGATGGACGGCTTCACCGCCGTCACCGAGCTGCGCAAGCTGCCCGGCGGCACGCGCGTGCCGGTCATCATGATGACCGGCCTGGACGACGTGCAGTCGATCGAGCGCGCCTTCGAGGTCGGCGCCACCGACTTCATCACCAAGCCGATCAACTGGGCGATCCTGCCGCACCGCGTTCGCTACATCCTGCGCGCCAGCGCCGCCATCAACGAGCTCAACCAGAGCCAGCGCCGGCTGTCGAACGCGCAGCGCATCGGCGAGATGGGCGACTGGGAATGGGACGTGCGCGCCGACCGCCTGGTGCCCTCCTCCCAGGCCTGGCGCATCTTCGGCCACAGCGGCGAGATCGCGCCGCTCGCGCTGGAGGGCTTCTTCGCCAGCGTGCACCCGGAAGACGCCGAGGGCCTGCACCAGGCCTGCCGCCATGCGCTGGCGGCCGGCATCGGCTTCGCCATCGACCACCGCATCGTGCGCCCCGAAGGCGACCTGCGCCACGTGCACCAGCAGGTGGAGGTGATCGAGCACCAGCCCGACGGCCGCGCCGCGCGGCTGGCCGGCGCGGTGCACGACATCACGCGCCACAAGCAGGCCGAGGAGCAGATCCGGCGCCTGGCCTACTACGACCCGCTGACCGGGCTGCCCAACCGCCTGCTCTTCACCGAGCAGCTGCAGAAGGCGCTGGCGCAGGCCGAGCGGCACGGCCGCGGCATCGCGATCATGTTCGTCGACCTGGACAACTTCAAGCGCGTCAACGACACGCTGGGCCACAAGGTGGGCGACGAGCTGCTGCGCGTGGCCAGCTCGCGCCTGGCCAGCACGCTGCGTTCGCACGACAGCCTGACGCGCAACGCGGCCGAGGGCGCGCACACCATCGCCCGCCTGGGCGGCGACGAGTTCATCGTGCTGCTCACCGACATCCAGCGCCCGGCCGACGCCACCGCGGTGGCGCGCCGGCTGGTCAGCACGCTGGCCGAGCCGGTCACCGTGCAGGGCACCGAGATCTTCGTCGGCGGCAGCGTCGGCGTGGCCGTCTACCCCGAGGACGGGGCCGACATCGACACGCTGATGAAGAACGCCGACACCGCGATGTACCGCACCAAGGAGGCCGGCCGCGGCGCGTTCCGCTTCTACGACAGCAGCATGAACGCGCGCGCGCTCGACCGGCTGATGATGGAGACCCAGCTGCGCCGCGCCCTCCAGCGCGACGAGTTCGTGCTGCACTACCAGCCGCGGGTGGACGTGGAGAGCGGCCGCATCGTCGGCGCCGAGGCGCTGATCCGCTGGCAGCACCCGGAACAGGGGCTGCTGGCGCCGGCCGAGTTCATCCCCCTGGTCGAGGAGGTGGGCCTGGTGATCCCGATCGGCGAATGGGCGATCCACAACGCCTGCCGCCAGATGGCCGCCTGGCGTGCCGCCGGCCTGGGCTTGCTGCCGGTGGCGGTGAACCTGGCCTCGACGCACCTGCGCGAACGCTCGCTGCCCGGCGTGGTGGCGCGCGCGATCGCCGAGCACGGCGTGCCCGCCAACTGCCTGGAGATTGAGGTCACCGAATCGCTGCTGCTGGCCGACTCGGCGCTGTCGATCGAGATTGCGCGCGCGCTCGACGCGATGGGCGTGCGGCTCACGATCGACGACTTCGGCACCGGCTATTCGTCGCTGAGCTACCTGAAGCAGCTGCCGCTGGTGGCGCTGAAGATCGACCGCAGCTTCGTGCGCGACCTGGGCACCGACCCCGACGACGAGGCGATCGTGAGCGCCATCATCGCCCTCGCCCACAGCCTGAAGCTCAAGGTGGTGGCCGAAGGCGTGGAGACCGAGGCCCAGCTGGCGATGCTGCGCGCGCGCCGCTGCGACGAATACCAGGGCTTCCTGACCAGCCGCGCGGTGCCGTCGGACGACTTCGTCAAGCTGCTGGCCGACTGCCTGGCGCGGCGCGAGACCGCGGCGCTGGCCGGCGCCTGAACCGCCTTCAGGCGCGTGCGGCCCGCCAGGCCAGCGCCAGCACGAGCAGCACCTTCACGGCAAAGAAGGCCGCGCTCACGGCGTGAAGCTGGCCGAAGCTCAGCGCGCCCTGGCCGGCACGCGCCGCTTCCATCTGCGGCAGCAGCGCGTAGTAGCCGGCCACCGTGCAGGCCAGCGCGCCGAGCACCAGCCCCAGGTCCCAGCCGAACTGCGGCGCGCCCTCGCGCTGCGCGGCCGCGCGGTGCAGCACCAGCAGCAGCGCCCCCAGCGCCAGGCTGGTGGCCGCCTCCTGCGCCAGCATGCGCCCGGCCACCCGGCCGGCGTCGGCGCGCGCCAGCAGCGCGAAGGGCGCCGGCGTCGCGAGGCCCGCCACGCACAGCAGCCAGCCGGCCCACAGCCCCGGCAGCAGGCGGCGCAGCCGCGCGGCGAAGGCCATCAGACGTAGCGCACGTCGACGATCTCCCAGCTGCGCGTGCCGCCGGGCGCCTGCACCTCGGCCACGTCGCCAGCCTCCTTGCCGATGAGCGCGCGTGCGATCGGGCTGGAGATGGAGATGAGGCCCAGCTTGAGGTCGGCCTCGTCGTCGCCCACGATCTGGTAGGTGACCTTGGCGCCGCTGTCCTCTTCCTCGAGGTCGACCGTGGCGCCGAAGACGACGCGGCCGCCGGCGTCGAGCTTGGAGGGGTCGATCACCTGCGCCGCCGCCAGCTTGCCTTCGAGCTCGGCGATGCGGCCTTCGATGAAGCCCTGCTTGTCCTTGGCGGCGTCGTACTCGGCGTTCTCCGACAGGTCGCCCTGCGCGCGCGCCTCGGCGATGGCCTGGATGACGGCATGCCGTTCGACGGTCTTCAGCCGCTGCAGTTCTTCCTTCAGCTTCTCGGCGCCGCGGCGCGTGAGGGGAATGGTGGCCATGTCGTTCGTGGGCTTGTTCGTGCGGACAAAGTGAATCCGCCGCAGGGCCCGGGTTCGGGCGGCCTGCGGCGGAGATCTCGGAGCGGAAGTCTAGTTCAGTTCGGCGTGCAGTTCCTGCAAGGCCACGACCTCCAGGTCGTCCTGGTGCTTGAGCGCCTCGGTCGCGGCTTCGCTGCCGGCCATGGTGGTGTAGTAGGTCACCCGGTTGGCCAGCGCGGCGGTGCGGATGTAGCGCGAGTCGGCGATCGCGGTGCGCGTCTCGTCCACCGTCGTGAAGACGAGCTGGATCTCGCCCGCCTTCACCATGTCGGCGATATGGGGTCGGCCGTCCTTGACCTTGTTGACCACCTTCACCGGCACGCCGGCCTCGGCGATCGCCGCCGCCGT
>CAYVXO010000038.1:0-32989 GCA_964454485.1 uncultured Rubrivivax sp.
CCGACATCCGCCTGGCGATGACCGGCGCGGTGCGCAAGTTCCTGGCCGAGAACCCGGAGAAGTTCGACGCCCGCGAATGGCTGAAGCCCGCGCGCGAGGCTGCCTACAAGGTCTGCAAGCAGCGCTACCAGGAGTTCGGCTGCACCGGCCAGGGCTCGAAGATCAAGGGCCTCACGCTGGCCGAGGTGGCCAGGCAGTACGCCAGCGGGCAGCTCAAGCAGGTGGTGGCCTGAAGCGGCCCCTGCACCGACGCACCTGACCCGCGGGGCCGCCAGCAAGCGGCCCCGCGGCCTTTGAAACCGCACATCCGCCCCGTTCACCCCGGAGCCGCAAGACGCCATGACGACCGCCCTCTTCCAGTCGAACCTGCATTCGCTTCCCCTGCTGGCGCGCGGCAAGGTGCGCGACAACTACGCCGTCGGCGACGACCGCATCCTGATGGTGGCGACCGACCGCCTCTCGGCCTTCGACGTGGTGATGAGCGACCCGATCCCGGGCAAGGGCGAGGTGCTGACGAAGATGGCGCTCTTCTGGTTCGAGAAGCTGAAGGACATCGTGCCCAACCACCTGACGGGCGAGGCGCCCGAAAGCGTGGTCCAGCCCGACGAGGTGGAGCAGGTGCGCGGCCGCTCGATGCTGGTGAAGCGCCTGAAGCCGCTGCCGGTGGAAGCGGTGGTGCGCGGCTACCTGGCCGGTTCGGGCTGGAAAGAATACCGCCAGAGCGGCAGCGTCTGCGGCGTGGCGCTGCCGCCCGGCCTGAAGCTGGCGAGCCGGTTGCCCGAGCCCATCTTCACCCCGGCCACCAAGGCCGAAGCCGGCGACCACGACGAGAACATCAGCTTCGAGCGCATGGTGGAACTGGTCGGCCGCCCCCTGGCCGAGCAGGTGCGCGACGTCTCGATCCGCCTGTACCAGGCGGCCAGCGCCCACGCCCTGGAGCGCGGGATCATCATCGCCGACACGAAATTCGAGTTCGGCCTGGACGGCGAAGGGCGCCTGGTGCTGATGGACGAAGTGCTGACCCCCGATTCATCGCGATTCTGGGACCGCGACCAATGGCGCGAGGGGGAGAATCCGCCGAGTTACGACAAGCAGGCGATCAGGGATTGGCTGGAGACGGCGGTCGTGGGGGGAAGGGTTTGGGACAAGAGGGCGCCAGCGCCTGAGGTTCCGGCTGAGTTGAAGACGCTTAGTTCGGTGCGATATCTGGACGTCTTGGGTCGATTGATCGGGGCACATTGTGAAGACACTTATTGAACGGATCGACGCTGTATTGGGATCGGGGTGTGATTTGCCGACTCGTATCGACCTGTTTGGTGAGAAGGCATGCTATCTCGCACGGTCGGGTGAGTTTGATCAGGCGAATTCAGTTATCAAAGAAATGCGCCAAAACTGGGGCATTGGCAGTAGCGCTCGCGCAATGGCGTGGATCATGCTGACTGAGGGCCTGATTCTCTACTTCGATCGGCTAAGCGACAATGCTTTGGACAGAATGAAGCGAGCCAATTTGATTGCAAAGATGGCAGAGTTGCACAGGCTATACACTCTGACTCTCGCATGGATGGCTCAAGTAGAATTTTTTGAATCCAACTACGAGTCGATGGGGGACTTAATTCGACGAAGTATGGTGGCAAAAGGTGCCAACTCGCTTGACGTTCGGCTCCGGACTGCAATTACTTTGGCAGATGCAAATCTCTATGTCGGCCATTTCGAAAAATCACAGGCCTTATATGAGTTGGCTCATTCGATCGCAGTCGAAACAATGGATCGGGTAGCTATTGGGGCAATGATCTACAATCGTTCGATTCTTGGAGTGTATCGTGTGCTGAGTGAGAGCATCGTCAACGACCGAGAAATTGAAACGCAATTACTTCGCAGGTATGAGTTGGAGCTCAATTCGGCGGAGGCATTTGATGGGTTGACTGGTCTTGCAACGTTCTCGGATCAAATTCAAGTTGCTCGATTTCGGGTGAGTCTCGCGAGAGGTGATTATGGTGCCGCTCACTCCATGCTAGTCAATCTCGAGAGATCGCTATCGTCGAGGCCCGACCATCAGACATTCGCTTGTTCGATTGGCGATCGTGCGCTTTGCGCTGCTACGTCTGGGGATACTGCGAGAGTGCGCGAGTTGTTGAGTGAGTTCTCTTCACTCGAATCAAGAAGGGTCGACGTCGACGAGATTTTGCATGAAGTTTTCTTTTCCTTGAGGGCGGCCAGTATTGCTCGAATGGATGAATTTCGGACTCCTCTTGAGATGCGACTACTCGATGCGAAGGCCGCCTTTCATGCTGAAATGGATCGCGTAAGGTCGGGATTGGTGACTGCTTCGATTGATGAGTCGCGCCATCCAGACTCCGCTTGATCTATTGGATATGTAAATGCAATCCAGCGCACGACTCCCTATCGCCATCCTCCTCGGCAGTTCCTCCGACTGGGAAACCCTCCGGCCCGCCGCCGAACTACTGAACGAATTCGCCGTCCCCTTCGAAGCCCGCGTCGTCTCCGCCCATCGCATGCCCGACGACATGTTCGCGTTTGCCGAGCAGGCCGAAGCGCGCGGCCTGAAGGCGATCATCGCGGGCGCCGGTGGGGCGGCGCATCTGCCGGGCATGCTGGCGGCGAAGACCACGGTGCCCGTGCTCGGGGTGCCCGTGCCCTCGAAGCACCTCAACGGCGTCGACTCGCTCCATTCCATCGTGCAGATGCCCAAGGGCATTCCGGTGGCCACCTTCGCCATCGGAGCCGCCGGCGCGGCCAATGCCGCCTTGTTCGCGGTCGCGATGCTCGCCAACGAGGACCCCGTCCTGCGCGCCAGGCTGCAGGCCTTCCGCGCCCGCCAGACCGAAGCCGCGCGCGCCATGACGCAGGAGCTCAAGCTTTGACCTCCCCGCTCCCGCTGCCGGCCGGCGCCACGCTGGGCGTGCTCGGCGGCGGCCAGCTGGGCCGCATGTTCGTGCATGCCGCGCAGGCTCTCGGCTTCAAGGTCGGCGTGCTCGAACCCGACGCCGCCAGCCCCGCCGGCACGGTGGCCGAAGCGCACTGGCAGGCGCCCTACCTCGACGAGACGGCGCTGAACGCGATGGCGGCCGCCTGCCAGGCCGTCACGACCGAGTTCGAGAACGTCCCCGCGCAGGCCTTGCGATTCCTGGCCGGCCACAGGCCGGTCGCGCCCGCGGCCGAGGCAGTGCAGATCTGCCAGGACCGCGCCGCCGAGAAGGCGCACTTCGAACGCTCCGGCGTGCCCTGCGCGCCGCACGCGCTGGTGCAGCGGGCCGAAGACCTGGAACGGCCGGCACTGGCCGCGCTGCTGCCGGGCATCCTGAAGACGGCCCGCCTGGGCTACGACGGCAAGGGCCAGGTCGCGGTGACCGACGCCGCCGGCCTGGCGCCCGCCTGGCAGCGCCTGCAGCAGGCCCCCTGCGTGCTGGAACAGCGCCTGCCGCTGCACCGCGAGTTGAGCGTCATCGTCGCACGCGGCATCGACGGCCAGGTGGTGCACCTGCCGGTGCAGCAGAACCTGCACCGCGACGGCATCCTGGCCGTCACCCAGGTGCCGGCGCCCGACATCGACGACGCCACCGCGGCCGAAGCGGTGCGCGCGGCGGTCCGGCTGGCCGAATCGATGGGCTACGTCGGCGTGCTGTGCGTCGAGTTCTTCGTGCTGCATGACGGCCGCCTGGTCGCCAACGAGATGGCGCCGCGGCCGCACAACTCAGGTCACTACAGCATCGACGCCTGCGACGTCTCGCAGTTCGAACTGCAGGTGCGCACGCTCGCCGGCTGGCCGCTGGTGGCGCCGCGCCTGCATTCGCCGGCGGTCATGCTCAATCTGCTGGGCGACCTGTGGTTCGCCGGCGGCCCCGGCCGCGCGGTCGAACCCGACTGGCCCGCCGTGCTGGCCCTGCCCGGCGTGCACCTGCACCTGTACGGCAAGGCCGAGGCGCGGCCGGGTCGCAAGATGGGCCACCTCACCGTGACCGCGGCCGACGCCGCCGGCGCGCGCGCGGTGGCGCGCCAGGCCGCCGAACGGCTGGGCCTGCCGCCGTTCTGAGCCAGGCCTTTCCTTTCGCCCCGATGCCCCTGCTCGACGGCCAGGACCCGCGCGCGATCGAACGCGGCGCCGACCTGCTGGCGGCCGGCGAACTGCTCGCCTTCCCGACCGAAACCGTCTACGGCCTGGGCGCGCGCGCCGACCGCGACGAAGCCGTCGCGCGCATCTTCGCCGCCAAGGGCCGCCCGCACGACCACCCGCTGATCGTGCACGTGGCCGACATGGCCGCGGTGGCCGAGTTCGCGGCGTCGGTCCCCGAACCGGCGCGCGCGCTGGCCGCACGCTACTGGCCCGGCCCGATGACGCTGATCCTGCCGCGCCGTCCGGACCGCGGTGCGGCTGCCGCCGGCGGGCAGGACAGCATCGGCCTGCGCGTGCCGGCGCATCCGGTCGCGCTGGCGCTGCTGCGCGCCTGCGCGCGCCGTGGCGTGCCCGGCGTCGCCGGCCCCAGCGCCAACCGCTTCGGCCGCGTCAGCCCCACCACCGCGGCCCACGTGGTCGACGAGTTCGGCCCCGCGCTCGCGGTGCTCGACGGCGGGCCGTGTCAGGTCGGCATCGAATCGGCCATCGTCGACTGCACCGGCGAGCGTCCGGCGCTGCTGCGGCCGGGCGCGCTCAGCCGCGTGGAACTGGAAGCTACGCTCGGTGCCCCGCTGGGCAGCGCCCACGCGCAGTCGCCGCGCGCTTCGGGCACGCTGGAGGCGCATTACGCGCCGCGGGCGCGGGTACGGCTCTTCGACGCGCCGGCCCTGCGGCAGGCACTGGCCGCCGACAGGCGACCCGCGGGGCTCGCGGTATATTCCCGGCTGCCTTTCGCGGCCATGCCCGGCGTCGCACTTCGAGTGATGCCGGACGACCCGGCCGCGGCGGCGCATGAGCTGTTTGCCGTGCTGCGCGCGTTCGACGCCGGCGGCGCCGAGACCGTGTGGGTCGAGGTGCCTCCCCCGGGGCCCGAATGGGACGGTGTGCGCGACCGTCTGACCCGTGCCGCCGCTGCCGCCGCGTAGCGCCGCAAGCCCCTGATTCCCGGAGAGACGATGACCCCTTGCAGGACCCCCGTTCGACGCCTGCGCCGCGTGCTGGCCGGCGCCGTCGTGCTGGCCGCGCTCGCGGCCTGCGGCGGGGGCACGTCCCAGTTCGAATCGTTCCAACCCCAGCGGCTGCTCGCCTTCGGCGACGAGACCAGCGCGCTCACCGCCAGCGGCAAGAAGTACGCCGTCAACGGCGTCAACAGCACCGACAGCACCGGCAACACGGTCGAGACGCTCGACTGCACGCTGTTCCCGAACTGGGTGCAGTCGGTGGCCAGCGCCTACGGCTTCGTCTTCCAGCAGTGCAACCCCAACCTGGTCGACACCGCCCAGGCGCTGATGCTGGCCGAGGCGGGCGCGCGCGTTGCCGACCTCCAGGTGCAGATCGACCAGCAGACGGCCAACGGCGGCTTCCGCGACGGCGACCTCGCCACCGTGCTGCTGGGCGCGAACGACATCGTCGAGCTCTACCAGCAGTTCCCCGGCCGCGAGGAGGCCGACATCCTGGCCGAAGCCGGCCAGCGCGGCAAGCAGCTGGCGCTGCAGATCAACCGCCTCGTCGACCTGGGCGCCAAGGTCATCGTCTCCACGGTGCCGGACATGGGGCTCACGCCCTACGCGATCCAGCAGCGCAACGACTTCACCGACACCGACCGCGCCGCGCTGCTGAGCAGGCTGACGCAGGCCTTCAACGAGCAGCTGGGCGTGAACATCCTGCTCGACGGCCGCTACATCGGCCTCGTGCAGACCGACCTGCAGGTGCAGGCGATGGCGCGTTCGCCGGCCTCGTTCGGCCTGGCCAACGTGACCGACGCGGCCTGCCTTTCGACCGCGGTGCTGCCCGACTGCACGACCAGCACGCTCATCGACACCGCCACGGCCTCCACATGGCTGTGGGCCGACACGCTGCGGCCCGGCTACCCGCTGCAGTCGCGGCTGGCGTCGTCGGCGCTCGACCGCGCGCGCCGCAACCCGTTCTGAGCGGCGGCGCTCAGCGCCGGCCGGCCGCCGGCCGGCCGCGCTCGACCGCGATCTTGGTCGCCAGGATGATGGCCGCCAGCGTGACGGTGAACGCGTTGGCGATGATGATCGGCCATTCGCCGAGCGCGATGCCGTAGGCCAGCCACAGCGCCACGCCGAGCGTGAACGCGCTGTACATGCCCAGCGAGATGCCGCTCACGTCGCGCGTGCGCAGCGTCAGCCAGGCCTGGGGCAGGAACGAGCCGGTGGTCAGCGTGGCGGCCACGTAGCCGAGCCAGTCTTGCAGTTGCATGGCCCGGATTGTCGGCGCAATCGATTCAGCGCGCGGGTGCGTCGCGCGCGACCCAGTGCACGAGCGCGTCCAGCGCCGGCCGCGCGGCGTTCGCGTTCGGGTGGTTGAGCACCGCCACCAGCACCCAGCGCCGGCCGCTCTGCGCCACCACGTAGCCGGCGATGCCGGCCACGTCGCGCAGCGAGCCGCTCTTCAGGTGCGCGCGGCCGGGCGGCATCTGCGCGCGCCGCAGCGTGCCGTCGACGGCGGCGATCGGCAGCGACGCCATCAGCTCGGGCGCCAGCGGGCTCTCCCAGGCCTGCACCAGCAGCCGCGCGAGCGCGCGCGCCGGCAGCCGCGTGTCGCGCGACAGGCCGGAGCCGTTGTCGATTGCCCAGTCGGCCGGCAGCGGCGCGCCCAGCCGCTCGGCGAGCCAGCGGCGCAGCGTCTCGCGCGCGCCCGCCAGCGTGGCCGGCTGGCCCGGGTGGCGCTGCAGGTCGAGCGTGAAGAACAGCTGCTGCGCCATCGGGTTGTTGCTGAACTTGTTGATGTCGCGCACCACGTCGGCCAGCGGTGGCGAACGCCACTCGAAGCTGGGCTTCGTGTCGGCCGGCGCCGCGCCTTCGCGCACGCTGCCGCCCAGGCGGCTGCCCATCTCCTTCCAGAGCGCCTCCAGCAGGCGCGCGTTGTAGGTCGCCGGCTGCGCGTCGGCGGCCGGCCAGCTGAGTTCGCCGCAGGCCGCGGGGTAGCTGCCGGCGAACTGCACGCGCTCGCCGAAGCTGGCCTTGAGGCCGCCGCGCCAGTCGTCGCAGGGGCCGGCGGCCAGCGGCACCGTCGGGTCCACCGCGGTGCCGGCCAGCGCCGGCTCGGCGCCCACGCGCGCCACGCCCGCGGCGGGGTCGGGCGTGAAGGTGTAGGTCACCGCCTTGTAGTTGAAGAGCAGGGCGGCCGGCCGCGTGTTGTACGGCCGCGTGGGGTCGCCGTCGAAGTCGGCGGCGCTGCCTTCGGGGACCACGAAGGCGCTGTTGTCGAGCACGATGTCGCCCTGGATCTCCTGCACGCCCTGCTGCTGCACGCGGCGCAGCAGCAGCCACAGGCGCTCGACCACCAGCGTCGGGTCGCCGCTGCCCTTGATGAAGAGCGAGCCTTCGAGCACGCCGTTGCGCAAGCGGCCCTGCAGCCAGACCGGGGTCGACCAGGTCCAGGCAGGGCCCAGGCGTTCGAGCGCCGCGAAGGTGGTGAGCAGCTTGGTGAGCGAGGCCGGGTTCACCGGCTTGGCGGGCTGCAGCGCCAGCCGCTGGCGGCCGCTGTCCAGGTCCTGCAGCACCAGGCTGAGCGCCGACTCGGGCACCTGCGCGCGCTGCAGCGCCTGTTCCACTTCGGGCGGCAGGCCGGCCGCCCGTACCGGGGCCAGCGCCGTGGACAACAGGCCGGCGGCCAGGACCTTGAGGAGCATGGGTCGATGATGGCACGGCTACACTCGCCCGATGCTCGGCCAGCCCCTGTCGCGGCGCGAGCGCTGGCTGGGCGCCGCATGCGCGCTGGCGGTGCTGGTGATCTGGACCTCGTTCATCCTCATCGCGCGCGTGAGCGCGCGCCATGCGCTGTCGCCGTTCGACATCGCCTTTCTGCGCTTCTTCTTCTCCGGCCTCGTGGCGCTGCCGCTGGCCTGGCGCCGCCGCGCCGCGCTGCGCGCGGGGCTGGGCGGGGCGCAGGCCTGGAAGCGCGGCGCCGCGCTGGCCACGGTGGCCGGCGTGGGCTACTGCGGCTTCGCCTACAGCGGCTTCTTCTTCGCGCCGGTGGCGCACGCGGCGGTGCTGATGCCGGGGTCGCTGCCGCTGTGGACCGCGGTCTTCGCGGTGCTGCTGCTGGGCGAGCACCTGCCGCGCGCGCGGCTGGCGGGGCTGGCGCTCATCGTCGCCGGCGACCTGCTGCTGGGCGGCCACAGCCTGCTGCAGGCCTTCGAGGGCGGCAACACCTGGAAGGGCGACCTGCTGTTCCTGTGCGCCGGCATGAGCTGGGGCTTCTACAGCGTGCTGTGCCGGCGCTGGCGCGTCGGCGCCATCGACGCCACCTTCGCGATCGCGATCGGCACCCTGGCCAGCTACGTGCCGCTGTACCTGCTGGGGCTGGCGGCCGGCGTGGTGCCCAGCGGGCTGCACGCCGCCTCGTGGGGCGAGATCGGCTTCCAGGCCGTCTACCAGGGCGGCCTGGCGATGCTGGTGGCGGGCATCGCGTTCACGCAGGTGGTCAGCACCTTCGGCCCGGTGCGCACGACCATGATCACGGCGGTCGTGCCTTCGCTGGCCGCGCTCTCGGCGGTGCCGCTGCTGGGCGAGACACTCGGCGCCACCGCCCTGGGCGGGCTGGCCTGCGTCACCGCCGGTCTGCTGCTGGGCCTGCGGCCGCCTTCGCTGCCGCGGCCGGCGGGGCGCACGGCATGAAGCTGCTCGCCTTCGACACCTCGACCGAGCGGCTGGCCGTGGGCCTGGTCGCCGGCGGCGCGGCACGCACCCGCAACGGGGCCGGCGGCGCGCTCGCCTCGACCGCGCTGCTGCCGGCCGTGCACGCGCTGATGGCCGAAGCCGGCCTGCGCTTCGCCGACCTCGACGCCATCGCCTTCGGCCGCGGGCCCGGTGCCTTCACCGGGCTGCGCACGGCCTGCTCGGTCGCCCAGGGCCTGGGCCTGGGGGCAGGGCGGCCGCTGCTGGCGCTGGACAGCCTGCTCGTGGTGGCCGAGGACGCCTGCCCTGGCGCCGCGGACGGCACCGAGGTCGCGGTGGCGATGGACGCCCGCATGGACGAGGTCTACGCCGGCCACTACCGCCGTGCCGGCGGCCGCTGGCAGGTGGTCTCTGCGCCCGCGCTCTACACGCTGCCGGCGCTGGCGGCGGCCTGGGCCGCGGCGCCGCCGCCGGCGGTCGCCGGTTCGGCACTGGCCGCCTTCGGCGAAAGGCTCGCGCTGCCGGCCGCGGCACGGCGCGTGGCCGCAGAGAACGACCGCGCCGCGGCGCTGCTGCGCGTGGCGGCCGTGGCCTTTGCCGCCGGCGAGGCGGTCGACGCCGCCGCGGCGCTGCCGCTGTACCTGCGCGACAAGGTCGCACTCACCACCGAGGAACGCGCCGCCGCGCGCGCGGCCGCGCCATGAACGCGCGGCCTGCGCCGGTGCTGGTGGCGCGCCCGATGCTGGCGCGCGACGTCGACGCCGTGATGGCGGTCGAGGTGCGCGCCTACGCCTTCCCCTGGTCGCGCGGCAACTTCATCGACTCGCTGGCCGCCGGCTACCTGGCCGAGGTGCGCGTGGACGCGCGCGCCGGCATCGTCGGCTACATGGTCGCGATGCCCGGCGTCGGCGAACTGCACCTGCTCAACCTGACGGTGGCGCCCGAATGGCAGGGCCAGGGCATCGCAGGCGAGATGCTCGACGCGCTGGAGGCGCATGGCCGCCGCCAGGGCTTCGACACGCTCTGGCTGGAAGTGCGCGCCAGCAACGAGCGCGCGCAGGCGCTGTACCGGCGGCGCGGCTTCGCCGCCGTCGGCACGCGGCGGGGCTACTATCCGGCCGCGCGCGGCACGCGCGAGGACGCCGTCGTGATGAGCGAACGCCTGCTGCCGGAGGACCGGGGTGCCCTGGACTGAACGCCAGGTGGCGCTGCTGGCCGGCATGGGCCTGCGCGTGTGGCAGCCGGCGGCGGCACCGGCAATGGCGCCGGAGGCCGAGCCTGCGCCGGCCGCCTCGTCGGCCACCCCGCCGGCCGCCGTGGCCTCCGTGCCGCCACCCGCCGCACGCGAACCCGCAGCGGCCGCGTCCTCGCTTGCCGCGCTCGGCTGGCCCGAACTGCGTGCCGCCGTCGCCGACTGCCGCGCCTGCGGCCTGTGCGAAAGCCGCAAGCAGACCGTCTTCGGCGTCGGCCACACCGAAGCCGACTGGATGGTCGTCGGCGAGGCGCCCGGCGAGCAGGAAGACCTGAAGGGCGAGCCCTTCGTCGGCCCCGCCGGCCAGCTGCTGGACGCGATGCTGCGCGCGCTCGGCCTCTCGCGCGAAGCCGAAGGGCCGCCGGCCGAGCGCGTCTACATCGCCAACACGCTCAAGTGCCGGCCGCCGCGCAACCGCAACCCGGCGCCGGAGGAGCTGGCGAAGTGCGAGCCCTTCCTGGTGCGCCAGATCGAGCTGGTGCGGCCGCGCATCGTGCTCGCGATGGGGCGCTTCGCGGTGCAGGCGCTGCTGCGCAGCAACGAAGCGATCGGCCGCCTGCGCGGCCGCGTCCACGAATTCCAGGGCGTGCCGCTGGTCGTGACCTATCACCCGGCGTATTTGTTACGCAACCTTCCCGACAAGGCACGTGCGTGGGAGGATCTCTGCCTGGCGGCCGCGGTGGCCGAACGCCAGCGCGGAGGCGCCCGGTGAAGCTGCACGACCCGGCCGAGGAACTCGTCGCCCTGAGGGCGGAGCTGGAGCAGTTCCGCCTGCTGGCCAACAACGTGCCGGCGGCCATCGCCTACTACGAACGCGCCGGCTTCACCTGCCGCTACGCCAACCTGGGCTACGCCACGATGTTCGGGCTGGACGAGCAGTCCATCATCGGCCGCACCTTCGCGCAGGTCATCGGCGAGGAGGCGGCGCGCCAGATCCAGCCCGCGGTCGACGCCATGCTCCACCACGGCCGCGCCGCCAGCTACGAACGCCAGCTGCCCGACGGCCAGGGCGGCACGCGCTGGATCGACGTCAACCTGCTGCCGCACCTGGGCGCCGACGGCCAGGCCGTGGGCTGCTTCGTGCTGATCTCCGACATCACGCGCCACCGCCGGGCCGAGCTGGCGCTGCGCGAAAGCGAGGAGCGGCTGGCCAAGTTCATGCACGCCAGCGCCGAGGGCATCGTCTTCCACAAGGACGGCCGCATCACCGACGCCAATCCGCCGCTGCTGGCGCTGCTGGGCTATTCGCTGGAGGAAGTGCGCGGCCGCTCGAACCTGGACTTCGTGGCCGCCGACGAGCGCGAGCGCGTGATCGCGGTCATGACCAGCGGCGCCGAGACCACCTACGAATCGGCCATCGTGCACCGCGACGGCACGCGCGTGCCCGTGGAGTTCATCGTGCGCACGATGCACTACCAGGGCGAGCGCCAGCGCATGACCATCGTGCGCGACCTGCGCGACCGCATCGCGGCGCGATCGCGCATCCACTACCTGGCGCACCACGACGCGCTCACCGGCCTGCCCAACCGCACCTCGTTCATCGAGCAGGCCGAAGGGCTGGTCGAGCAGGCGCATGGGCACGGCCAGCGGCTCGCGCTGCTGTTCATCGACCTGGACCACTTCAAGCGCGTCAACGACTCGCTCGGTCACCTGGCCGGCGATACGCTGCTGCGCACCGTGGCCGGCCGCATCACCGGCTCGCTGCGCGGCGGCGACCTGGTGGCGCGCTTCGGCGGCGACGAGTTCATCGTGCTGCTGGGCGGCGACACGCCGACCGCCGGCGTGGTGGAGGTGGCGCACAAGCTGCTGGCCGCGATCGGTGCGCCGATCGAGATGGAAGGCGCGTCGATCTCGGTCACGCCCTCGATCGGCGTCGCCATGTTCCCGGCCGACGGCGGCAGCGCCGAGGCGCTGATCAAGCACGCCGACACCGCGATGTACCACGCGAAGTCGCGCGGCCGCGCCGGCTGCACCTTCTTCGAACCCGCGATGGCCGCCGCCGCCAAGGCCGAGCTCGACATGGAGAGCCGGCTCGCGCACGCGATCCGCGCGCAGGAATTCGTGCTGCACTTCCAGCCGCAGATCTCGCTTGCCGACGGCCGCCTGGTGGGCTGCGAGGCGCTGATCCGCTGGCAGCACCCGGAACGCGGCCTCGTGCTGCCCGACGAGTTCATCCCGGTGGCCGAGTCGCGCCGCCTGATGCTGCCCATCGGCCACTGGGTGCTGCGCGAAGCGCTGCGCGCCGCGCGCCGCTGGCGGGCTGCCGGCCTGCCTTCGGTGCCGGTGGCGGTGAACCTGTCGACGATGCAGTTCGTCGCCGCCGGTTTCGTGGAAGGCGTCGAGCGCGCGCTCGCCGAGTGCGGCGCCAGCGGCTCGATGCTGGAGCTCGAGCTCACCGAACGCATGCTGATGGACGACCTGCCGCAGGTGCAGGCCTCGCTGGCGCGGCTGAAGGCGCTGGGGGTGCAGATCGCGGTCGACGACTTCGGCACCGGCTACACCTCGCTCGGCCACCTGAAGGACCTGCCGATCGACCGCCTGAAGATCGACCGCTCGTTCGTGAAGGACCTGCCGGGCGACCGCGGCTCGGCGGCGATCGCGCGCGCCATCGTCCAGATGGCGCAGAGCCTGGGGCTGAAGACGCTGGCCGAAGGCGTGGAGACCGCGGCCCAGCACGCCTGGGTGCGCACGCAGGGCTGCGACGAGGTGCAGGGCGACCTGGTGGCGCCGCCGATGACGGCCGCCGCGATGGAAGCCTGGCTGGCGGCGCGCGCCGCCTGAGCGCCCCTCGACCTCCCCGCGCTACTTCTTCGTCTTCTGCGGCCGCTGCCAGCCGGCAATGGACGCCTGCTTCGCGCGCGCCACCGTCAGCTGGCCCGGCGGCGTGTCCTTCGAGACCGTGGAGCCGGCGCCGATGGTGCCGCCTTCGCCCACCGTGATCGGCGCCACCAGCACGCAGTTCGAGCCCACGTGCACGTCGGCGCCGATCACCGTGCGGTGCTTGTTCGCGCCGTCGTAGTTGGCGGTGATGCTGCCGGCGCCGTAGTTGACGCGCTCGCCCACCGTCGCGTCGCCCAGGTAGGCCAGGTGGTTGGCCTTGGCGCCCTTGGCGAGCTTGGAGTTCTTGATCTCGACGAAGTTGCCCACGTGCACGTCCTCGCCCAGCTCTGCACCGGGCCGCAGGCGCGAGAACGGGCCGACGATGGCGCCGGCGCCGACGCGTGCTTCGTCCATCAGCGTGAACGGCTGGATCGTCGCGCCGGCGGCGATCTCGGCATCGCGGATCACGCAGTGCGCGCCGATGCGCACGTTGTCGCCCAGCACGACGCGGCCTTCGAAGACGCAGCCGACGTCGATCTCCACGTCCTGGCCGCATTCGAGCGTGCCGCGCAGGTCGAAGCGCGCCGGGTCGGCCAGGCGCACGCCGGCTTCCATCAGCGCGTCGGCCTGGCGGCGCTGGAAGCGGCGTTCCAGGTCGGCCAGCTGGGCCGGGCTGTTGACGCCCAGCACCTCGGTCTCGTCGGCCGCCGCCACCGCCTGCACCGGCACGCCTTCGGCGACCGCCATCGCGACGATGTCGGTCAGGTAGTACTCGCGCTGCGCGTTCTCGTTGCGCAGCGCCTTCACCCAGCGCGCCAGCGCCGCGGTGGGCGCGGCCATCATGCCGGTGTAGACCTCGCGGATCGAACGCTGCGCCTCGCTCGCGTCCTTCTGCTCGACGATCGCCTGCACGCCGCCGTCGGCGCGCCGCACGATGCGGCCGTAGCCGCCGGGGTCGGCCAGCTCGACCGTGAGCAGCGCCAGCCGCTCGCCGCCGCAGGCCGCGGCCAGCGCGCCGGCGGTGGCCGGGCGCACCAGCGGCACGTCGCCGTTGAGCACCAGCGTGGTGTTGTTCGCCATGTCCAGCGCCGGCAGCGCCTGCAGCACCGCGTGGCCGGTGCCCAGCTGCGGTTCCTGGCGCGCCCAGACCGCGCCGCTGGCGGCGAAGGCCTGTTCCACCGTGGCCGCGCCATGGCCGGTGACGACCACGGTGCGCGCCGCCCCCAGCGCAGCGGCGGTGTCCAGAACATGCTGCAATAGCGCCCGGCCGCCCAGCCGGTGCAGGACCTTCGGGTGGGCCGACTTCATGCGGGTGCCCTTGCCCGCGGCCATGATGACGACGTTGAGTGCCATGCGCGCGTCTCTGATCAAAGCCGGGATTATCGCGGCGCTGCTCGCCCTGCTCCCGGGCTGCAGCGCGCTCCGGCTCGCTTACGGCAATGCGCCACAACTCGCCTGGTGGTGGTTCGACGGTTATGTCGATTTCAGCGCCGAGCAGACGCCGCGTGCCAAGGACCAGATCGACCGCTTCTTCGAATGGCACCGCACCACCCAGCTGGGCGACTACGCGGCGCTGCTGGCGCTGGCGCAGGCCGACGTGATGCAGCCGGCCACGCCGGCGCAGGCCTGCCGCTGGCAGCAGCAGATGCGCGACCGCGTCGAGCCGGCGCTCGACCAGGCGCTGCAGATGGGCGCCACGCTGGTGCCCGGCCTGGGCGAGGCGCAGTTCCGCCACATCGAGCGCCGCTTCGCCAAGGGCAACGACGAGATGAAGCGCGACTACCTGCAGCCCGACCCGGAAGAGCGCCGCAAGGCCGCCGTCGACCGCACGCTGGAACGGGTGGAGCAGCTCTACGGCCGCGCCGGGGAGGCGCAGCGCCGCGTCGTCGCCGAAGGCGTGGCCGCGTCGCCCTTCGACCCCCAGGCCTGGCTGGGCGAGCGGCTGCGCCGCCAGCGCGACACGCTGCAGACCTTGCGCCGGCTGGTGGCGCAGAAGGCCGACCGCGACCAGACGGTGGCCGCGCTGCGCGTGCTGGTCGAACGTGCCGAACGTTCGGCCGACCCCGACTACCGCGCCTACCAGGTCAAGCTGGCGGACTACAACTGCGCCTTCGCGGCGCGCATCCACAACGCCGCCACGCCCGAGCAGCGCGCCACCGCGCGCGACCGGCTCAGGGGCTGGGAAGAGGACCTGCGCGCCATCGCCGCGGGGACGCCGCAGCGGCCGGTCGCGGCGCTCAGCGGGGCACCGTGACGACCACGCGCCGCGGGTTCACGCCCAAGCGCGGGAAGTCGGTGAGCGCGGCTTCGAACATGGCGACGAGCGCGCCTTCGTCCAGACCCGTGGTGCCGTCGTTGCTGGCGTGCGCTTCGAACAGCGGCTTGTTGGCGTTGCGGTCGCGGATCAGCACCGCCACCTCGCGGTCGTAGCGCGGCGTCACCGGGAAGCGCGCCGAAAGGCCCCAGGCCGGCCCGCGCCAGGGGCCGCCGCGCCAGTAGCCGAAGCCGCCGCTCCACCAGAACGGGTCGCCCCAGGGCGAATAGGGGTCGCTGCGCGTCAGGCGGGCGCCCACCTGCACCAGCACGTCGGGCGCCTGTCCTTCGGCGGCGGCGGTGAAGCCGGCCTTTTCCAGCGCCGGGCGCGCGGCGTCTTCCAGCTTCTGCGTCTCGGCCGCCTGCGCCTGCTGCGAAGGCAGGCGGTCGAAGGCGTAGGTGCCGGGCTTGCGGTCGGCCGGCCATTCGCCGAAGCTGGTGACGTCGCTGGTGACGCTGCGCAGGTCGCTGCAGCCGGCGGCCAGCAGCGTGACGGCAAGAACGGCGAGCAGTCGCTTGGACATGGTGTCAGCCCTCGGTAGCGTCGTCTTCGGTGGCGATGGGGGTCAGGCGCAACGGCAGCGCGGGCGGCGCGCAAGGTTCCTCGTCGAAGGCCTTGTCGCCGCCGCTATCGGCCACGCCCGTCGGTTGGAGCGTGCCGAAGGGGTACAGGTTCCGGTCCATCAGGTGCGACAGGGTGATGTTGCCCATCGCGGTGAACATGTTGTCGATGCGGCCCGGGTACTGGCGCTCCCACTCGCGGATCATCTTCTTCACCTGCACGCGCTGCAGGTTGTCCTGGCTGCCGCACAGCGTGCAGGGGATGATGGGGAACTGCCGGTGCGCGGCCCAGCGCTCGAGGTCGGTCTCGGCCACGTAGGCCAGCGGGCGGATCACCACGTGGCGGCCGTCGTCGGAGACCAGCTTGGGCGGCATGCCCTTCAGGCGGCTGCCGAAGAACATGTTCATCAGGAGCGTCACCACCATGTCGTCGCGGTGGTGGCCGAGCGCGATCTTGGTGGCGCCGAGCTCGCCCGCCACGCGGTAGAGGATGCCGCGGCGCAGGCGCGAGCACAGGCTGCACATCGTCTTGCCTTCGGGCACCAGCCTCTTCACCACCGAGTAGGTGTCCTGCTCCTCGATGTGGAAGGGCACGCCGCGCGATCGCAGGTACTCCGGCAGCACGTGTTCCGGGAAGCCCGGTTGCTTCTGGTCCAGGTTGACGGCAACGATGTCGAAGCCCACCGGCGCGCGTTCACGCAGCGACAGCAGGATGTCCAGCAGCGCGTAGCTGTCCTTGCCGCCGGAGAGGCACACCATGACCTTGTCGCCGGCCTCGATCATGTTGAAGTCGCCGATCGCCTGGCCCACCTGGCGGTGCAGCCGCTTGGAGAGCTTGTTGGCCTCGAACGCGGCCTTCTTCGCCGCGGCGGCTTCGGTCATGTCGTTCATGCGTTGCCTTCCTTGAGGCCGAAGACCTCGACGCCCACGCCTTCGCAGTCGGGGTAGACGTCGGGCTTCTCGGTCGAGACGCGCGCGGCGCGCACGCGCGGGTGGGCCAGCATCGCGGCCAGCAGGTCGTCGGCCAGCGTCTCCTGCAGTTCGATGTGGCCTTGCGCCACGCGCTCGGCCACGCGCTGGCGGATGAAGTCGTAGTCGACCACCTCGTCCAGCCGGTCGGCGCGCGGCGTGCTGTCGGCCAGCGCCACGTAGAGGTCGACGTTGATCAGCAGGCGCTGGGTGCCGTGCTTCTCGAAATCGTGCACGCCGATCAGGAGGTGCACCTCGTGATTGCGCAGGAAGAGGCGCCGGCAGTCCAGCAGCTGGGGGTGGTCGAGCAGGCTACGCACGGGGACCTTCACGGGCGAGGAACATCACGTCGCGCGCCTGCGCCTGCAGGTGCTGGCCGCCGTCGACGAGCAGGGTGGTGCCGGTGATCGCCGGCGCCTCGAGGAGAAAACGAACGGCGCGCGCAATGTCTTCCGCCGTCGAGCTGCGGCCCAGCGGCGTCATGCGGTGGGCGGCGGCGAACTCGGCATCGCTCATGGGGCCCGAAGGCAGCGTCAGGCCGGGGGCGACACCGGTGACGCGCACGGCCGGCGCGAGCGCCATCGCCAGCATCGTCGTGGCCGCCTCCAACGCCGCCTTCGACAGCGTGTACGAGAGGTAGTCCGGGTTCGGGTTCCAGAGCTTCTGGTCGAGCAGGTTCACCACCGCGCCGCCGCCGGCGGCGTGCAGCGCACGCGCCAGCACCACCGCGGGCGCGGTGTTGGCGCGCCAGTGGCGGTCCATCGCGGCGTAGCCGAAGTCGGCCACGCCGTCCTGCTCGAAGGTGCTGGCGTTGTTGACCACCGCGTCGACGCGGCCGAAGGCGGCCTGCACCGCGGGCAGCAGGGCGACGCACTGCGCTTCGTCGGCAAGGTCGGCGGCGAAGGCTTCGGCGCGCGCACCGGCGGCGCGCAGCGCGGCCAGCGTGTCCGCGGCCTCGGCCGGCGAGTGGCGGTGGTGCACGGCGACGTCCCAGCCGTGCGCGGCCAGCTCGAGCGCGATGGAGCGCCCGACGCGGCGCGCCGCACCGGTGACGAGGACGACAGGACGTGAAGACATGGGTTGGTACGATGCGGCCGTGGCCGCGAAGCAACCGGGCAGTTTATCGACGCTGATCGAACGGCGCCTGGCCGAGGCCGGCGGCTGGTGGCCCTTCGACAGATTCATGGCCGCCGCGCTCTACGAGCCCGGCCTGGGCTACTACGCGCGCGGCGCCAGCCCGATCGGCGCCATGCCCGAAGGCGGCAGCGACTTCGTCACCGCCCCCGAATTGTCGCCGCTCTTCGGCGCCGCGCTGGCGCGCCAGGTGGCGCAGGCGCTGGGCGCGGCGGGCGAGCGCGACGTGTGGGAATTCGGCGCCGGCAACGGCACCCTGGCCGCGCAGCTGCTGCAGGCGCTGGACGCCGACGTGCGCTACCACGTCGTCGAGCTCTCGGGCCCGCTGGCGGCGCGCCAGCGCGAGGCGCTGGCCGCCTTCGCGCCGCGCGTGCAGTGGCACGATCGCCTGCCCGACGCGATGCGCGGCGTGGTCGTCGGCAACGAGGTGCTGGACGCGATGCCGGTGAAGCTGCTGCACTTCGACGGCCGCGCCTGGCAGGAACGCGGCGTCGCCAGCGAGGGCGGCCGCTTCGTCTGGGCCGACCGGCCGACCGCGCTGCGCCCGCCGGTGGAGGCCGATTTCGTGCCCGGCACCGTGACCGAACTGCACGTGCAGGCCGACGCCTTCGTGCGCACGCTGGCCGAGCGGCTGACGCGCGGCGCGATGTTCTTCGTCGACTACGGTTTCCCGGAAGCCGAGTACTACCTGCCGCAGCGCAGCGGCGGCACGCTGATGTGCCACCGCGCGCACCGGGCGGACACCGATCCGCTCGCCGACGTGGGCGAGAAGGACATCACCGCCCACCTGGACTTCACCGGCGTCGCGCTCGCCGGCCAGGAGGCGGGCGCGCGCGTCATCGGCTACACCAGCCAGGCGAGATTCCTCATGAACTGCGGCCTGCTCGAGATGCTGCAGGGCGCCGACGCGCGCGTGCTGGCCGGGGCGCAGAAGCTGCTCGCCGAACACGAGATGGGCGAGCTCTTCAAGGTGATCGGCTTCGCCTGCGGCTGCGCCTTCGACCCGCTGGGCTTCACCGCCGGCGACCGCACCCACACCTTGTAGATGCGCTGGCTGCTCGTCTTCCTCGTCGCCAGCCTGGTCTTCAACGCCTTGCAGGGCTGGCTGCAGAAGTTCGGCCTCGGCCGGCTGCCGGGCGACTTCCGCTTCCGCGCCGGCGGGCGCGACTGGTACGTGCCGCTGGCCAGTTCGCTCGTGCTCAGCTTCCTGATGATGCTGCTGGGCCACCTGCTGTAGCGGCGGCCACGGCACGAACACGCGCCTCGTGCAGCGCGGCGCCGATGGCCGGGCCTTCGAGCCCCTTGTCGATGGCGGCGGCGGTGACGGCCGCGCCGTCCACCGACTGTGCCGCTGCGAAGGCGGCCAGCAGGCGCGCGCGCTGCGGGTAGGGCCGCGCCTGGAAGCCGGTGCGGCCGCGGGCGTCGCATTCGCAGGCCAGCAGCGCCTGCTCGAAGCGCTGCGGGCGGCGGAAGGCGTCGCAGCGCTCCAGCAGGCGCACCAGCGCCGCCGCGCCATGCTCGCCGCTGCGGTGCACGTTGCCGTGCTCGCGCGCCACCAGCTCGGCCAGTTCGCGGCAGTCGTTGGGCACGCGCAGGCGCTCGGCCACGCGCGCGGCCAGCTTCACGCTGCGCGCTTCGTGCGCCACGTGGCGCGGCCACTCGTCGCGCGGCGTCGTGCCCTTGCCCAGGTCGTGCATCAGGCAGGCCCAGCGCACCGGCAGCGGCGCGGCCAGCGCGGCGCACTGCTCCAGCACCAGCAGCTGGTGGACGCCGGTGTCGACCTCGGGGTGGTGCTCGGGCGGCTGCGGCACGCCCCACAGGCGTTCCAGCTCGGGCAGCAGGCGCGCCAGCGCGCCGGTCTCGCGCAGCAGCTCGACCATGCGGCGCGGTGCCGGCTCCATGAGGCCGCGCGCCAGTTCCTGCCACACACGCTCGGGCACCAGCGCGTCGACCTCGCCGCTGTCGACCAGCGCGCGGCACAGCGCCAGCGTCTCGGGCGCGACCGCGAAGTCGGCGAAGCGCGCCGCGAAGCGCGCCAGCCGCAGCAGGCGCACCGGGTCCTCGGCGAAGGCGGGCGAGACGTGGCGCAGCATGCGCGCGGCCAGGTCGCGCCGGCCGCCGAAAGGGTCGACCAGCGTGCCGTCCTCGGCGCGCGCGATGGCGTTGATCGTGAGGTCGCGCCGGCGCAGGTCTTCCTCCAGCGTCACCGTGGGGTCGGCGTGGAAGACGAAGCCCTTGTAGCCCGGCGCCGACTTGCGCTCGGTGCGCGCCAGCGCCACCTCTTCGCCCGTCTGCGGGTGCAGGAAGACCGGGAAGTCCTTGCCGACCGGCTTGTAGCCGGCGTCGACCAGCGCCTCGGGCGTGGTGCCGACGGCGACCCAGTCGCGGTCGCTCGCCGGCAGGCCCAGCAGCGCGTCGCGCACCGCGCCGCCGACGACGTAGAACGTGCCCAGGCTCATCGGTGCGTTCGGTAGGGTTCCTCGAACTGCAGGAAGTCCTTCTCCGCCAGCGCGTCGGCCACCCAGGCCGCCACGCCGGGGGCCGCGCTCACGCGCTCCATGTAGGCCCGGCTGGTGGCCGAGACCGGCAGCGCATAACCGGCGAAGCGCATGCACACCGGCGCGAAGAAGGCGTCGGCGGCCGTGAAGGCGCCGAAGAGGAAGGGCCCGCCGCTGGCCTTCAGCGCGTCGGCCCAGGCCTGCTCGATGCGCGCCACGTCGCGCCGCACGCCTTCCTGCTCGGCCCACAGGCGCGCGCCCACCTCGGGCAGCACCGCCTCGATGTTCATCGTGCAGTGGCTGCGCAGGGCGCCGAAGCCGGCATGCATCTCGGAAGCGATGGAGCGCGCGCGCGCCCGCGCCTTCGTGTCGGCCGGCCACACGCCGGCGCCGGGGAACTTCTCGTGCAGGTACTCGGTGATGGCCAGGGTGTCCCAGACGTTGAAGCCGTCGTCCACCAGCACCGGCACCAGGCCGGCCGGGCTGAAGCGCGCCACGGCCTGGTGGAAGGGCGTGTCGCGGCCCTCGCAGAAGCGCAGCTTCATCTCCTCGAAGGGAATGCCCAGCTGCTTCATCAGCACCCAGGGCCGCATCGACCACGAGGAGTAGTTCTTGTTGCCGATCACCAGTTGCAGCGCCATCGCGGGGACTCCTGAAGGAGCGCCGATGCTAGCGGCGCACGGCGCCGCTGCCGATGCAAAGCGCGCATCGAAGCGATGCGCGCCGCGACCTCAGGGCCGGCGTGCGCGCAGCGCGTCCAGCCGCGCGCAGCCGCTGCGGCCACCCAGCCAGCCCGGGGCCAGGGCTTCCATCGCCGCCGGCTCGACGCCCAGGTCCGCCAGCCCCGGCAGGCTGCCGCTGGCGACGTTGGGCACGCGCATCGAATCGAGGTTGTCGCGCGACATCAGCGGCCCGCCCGGCATCAGCTCCATCGCCAGCGCCTGCAGGCGGGCGGCGAAGTCCGGCAGGCCGACCTGCGGCCGTTCGTGGCCCGACCAGCGGCCGGCCAGCCGCACCAGTTCGCCCAGCGTGTAGACCTTGGGGCCTGCGGCTTCGTAGGTGCGGCCGATGCTCTCGGGCCGGTCCAGGCAGGCCGCGATGGCGCGCGCCACGTCTTCCACCCACACCGGCTGGAAGCGCGCGTCGCGCCCGGCCAGCGGCAACAGCGGCGCCAGCGCCTGCAGTTGCGCGAACAGGTTCAGGAAGCGGTCCTCGGCCCCGAAGATGACCGAAGGGCGCAGGATGGTGAGCGCCAGGCCGGCGGCCTGCAGCACCGCTTCGCCTTCGGTCTTGCTGCGCAGGTAGTTCGAAGGCGCGCCGGGCCCGACGCCGAGCGCGCTCACGTGCACCAGCCGCGCCACGCCCGCGGCCCGGCAGGCGGCGCCGATGCGCCGCGGCAGCTCGACGTGCACGCGCCGGAACTCTTCCGCGCTGCCGTGCAGGATGGCGACCAGGTTGACCACCGCCTGCGCGCCTTCGAAGAGGCGGGCGAGCGCGCGTTCGTCGTGCACGTCGGCCTGCACCAGTTCCAGCCCCGGCAGGTGGCGGATGGCCTGGCCATGCGCCAGCCGGCGTGTCGGCACCACGAGGGCGCCGCCGGCACCGCCGGCGCGTTCGACCAGCCGTTCGCAGACCGCGCGGCCGACGAAGCCGGTGCCGCCGAGGACGACGATGCGTTCTACTGCCATCGCCGCCGGTTCAGGGCAGGTCGCGGTCGCCGCCGCCGCCGGGGCCGATGGCGCCCCCCAGCCGCGCCTTCAGCGAAGGCGCCTGGCCGGTCAGCAGCGCGGCGTAGTACACCGCGTTGGAGAGCACCTTCTTCACGTATTCGCGGGTCTCGTTGAAGGGGATCGATTCGGCCCAGGCCGCGGCTTCGACGAAGGCGCCTTCGCGCCAGCGGCGCGGCCGGTTCGGGCCCGCGTTGTAGGCGGCGGCGGCCATCGCCTGCGAGCCCCCGAAGTCGTCGAGCACCAGCTTCAGGTAGCCGGCGCCCAGGCGCAGGTTGGTCTCGCGGTCGACGATGGCTTCGGGCTTGTACTCGACGCCCAGCTTCTTGGCGGTCCACTTCGCGGTGGTCGGCATCAGCTGCATCAGCCCGCTGGCGCCGACGCTGGAACGCGCGTCGGCGACGAAGCGCGATTCCTGGCGGATCAGGCCGTACATGTAGGCCGGGTCGAGGCCGGCCTCGCGCGCCTTCGCGGTCACCTCGTCGCGGAAGGGCGTGGGGAAGCGCTGCGCCATGTCGACCTCGGCGCGCGTGCGGTCGCTGGTGTTGATGCAGCGGTCCCAGACCTCGCGTTCGCAGGCCAGCGCGGCGGCGGCGAGCAGGCCGCGGTCGCCCAGGCCGCGCAGGGTGTAGTTCCACTCGCGCACGCCTTCGCTGCGCAGGCCCAGCGCGATGAGCTGCAGCGCGCGCGCGAAGCCGGGCGTGGCGCGCGCGGCCTCGCGTTCCTCGGCGGTGAGCGGCTGCGGCGCCGGCGGCAGCTGCACGCGGCCGCCCAGGTCTTCGGTGGCCAGCTTGCCGTAGAAGCTCATCTGGCCGGCGATGGACTGCAGCAGCTCGTAGGCCGAAGCGCGTTCGTCGTCGCCCTGCGGGCCTTCGGGCGCGCGCGCCTGCAGCGCGCGCGCCTTCCAGTAGACCCAGGCGGCTTCGCGCTGGTCGGCGGTGCTCATGGCGTCGATCGAGCGCTGCACCAGCGCCCAGCGTTCGCGTTCGGTGGGCGGCGCGCGCAGCGCGGCGCGCACGCTCCAGGCCAGGGTGTCGTCGGTCCAGCCGGTGGCTTCGCCCGCCTTCACGCGCTTCCACGCGTGGTGGAAGTACTCGGTGGCCTGCGGCTGCAGCTTCAGGGCCGCGAACTTGCCCGTCATCGCCCAGACCCAGGCGGCCTGGGTGTTCGACAGGCGCCGCTGCCATTTCTCCAGCTGGGTGGCGGCCGCCTCGGGGTCGTTCCAGGCCATGCGCGCGAGCGCCAGCGCCGCCACCTCGGGGCCGGCGGGCTTGCCGGCAATGACGCGTGCCGGGCTGTCCAGCACTTCGGTGGCGAGCTTCTCGCTGCCGGGCTGCACCAGCGCCATCGCGGCACGCAGCACGCGCGGGCGGTTGAACTCGATGGCCAGCCGCGCCGCCTGCCAGGCGTCTTCCGCTTGCAGCTGGCGCGCCTGGAAGAGCGTGGTCGCGAGCAGGTTGCAGCCGTCGTCGAGGTCGCGCTGCGCCAGCCAGGCGCTGCGCGCGGCGGCGCGCACGTCCTGCCCGGCCAGGTGCTGCGTGAGCAGCGCGTAGCAGGTGACCTCGCGGTCGTCGTTCATGCGGAAGCGCGGGAAGTCGCGCGCCAGGTTGGCCCAGTCGCGCCGACGCCCGAGTTCCAGCAGCCAGTCGTTGCGCAGGCGGTCTTCGACGTAGGTGCCGCTCCAGCGCGTGTAGAAGGCCTCGACCTCGTCGACCGTGGCTTCGTTGAGGCGGTTGCCGAGCTCCCAGTAGTCGACCCACATCGCCAGCGGGTGGCCGGCGGCCTGCACCTTCAGCGCCGCGAGCCGCGGGCGGTTCTTCTGGCGCAGCGCCTCGCGCGCGTCGACGATGGTGCTGTCGCCGGGCTGGGCGCGCGCGGGGACGGCCGGCCCCAGCAGCGCGGCGGCGGCGACGGCGAGGACGGCGGCGAGCCCGGCAGTCTTCATGGGCGCGACTGTACGTCTTGCGTTCCTGGGGGTCATGACGAATTTAGCGCATTGCCAAGGCCATTTCAGGACCCTGGTCGTCGACCGCGCGCTGCGTCTCCTGCGCCTGCTGCAGCAGCCACTGCTCGAACGCGGCCAGCTCGGGCCGCTCGCGCCGCGCCGGCCAGCGCACCAGCCAGTACGCGAAAGGTGAACTGACCCGGCCCGCGGCACCGAAGGGCTCGACCAGCTCGCCGCGCGCGAGCGATTCGTAGACCAGCGCCATGCGCGCCAGCGCCACGCCCTGGCCGGCGAGCGAGGCCTGGATCTGCTGGTAGGTGAAGTTCAGGTAGATCCAGCCGCGCGGCTCCAGGCCGGCGGGCGCCTTCAGCCCCAGCCAGTGGCGCCAGCTCAGGTACTCCGCGCTCGGCCGGTGGTCGTCTTCCTCCAGCAGCGTGTGGCCGGCCAGGTCGGCCGGCTTCGCGAGGCCGCTCACCGCGGGGCTGGCCACCGGGGTCATGACCTCGCCGAAGAGCAGCGTCGACCCCGGCGGCGCCTGGTCGGGGTGGCAGTAGCGCAGCGCGAGGTCGAGCTCGGGGTCGTCGGGATCGGCCAGCGTGTCGGTGGCGGAGATGCGGATGTCGATGTCCGGGTGCGCCTTCTGGAAGCCCTGCAGCCGCGGCAGCAGCCACAGCGACGCGAACGACGCGAAGGTCGTCACGCTCACCTGGCGCCGCGCCTGCGAGTGGCGGATCTGGCGCACCGCCGCGTCCATGCGGTCCAGGAGCGGCGCCACCGTGCGCAGCAGCGCGGCACCGGCGCCGGTGAGCTCCACGTGGCGCGTGCCGCGCAGGAAGAGCGGGGTGCCGAGCTCGTCTTCGAGCGCGCGGATCTGGCGGCTCACGGCCGGCTGCGTGAGGTGCAATTCCTCCGCCGCGGCGCGGAAGCTGAGTCGGCGCGCCACCGCCTCGAAGGCCCGGATGGGGCCCACGCCGAGCGGCCGCTGGCGGATTCGATTCATGAGCCTTGATTATCAATGAACGCCAAGTTCCTGATTGGACCGCAAGCGGCTCCACGCCGAGAATCCCCTGCATCCGCCACGCATCCGAGGACCGCCATGAACACCCACAGCATGACGATTTCGCATCAGAACACCGCCCCCTGGCAGTGGCTGCTGGGGCAGGGCGAGGTGACCCGCATCGAGCGCACCGAGCACGCCCGCTGGGTCCACGTGACCGAAGGCCGGGTCTGGCTCACGCGCAGCGGCGCCGGCCCCGACGAGGCCGACGTCTGGCTCGAAGCCGGCCAGCGCCAGCTGCTGCCGGCCGGCAGCGAGTGGGTCGCCGAAGGCTGGCCGCAGGCGCGGATGGAACTGGTGGAAGCGCCGGCGCCGCGCTTCAGCGCGGGCGGCGGCGCGGCGCGCTGGCGCGTCTGGCCGCCGGCTTTGAAGGCGGCTTGAGCTTGCGCCCGGCCGCGGGCGCCTTGAGCGCCCGCGCCGCCAGCGCCGCCTGCACCGCCAGCCGCGCCCAGGGCAGCATCAGCGCGGGCGACTCCAGCGCTTCCGCCGGCGCCGACCAGTAGCCCAGCGCCACCGCGCCGCGCTTGGCGTCGTACACGAAGGGCTGGCAGCCGGCGGCCTCGAAGCGGGGCCGCGTCTCGTCGTTCACCTTCAGGAACAGGCGGTCGAAGGCGATGATGGCGATGAAGAGCTCGTCGACGTAGATCCCGAAGCCGCCGAACATGCGCCGCGAGCGCACCGCGCCCAGCGGCGAGAGCAGTTCGGTGCAATGGTCGACGAGCGGATTCGAGGCCATGACACGAAGTCTATGGCCTCACAATCGCGGCCATGACGACGCCGTTTTCGCTGTCCCTGGAACCTTCGCGCGACAAGAAGACGCTGCGGCGCCAGTTGCAGGCCGAGCGGCAGTCGCTCATCGACCGCCATCAGCGATCGGTGCACCTGCAGGAGGTGCTGCGCGTGTGGCTGCTGGCGCGCACCGAAAGCACCATCGGCGCCTACTGGCCGATCAAGGGCGAATTCGACGCCCTGCCGGCGCTCTACCGCTGGACCGAGGCGCACGACCGGCGCCGCATCGGCCTGCCGGTGATGAACCGCGAGACGCGCCAGCTGCGCTTCCACGTCTGGTATCCCGGCTGCCCGATGGAGGAGGACGCCTTCGGCATCCCCAAGCCCAAGGACACCGAAGCCTTCGACCCCCAGCTGCTGCTGGTGCCCTGCGTCGGCTTCGGCCCGCGCGGGCTGCGCCTGGGCTACGGCGGCGGCTTCTACGACCGCACGCTGGCGGCGCTCGAGCCGCGGCCGATCACGGTGGGCGTGGGCTACGCGCACGGCTTCGTGCCCTGGCTCGAGCCCGAGCCGCACGACGTGCCGCTGGACGTCATGCTGACCGAGGAAGGCCTGCACTGGCAGCGCCCCGGCCTGTGAAGCCCGCAGGCTGAGCGGGTTCGAATCGCGGGATGGCCCCGCGCCCGCCGCCGCATAGCATGGCGCCCGGCGCAGCGTCATGGCTCCACGCGGGTCCCCCCGATGGCTCTTCCGTCCGATGCCGGCGCCGCAGGGCGACGGCACAGTGCCCGGCACACACGGAGGAACACCCGATGACCCGCAACAACACCCCCCGCCACCTGGCCGCGCTGTGCGCCGCACTGGCCATGGCCGCCTGCGGCGGTGGCGGCGGCAGCGACGCCGCCCCGAGCCCCGGCCCGAGCCCGAGCCCCAGCCCCACGCCCAGCAGCTTCACGATCGGCGGCACGCTGACGATCGCCGAAAACCTGGTGCTCGACAGCGACACCAACGACCCCAACCAGTCGCCGCGTGCGAGCAACGACGACTTCCCGTTCGCGCAGTCGATCACCGCTTCCAGCCAGGTGATGGGCACCGTGAACCTGGCCGGTGTCGGCCCGGAAGGCGCCAGCAAGGCCGCGGGCGACGAGTACGACGTCTTCTCGGTCACCGTCGCCGCCGGCCAGACGGTCGAACTGGACTTCACCGCCGACCCGGCGGTCAACGACCTCGACCTGTACGTGTTCCAGCTCGTCGGCGGCTCGTATCAGCTGGTCGGCCAGTCGATCGACCAGAACTCCTCCGAGTGCGTGCGTTTCTCGGCCGCGGGGAGCTACATGGTGGGCGTCCAGGCCTACAGCGGCGCCTCGCTCTACAACCTGCGTGTCACCGCGCCGGGCGCCACGTCGCGCTGTGCCAACGCCACCAGCACCGAAGCGCCGCTGATCGCCGGCGAACTGGTCGTCGGCCTGCGCGAAGGCAGCAGCGCCCGCGCCCCCCGCGCCAGCGCGCAGGCACTGACCCAGGGCCTGACGGTGCAGCGCGGCGCCATCGCACCCGGCCGGCTGGCGCTGGTGAAGCTGCCGGACGGCAACCCGCGTGCCCACGCGCAGGCCGCCGGACGGCGCAACCTGTTCGACCAGCTGCCGCTCGAGGCGCAACGCCAGATCGCGACCGTCGGCCACGCCAAGCGCCTGCGCGCGAGCGGCGCCTTCGACCACGTGATGTTCAACCGCCTGCTGAAGACGAACGCGCTCATCGGCAGCTTCCCGCCCAACGACCCGCGCTACCCGCAGCAGCGCTGGCACTACGAGCAGATCTCGCTGCCGGCCGCGATGACGCAGCTGGTGGCCGACGGCAACCACGCCACGCGCCCGATCGTCGCCGTGGTCGACACCGGCATCGTGGCCGACCACCCGGACCTGGCGCCGCAGATCGTCGACGGCTACGACTTCGTGAAGGACCCGGCTTCCTCGGGCGACGGCGACGGCATCGACGGCAACCCCGACGACCTGCGCTCGGCCGCCTCGCAGCCTTCGTTCCACGGCAGCCACGTGGCCGGCACGATCGCCGCGTCCACCTTCGACGGCGCCGGCGCCGCCGGCGTGGCGCCGATGGCGCAGCTGATGCCGCTGCGCGCGCTGGGCGAAGGCGGCAGCGGCAGCTTCTACGACATCACGCAGGCCATCCAGTACGCGGCCGGGCTGCCGAACGATTCGCCGCGCGTGCCGGCGCGGCGCGCCGACGTCATCAACCTGAGCCTGGGCGCCGCCGGCGCCGCCTGCGACGCCGACAGCGCGAGCTTCTTCGCCAGCGTGCGCGCCAAGGGCACGATCGTCGTCGCCGCCGCCGGCAACGAGGCCAACCGCCCGGCCGGCGTCTCGGCACCGGTGGGTTACCCGGCCAACTGCCCGGGCGTGATCGCCGTCTCGGCGACCGACCCGCAGCGCGGCATCGCGCCCTATTCGAGCACCGGCGCCGAAGTGGCGGTGGCGGCGCCGGGCGGCGACATGCGCTTCTCCACCACCGGCACCGGCCAGCCCGACGGCGTGTACAGCACGCTGGCCACCTTCGACGGCGGCGGCCGCCGCGTGCCCACCTTCGGCGTGCTGCAGGGCACCTCGATGGCGACGCCGCACGTGGCCGGCGTGCTGGCGCTGATGCGCTGGGTGTTCCCCGGCATCACGCCGTCGCAGGTGGACACGCTGCTCGCCAGCGGCGCGCTCACCGACGAGGCCGGCGCCGCCGGTCGCGACACGCTCTACGGCTACGGCATCGTCAATGCCGCGAAGGCGGTGCAGGCGGCGATCACGCTGCGCGACGGCAGTGCGCCGCCGACCGCCGGCGTCGTCGAAGCCCAGCCCGCGGCGCTGGACTTCGGGAGCACCGCCACCACGCTGGACTTCACGCTGCGCACCACGGCCGACACGGCGGAGAAGGTCACTGCCGTGAGCAGTCCTTCAGCGGCGGTGACGGTGGCCGCACTCGCGGTCGACGCCGCCACCGGCCTGGGCAGCTACCGCGTCACGGTGGACCGCACCCAGCTGGCCGACGGCGTGGCGACGCCGGCGATCACGGTGCAGACCACGGCGCGCACGCTGACGGTTCAGCTGACGATCGAGAAGCGCTCGACGCCGGCCGCCGGCGGCGACCTGGGGCCGGTGTACGTGCTGGTCTACGACGCCGACACGAACGACCTCGTCGGCCAGGTCACGGTGCAGGCCTCGGGCGGGCGCTACCGGTGGAGCTTGGCGGGCGTGAAGGCGCGCAACGTGGTCATCGTGGCCGGCAGCGACTACGACAACGACGGCCTCATCTGCTCGCGCGGCGAAGCCTGCGGCGCCTACCCGGTGCTGGGGGCCCAGGCCACGCCGGTGCCCGTCACGGGCAACCGCAGCGACCTGGGCTTCCTGCTCGCGCCGGTGGGTGCCGGCAACACGGCCGGCACCGCCGGGGCGCGAGCCTCGGTCGTTCAGAAGCGCTTGCCGAACCCGATCGACAGCAGCGTCGGGTCGACCTTGAACTTGCCCTGGTCGGCACCGTTCAGGTAGACGTTCGTCCCGATCTGCACCTTCTTCGCGTCGAGGTTGACGACCCAGCCGCCACCGACCGGAATGTCGGCGCCGACCTGAACCGCCAGGCCGTAGCTGTTGTGCTTCAGGCCGACGGCGCCGTCGAGGATCTTCACGTCGGAGATGTTGGTGTAGTTGAGGCCCGCGCCCACGTAGGGGCGGAAGCCGGGGATCGACGTGAAGTGGTACTGCGCGGTCAGGGTCGGCGGCAGGTGCTTGAAGGTCCCCAGGTCCTTGTCGAGCACCGACGAGTGCACGGTCTGCTTCTGCGGGTAGGTGAGGATCAGCTCGACCGCGAAGTTCGGTGCGAAGAAGTAGCTGATGTCCAGTTCGGGCAGCCACTTGTCGTTGATCGTCAGGCCGAGGCCCGTGTCGTCCTTGTTCGACGAGGCCAGGTGCACGGCCCGGCCGCGAACCAGCCACGAGCCGGCGTCGTCGGCGGCTTGCGCCACCGGAGCGGCCAGCACGGCCACGAGAGACGAAACGGCAAGGGCGATCCCACGCATCTTCATGAAGACTCCTGTTGCTTGTTGCGATGAGGTCCGAAAGGGCCTGCATCGATTTGAAGCAAGAGGCTCATGAGTGATGTTGCGCTGCAGCAAGCGCGCGCCCGGTCGGGCGCCGAAGCGCGCGTCCCTTGATCTGCGTCAGACCGCGAGCTGGAGCCTGCGGCAGATCTCCAACACCAGCGCGCTCTGGTTGAGCGTGTAGAAGTGCAGCGCGGGCGCGCCGCCTTCGACGAGCCGTTCGCACAGCCGCGTGACCACGTCGAGCCCGAAGGCGCGGATCGAGGCCGTGTCGTCCATGAAGCCTTCCATCTTCAGCGCCACCCAGCGCGGGATGTCGATGCCGTCGCGCGCCGAGATGCGCGCGATGTTGGCGAAGTTGTGGAAGGGCATGATGCCCGGCACGATGGGCACCGTGACGCCGAGCTTGCGCACCTCGTCGACGAAGTGGAAGTAGGCGTCCGGGTTGAAGAAGAACTGCGTGATCGCGCCGTCGGCGCCGGCCTTCACCTTGGCCGCGAAGAACTCCAGGTCGCGCCGCGCGTAGCGCTGCTGCGGGTGGTATTCCGGGTAGGCCGCGACCTCGATGTGCCAGTGGCTGCCGTGGCGCTTTCGCACGAAGCCGATCAGCTCGCTCGCGTAGCGGAACTCGCCCGCCACCGCCATGCCGCTGGGCAGGTCGCCGCGCAGCGCCACCAGGCGCCTGCAGCCCATCGCGCGGTAGGTGTCCAGGATCTCGCCGATGCCGGCTTCGGTGCTGCCCACGCACGACAGGTGCGGCGCCGCCTCGTGGCCGGCGTCGGCGATCGCCTTCACGGTGGCCAGCGTCTTCTCGCGCGTCGACCCGCCGGCGCCGTAGGTGACGCTGAAGAACTCGGGCTTCGCGGCCGCGAGTTCCGCCACCACGGTCTTCAGCTTTTCGCTGCCGACCGCGGTGTTGGGCGGGAAGAACTCGAAGGAGACCGGCACCGTCTTCGAGACGGAGCTCATCGCGCGCTCAATACCGGTACGTGTCGGGCTTGTAAGGCCCCTGCACCGGCACGCCGATGTAGGCCGCCTGCTCGTCGGTGAGCGTGGTCAGCTGGGCGTTCAGCGTGGTCAGCTGCAGCCGCGCGACCTTCTCGTCCAGGTGCTTGGGCAGCACGTAGACCTTGCCGACGTCGTAGGCGTCCTGGTGCGCGTACAGCTCGATCTGCGCCAGCGTCTGGTTGGCGAACGAGCTGCTCATCACGTAGCTCGGGTGGCCGGTCGCGCAGCCCAGGTTCACGAGACGGCCCTTGGCGAGCAGGATGATGCGCTTGCCGTCGGGGAAGATCACGTGGTCGACCTGCGGCTTGATCTCCTCCCACTGGTACTTCTCGAGCGCGGCGACCTGGATCTCGTTGTCGAAGTGGCCGATGTTGCACACGATGGCGTTGTTCTTCATCGCCTTCATGTGGTCGTGCGTGATGACGTCGCGGTTGCCGGTGGTGGTGACGAAGATGTCGGCCTTGTCGGCGGCCCAGTCCATCGTCACGACGCGGTAGCCTTCCATCGCCGCCTGCAGCGCGTTGATGGGGTCGATCTCGGTCACCCACACCTGCGCCGAGAGCGAACGCAGCGCCTGCGCGCTGCCCTTGCCCACGTCGCCGTAGCCTGCGACGACGGCGATCTTGCCGGCGATCATCACGTCCGTCGCGCGCTTGATGCCGTCGACCAGGCTCTCGCGGCAGCCGTACAGGTTGTCGAACTTGCTCTTGGTGACGCTGTCGTTGACGTTGATGGCGCGGAACATCAGCGTGCCCTTGACGCTCATCTCCTTCAGGCGGTGCACGCCGGTCGTCGTCTCCTCGGTGACGCCGATGATCTTCGCGCTCTTGCGGCTGTACCAGGTGGGGTCTTCCGCCAGCTTGGCCTTGATGGCGGCGTAGAGCTCGCGCTCTTCCTCGCTGCCCGGGTTGGCGATGACCGAGGCGTCCTTCTCGGCGCGCTTGCCCAGGTGCATCAGCAGCGTGGCGTCGCCGCCGTCGTCCAGGATCATGTTCGGGCCTTCGGCCTCGCTGCCCTTGGCGCCGAACTCGAAGATGCGGTGCGTGTAGTCCCAGTAGTCCTTCAGCGTCTCGCCCTTGTAGGCGAACACCGGCGTGCCCTTGGCCACCAGCGCGGCGGCGGCGTGGTCCTGGGTGCTGAAGATGTTGCAGCTGGCCCAGCGCACCTGGGCGCCCAGCGCCTGCAGCGTCTCCACCAGCACCGCGGTCTGGATGGTCATGTGCAGGCTGCCGGTGATGCGCGCGCCCTTCAGCGGCTGCGCGGCGGCGAATTCCTTGCGGATCGCCATCAGCGCCGGCATCTCGCCTTCGGCGATGGCGATTTCCTTGCGGCCCCAGTCGGCAAGCGACAGGTCGGCCACGGCGTATTGATCGGAATGCAGGGGCTTCAGAACGGCGTTCATCTCGCCTTTCCTTTCATCGAAAAGAAGTGGGCGAGCGCCGTTGGACCCGACCGCCGGAACCGGCGGCGCCTCGAGCCTGGCGGGGCCTGCGGTGGTCTGTCGGCCACCGGCCCGCGTCGCAACGCTCCTCGAAGCAGGGCGGAATTCTAGTGCGCCGCCGCCGCCCGGGCGAGCGCGGCGCGTGAAATCCTTCAGGCCGCGGTGACCGGCGGTACGAACTCCTCCACCTGGCCGCCCACCAGCGCCGCGCGGCCCAGCACCAGCGGGTCGACGCGGCCGATCGCCGTCGGGTCCTTCTTCCTGTACGGCAGCCGGTGCAGGATGTAGCGCATCGCGTTCAGGCGCGCGCGCTTCTTGCAATCGCTCTTGATCACGGTCCAGGGCGCGTCGGAGGTGTCGGTGTGCAGGAACATCGCCTCCTTCGCCCGCGTGTAGTCGTCCCACTTGTCCAGGCTGGACATGTCGATGGGGCTGAGCTTCCACTGCTTGAGCGGGTGCGCCTCGCGTTCCTTGAAGCGGCGCCGCTGCTCGGCGCGGCTGACCGAGAACCAGAACTTCACCAGGTGCACGCCGCTCCTCACCAGGTGGCGCTCGAACTCGGGTGTCTCGCGCATGAACTCGTCGTACTCGTGCTCGCTGCAGAAACCCATCACGCGCTCGACGCCGGCGCGGTTGTACCAGCTGCGGTCGAACAGCACGA
>CAYVXO010000039.1:0-32576 GCA_964454485.1 uncultured Rubrivivax sp.
AACGACCTGCTGATGCAGTTCCAGGCCGACCTGCTGGGCATCCCGGTGGTGCGGCCGCAGGTCACCGAAACCACCGCGCTCGGCGCGGCCTACCTGGCCGGGCTGGCCACCGGGGTCTGGAAGGACACCGCCGAACTGGCGGCGCTGTGGCAGGCGGAGCGGCGCTTCCACCCCACGCTGCCGCGCGAGCGCGCCGCCGAGGCGATGGCGCGCTGGGAGCACGCCGTGCGGCAGGCCGTCGCGGGCTGAAGCGAAACTGCCCCTGCCCGCCGGCGGCCGCAGCGGCCGCTACTTGATCTCGAAGTCCTTCAGCGTCCTGCCGGCGGCGAGCGCGTCGCGCAGCCACACCGGCTTGAGGCCGCGGCCGGTCCAGGTGTGGCCGGCGTCGTCGCGGTACTTCGGCGGAACGGAGCCCTTGCCCTTCTTCGCCGCCTTCTTCGCCGCGCGCGGCTTGGCGGCCGGCGCCGCGGCTTTGCGCGCGCGCGTGGCCAGGCCCAGGTCGGACGCGGTCAGCCCGTAGTGCGCGATGGCCTCGCGGATGCGCGCCACGACGCCGTCGATCTCCTTGCGCCGGAGCTTCTCGGCTTCGCCCTTCAGGGACTCGATCTGCTTGAGGACTTGTTCGTAGGTCTTGGCCATGGATGTGAAGATCCCCCCGGGCGGCCGCCCGGGCAGCGGTGACCATACCACGGCCGGCACTCCTGACATGCGGTTGTCAGCAGGAGGCGCGCACGATGCCGTTCCCTTTCAACCGACCGGAATGCCCCATGAACCGCGACGCCCTGACCTGGTTCGAGATCCCCGTGCGCGACATCGACGCCGCCACCCGCTTCTACGAGGCCGTGCTCGGCCGCCCGCTGCGCCGCGAAGCGATGCTCGACTGTGAGCTGGCCATCTTCCCTTGCGAAGAAGGCGGCGCCACCGGCTGCCTGCAGGCCGGCCCCGGCGTGCCGGCACCGGGCAGCGCGACGCTGGTCTACCTGGACGCCGCGCCCTCGCTCGACGCCGCGCTGGCGCGCGCGCAGGCCGCCGGCGGCCGCGTGCTCAAGGGCCGCACCGCGCTGCCGCCGGGCATGGGCTTCTTCGCCCATGTGCAGGACCCCGAAGGCAACCGGGTCGGCCTGCACGCGCCGGCCTGAAGGGGCCGGCGGCAGCGCCGGTTCACCACAGGAGCGGGTCCACCGCGTAGCAGCCGACCAGCTCGCGGTAGACCGCGGGCTGCTCGTCGGCCAGCGCCTGCGGGCATTCGAAGAAACGCTCGCTGGCGACGGCGAAGAACTCGGCCGGGCTGGTGGCGCCGTAGGCGCCGATGACGCTGGGTTCGCCGCGCGCCAGCCGCGCGCGCACGTCGCCGAAGGCCGCGTTCCACACCGCCGCCCAGCGTTCGTAGCGCTCGCCCAAGGCACCCAGCACCGGCGCGCCGTTCGGCCGCCCGCGCTCGGCGTCGAGCTGGTGCGCGAACTCGTGGATCACCACGTTCTGGCCGTCGGCCGGGTCGGCGGCGCCGGCGAGCACGTCGTCCCAGCTCAGCACCACCTGACCTTCCTGCCACGACTCGCCCGAGAGCGCGCGCCGCCCTTCGTGCACCAGGCCGGAGGCGTCGGCCTGCGGCCGGTCGACGACGAAGGCGCCCGGGTACAGCAGCACCTGGCGCAGCCCGGGGTAGCCGCCGGCCGGGCGGTTGAGCTGCAGCAGCGCGGCCTGCGCCGCCACCAGCACGCGCATCTCGTCGGTCACCACCAGGCCGCCGCAGCCGACGAAGGGCTTCTCGGCCACGAAGACCTGGGTCAGCGTGCGCAGCTGGCGCTGCAGGTCGGGCGGCAGGCGCGCGTAGGCCGGCATGTGGCGGCGCAGCACGGCGCGCCAGCGCGGCGGGAACGGCCGCCGCAGCACGCGCGAGCGCCGCAGTCCGCGCCAGACCGGCGGCCCCCACCACCAGGCCGTGGCCGCGACCAGCGCGAGCGCGAACAGGACGAAGCCCAGCACCGACATCAAGGCCACATGGTGGGCCGCGGCCCGACTTCAAGGTGGCGCGTGGCGGAACAGCAGCGCGGTGTTGCCCAGGAACTCGATCGGCCCGGTGTCCTGCGCGCCCAGCCGCACCGCCAGGCGGATCGAGCGTTCGTTGGCCGGCCGGATGAGGCTGATCAGCTCGCCCAGCCCCAGCTCGCGGCGGCCGAAGTCGAGTGCCGCGCGCGAGGCTTCATAGGCATAACCCTGGCCCCAGGCCTCGCGCGCGAGCGTCCAGCCGAGTTCGCAGCCGGGCCAGTCGGGCGGGTCGAGGAAGCCGACGCGGCCGATGAAGGCGCCGTCGCTGCGCCTTTCCACCGCCCACATGCCGTGGCCCTTCAGCACCCAGGAGCCGATGAACAGGGCCAGGTGGCGCCAGGCCACTTCGCGCCCCACCGGGCCGCCGGCGCCGATGTGGCGCATCACCTCGGCGTCGGCGCAGAGGGCGGCGTAGGGGTCCAGGTCGTCGGGGCGGAAGGCGCGCAGGCGCAGCCGCTCGGTCACCGGCCCGTCGACCGGGAAGCGGCTCACGTGCGCGGCCGGCACAGGACCTCGGTCTTCACCGAATTGGCGATGAAGCATTCGTCGTGCGCGCGGTGATGCATCGCCAGCAGCTCGTCGTGCGTCGGTACCCGTTCGCCGCCGAAGACCGCCAGCGGGTGCAACATGACGCGTGTCACCGCCACCTTGCCTTCGGCGTTCTTCATCATCTGGCCGACCGGCTCGTCGACGTAGCGGTCGACGCGCCAGCCGCGTTTCGCCGCGATCGACAGGAACCACTGCATGTGGCAGGACGACAGCGAGGCGACGAACATCTCCTCCGGGTCCACCGCCTCGGCGCGGCTGAAGGGCAGCGGCACCGACAGCGGCGACGAGGAGGCCGGCACCTCGATGCCGCCGTCGAACACCAGCTTGTGCGCGCGGCTGTAGCGGTTGTCGGTGAAGGCCTCGAGCGCGTCGCGCTGCCACTCGATGCGGGCGGTGTACTCGTGCATGGGGCGGATTCTCGCGCGCCGACTAGGATCGCGCCATGCGCCGTGCCGACCGCCTGTTCCAGATCGTCCAGCTCGTGCGCGGGCGCCGCCTCACCACCGCCGAGTTCCTGGCGACAAGGCTGGAAGTCTCGGTGCGCACCGTCTACCGCGACATTGCCGACCTGCAGGCGCAGGGCGTTCCGCTCGAAGGCGAGGCCGGCGTCGGCTACCGCATGCGCGCCGGCTTCGACCTGCCGCCCTTGATGTTCACGCGCGACGAGGCCCAGGCCCTGGTCGCTTCGGTGCGGCTGGCGGCGCCGCGGCTGGACCGCGCACTGGCGGCGCAGGCCGAAGGCGCGCTCGCCAAGATCGTGGCGGTGCTGCCGGCCGACGTGCGCGCCGCCGCCGAGAGCCTGCCCCTGTTCGCCCTCACCGCCGGCCCCGACGCCGCCACGCTGGAGCGGCTGGCCGCGCTGCGCGCCGCGGTCGGCGAGCGGCGCAAGGTGCGGCTGGCCTACCGCGACCTGAAGGGCGAGGCGAGCGAGCGCACGGTGCGCCCGCTGGGCTGCTTCTTCTGGGACGCGGTGTGGACGCTGGCCGCCTGGTGCGAACTGCGGCAGGACTTCCGCAGCTTCCGGCTCGACCGCATCGCGGCGATGGACCTGCTCGACGAACGCTTCCGCGACGAGCCCGGCCGCACCCTGGCCGACCTGCAGCGCGCGGTCGGCGTGCGAAACTGATTTGGCCATGACGATCACCCTGCACTACCACCCCGGCAACGCCAGCTTCACGCCGCACGCGCTGCTGCACGAGATCGGCGTGCCGTTCCGGCTGCAGCTGGTGGACCGTGCGCGTGCCGAGCACAAGGGCGCGGCCTACCTGAAGCTCAACCCGAACGGGACCATTCCCGTGCTGGTCGACGACGGCCTGGTGCTCTACGAGACGGCGGCGATCGCCATGCACCTGGCCGACCGATTCCCGCAGGCGCGGCTGGCGCCGGCGGTGGGCACGGCCGAGCGGGCGCAGTTCTACAAGTGGATGGTCTGGCTCACGAACACGCTGCAGGCGCGGCTGATGCACTACTTCTATCCCGACCGCCTGGTGGCCGAGGGCAATGCCGAAGGCACGGCGCAGGTGAAGGCGCGCGCCGAGCACGACATCGTCGGCATGCTGCAGCAGCTGGACGACCTGCTCGCGTCGCACGGCGGGCCCTGGCTGCTGGGCGCCGACTACGGCGCGGCCGACGTCTTCGCGGCGATGCTGGGGCGCTGGACGCGCGGTTTCGAATCGAGGCCGGCGCGCGACTTTGCGCAGCTCGGCCCCTGGCTGCAGCGGGTGTTCGAGCGGCCGGCGCTGCAGCGCACGCTGGCTGGCGAAGGGCTGCCGAAGCCCTGGTTCTGAACCGGCCTCTCAGGCGACGCCGCGGCCGAACAGGTGGCTGAAGAGTTCCGGCTCGTCGATCTCGCGCGTGTGCAGGCCGGTGAACGGCTCCTCGAAGCCGGCGGCTTCGACCGGCCGGTCGACCGCGCTGCGCTGCAGGCTGGCGACCAGGCGCTCCCAGACGGAGGGATGGACGTCGGCCGGCCGGCCGGTGCGGGCTTCGGATGGCGATGCGAGCAGTCCCATGTCGTGATCCCTGGCGTTACCTGTTGTTGCCGGTGTATCGGCCGCAAACGGCCCGGGCTTGATGACCGGGGCGCGCGGAATATGTCGCGCGCCGCCAGAGTTCACAGGCTGCCGCTGGACGAGAGCTTCTCCAGCCGCAGCGCCAGCTGCTGGCGCATCTCCGAAAGGCGCTGGCGCCGCGCGCGCGATTCGGCGTCGTCGGGCGCGCCTTCCAGCGTGGCCGCGAGCTCGGCGATGCGGCGCATCAGCTCCACCTCGGGCGGCACCACGCCGGCGTCCTTCAGGATCTTCATCGGCATCTTCAGCTCGTCGGGCGTGGCCGCGTAGCCGTCGCCGAAGTTCAACGGCTTGCCGAAGCTGGGCGCGGCGCGCAGCTCGCCGCTGGCTTCGCTTTCGCGCAGCGACTGGCCGATGTGATCGTCCAGCAGCTTGAGCCGCTGCTCGCGCTTTTCTTCCTCGTTCACGCGCGCACCTCCTCGCCGCTGCCGAAGCGCTCGGCCCAGTGGCGCGTGAGCGGCGTCATCGGCTTGGCCATCAGCCTTTCGTTGACGAGCGCACGGCCCAGGTCGCGCCGGTGGCCGCGCGCGGCGGCGGCCAGCAGCGTGAGGTCGATGAGGTCGCGCTGCGCGTGGCTGCCGCCGAACTGGCGCGCCGGCGTGCGCACGGGGTAGATGGCGTCGACCGCGCCGTCGGCGTCGCCGCGTTCCAGCGCCAGCATGCCGCGCATCAGCGGCAGGCCGACCTCGCGCGCCATCTGGTGGTTGGCGCGGCGCGCGTCCTCGGCCGCGAGCGCACGTTCGGCGCAGCGCGCGACCCAGGTCTCGGCGTGCGCGCCGTCGCCGGCGGCCAGCAGCGTCAGCACGTAGTGCAGGTCGTTGAAGGCGTAGTAGCCGGCCTCGCCGCTCGTCATGGGCCAGGTGGCGGCCAGCGCGCCGGCGTGGTCGGACACGTCGGTGCCCAGCAGGTGCAGCCGCCACAGCATGGCGGCCGCGTCCACCCGCTGCAGCGTGATCTGCAGCGCCTCGCCCGAGAGGTGGCTGTCCACCAGGCGCAGCACGCCGTGGGTGTCCATCGCCTCCAGCCTGAACAGCGCCTTGTGCCACCACAGGTGGCCGGCGAAGCCGTTGCCTTCGGCCCAGTGCGGCTGGTGCTGGCGCAGCCAGGCCGAGCCTTCCTCGAAGCGGCCCTGCATCTCCATCACGTGCGCCACCGCGTGCACCGCCCAGGGCACGCGCGGGTTGGCGGCGAGCGCGCGCCGGCCGGCGTCCTCGGCCTGCGCGTAGAGGTTGCATTCCTCCAGCCCGAACGCCCAGAGCGCCAGCACGTAGGGATGCAGCGGGTCGGACTCGTCCCACTCGGGCAGCACGCGCGCCGGCCGCTGGCGCAGGCCGGTGGCGTCGCCGCGGTAGAAGTCCCACAGCTGCGCCCATTGCAGCGCGAGCGCGTCGCGCGGGTGCTTCATCAGCAGCTCGTCCCAGAGCCGGCAGGCCGCGTGCCAGCGCCCTTCGGACACCTGCTGCACGGCCTGCGCGTGCACCTGCTCGCGCCAGGGCGGCGTGCGCGTGCCCTGGGCCGCCAGCGCCAGGTGGGCCAGCGCCTCCTCGCACAACGCGGGCTCGGTCAGGCTCAGCAGGAAGCCGGCCTTCATGACGTGCGGCAGCGCCCAGCCGGGGTCGGCGGCGATCGCGGCGTCCAGGTCGGCGAGCGGCGTGTCGTAGAACGACATCATCCGCCAGGTGGCGGACTCGACGGCGTCGCGCGCGGCAGCGATGTCGCTGCCGGCGGGGTTGCCGCGCGCGTCCGGGTGCGTCATGGCGCGAATGTAGCGCCTGCCGGGCCGCCCGTTCGTGACCGGGACTCGGCGGCGGGCGCGCGCGCGTCTTCAGCGCAGCGCGGCGGCGAGTTCGCGTGCGCGCGCGGTGTCCGGGTGCGACGGCCCGACCATCGCCTCCAGGTGCTCGAGGGCCTGCGCCGCCGCCGCGCGCGCCGCGCCGGTGCGGCCGCGCGCCTGCTCCAGGCGCGCCGTCGCCAGCCAGGCCTGGCCGGCGAGCAGCGAGTGCGGCAGGTCGGCCTGCGTGCCGCCGGCAATGGCGCGTGCCAGCTCGGCATGCGCCGCCGCGTCGTCGAAGCGGCCGAGCCCGATCGCCCCTTCGGTGCGCAGGATGGCCACCTCCGCGACGACGCCGGTGCGCACCTGGCGCTTCGCGTAGACCGCCAGCAGCTCGGCCAGTGCCCGGTCGGCCTCTTCGAGCCGGCCCTGCAGCTGCCACAGCTGCGCCTGCGCGCGCTCCAGCCAGAGCACCGGCGTCGAGTCCGCGGCCAGCCCCGCCTGTTCGGCGACGCGCCGGCCGGCTTCGATGTGCGCGCGCGCCTGCTTGGGCCGGCCGCGCTTGCAGTCGACGAGGGCCAGGCCGGCGAACGCATAGGCCTCGTAGACCGGGTTGTGATGGCGGCGCGCGACCACCGCCAGGCGTTCGAAGTCGGCCGTCGCCTCGTCGTCGCGGCCGAGCGCGCGCAGCGCGTGGCCGCGGTTCGCGTACAGGTTGCCGCCGCCCTCGCCGTCGGGCGCGATCTTGCGGTTCAGTTCCATCGCGCGGTCGAGCAGTTCGAGCGCGCCGCGCGCGTCGCCCGCGTTCCAGAGCGCGATCGCCCAGTCGCTGTTGATGCCGATCGCCTGCGAGCTTTCGGCACGGCCGGCGGCCGCGAGCAGCCGCACCGCCTCGCGGTAGTGCGCACTGGCCTGCGCCGGCCGGCCGCCGAGCACGGCCGCATAACCGAGGTTGGAGACCAGCAGCGCCCGGCGCAGGTCGGAGTCGACGCCGGCGAGGTCGAACTGGCGCAGGGCCTCGCGCGCGTAGCGCTCCGCACCCTGCGCATCGTTCAGGCGCAGTGCGACCGTGGTGCGCCGCTGCAGGCAGTGCCACATCACGTCGGCCCGTCCCGCGGCCTGGGCGATCACCTCGTCGAGCTCGGCCAGCGCCTCGTCGGTGCGGCCGAGGTCGGCGCGCACCACCGCGCGCTCGCAACGCAGGGTCTGGCGCGCGGAGGGCTCGATGGTGGCCGGCAGCCCGTCGAGCACGCGCGTCAGCAGCGTCTCGGCCCGGTCGATGCTGCCGGTGTCCAGGTACAGCCCCGACACCGTCTCGGCGGCGACCGCGCGCTCGAGCGGCGCGCCGGCAAAGCGCTGCTCGGCCATCGCCTCGCTGCGTTCGAGCAGCTTGGCCACCGTGACGGTCTCGTCGGCCTGGAAGCCTTCGGACAGCACCGAGCCGATGAAGTCCAGCGCCGCCAGCGTCTGGCGCTGGCTGTACAGCGCCACCTCGCGCTCGCGGCGCGCCTCGTGCGCCTGCCACAGCGCGGCGCCGAGCCCGGCAACGAGCGCCCCCACCACCGCCGAGGTCGCGCCCAGCGCCAGCCGGTGCCGGCGCACGAACTTGGCCGCGCGGTAGGCGCGCGAAGGCGGCTGCGCCAGCACCGGCAGGCCTTCGAGGTGGCGCCGCAGGTCGGCGGCCATCGACTCCACGCTCGGGTAGCGCTGCGCCGGGTCCTTGCGCAGCGCCTTCTCGAGCACGGTGTCGAGGTCGCCGCGCAGTGCGCGCGCGAGGCGCCGGTCGCCGGCGACCCGGCTGCTCGCGCGCGGCACGTCGGCGCTGCGGATCGCCTCCTCCAGCGCCGCCGCCGACGCCGCGCCGACGCGGTAGGGCCGCTCGCCGGTGAGCAGCTCGTAGAGCACGACGCCGAGCGAGTAGACGTCGGTGGCCACCGTCACCGGCGCGCCCGAGACCTGCTCCGGCGCGGCGTAGTCCGGCGTCACCGCGCGGCCGAGCTGGCGCGTGAGGTCGGCGCCGGGCCGCGACTCGTCTTCCAGCAGCTTGGCGATGCCGAAGTCGAGCAGCCGCACCTGCCCTTCGGGCGTGACGAGGATGTTGCTCGGCTTCAGGTCGCGGTGGACGATGAGCCGCGCGTGCGCGTGCGAGACGGCGTCGGCCACCTGCAGGAAGAGCGCGAGCCGCTGGCGCGTGTCCAGGCCGTGCGTGCGGCAGTGCACGTCGATCGGCTCGCCGGTGACGCATTCCATCGCCATCCACGGCCGGCCTTCGGCGGTGACGCCGGCGTCGTACAGGCGTGCGATCTGCGGGTGCTCCAGCGCGCCCAGCAGGTCGCGCTCGCGCGCCATGCGCTGGGCGACGCCGAAGCCGTGGCCGGCGTGCGGCAGCTTGAGCGCGACCTGCCGGTGCAGCACGCCGTCGTCGCGCTCGGCGAGCCACACCCGGCCCATGCCGCCGGCGCCGAGCTCGCGCACCAGGCGGTAGGGGCCGACGTTGTCGCCCGGCCGGTCGGCTGCGGCTTCGTCGCCGTCGGCGCCCGCCCACAGCGCGGCGCCGGCCGGGCGGTGCAGGAAGGTGTCGGTCTCGACGCCGGCGCGCGCGAGCATCGAAGCCAGCAGCGGCACCAGCGGCTGTTCGTCCGGCGGCCGCGTGCGCAGCCAGTCGTCGCGCTCGGCCGGCGGCAGCGCGAGCGCTTGCTCCAGCAGCCGGTTCAGCTGCCGCAGGTGCTGCGGGTCGCGCGCGCCCGAATCGGGGGCTGTCATCCGATCCTCCTTGCCGGAGGTTCCACGCACTCCGGGCGGCGTGCCGGACACGCCTGGTGTGTCGAATGGTGTCGCGCGGGCGCGATTCAGTCCACCGGCGCCGGGTCCGGGTGCGGTGCCGGCGCCGGGCCGCGGTCGTCGCCGAAGAGCCCGGCCATCACCTGCGGCGCGGCGCGGTTGCTCGTGAAGCGCAGCTGGCCCTGGCGCAGCGCCTGCGCCGGCGAGGCCAGCGTGTCGGCGCCCGCGCCGGCGGCACCGTCGGCCGCGTGCAGGCCGACCCAGGCGTCGCGGCCGGACCGCTTGGCCGCGTAGAGCGCCACGTCGGCGAGCTTGACCACGTCCTGCCAGCCGAAGGCGCGCGGCTGCGCGCGGTCGAAGGGCAGGCAGGCGAAGCCGATCGAGCAGGTCACCGGCAGCAGGCGGCCATCGTCGCCTAGGAAGGGCGCCGCCGCCACCGCCTGGCGCATGCGCTCGGCCAGCTCCTCGGCGCGCGCGCGGTCGGTGTCGCGCGCGACGACGAGGAACTCCTCGCCGCCCCAGCGCACCAGGTGGTCGGTCTCGCGCAGCATGGCGCGCAGGCGCTGGCCCATCTGCACCAGCACCGCGTCGCCGCTGGCGTGGCCGTGCACGTCGTTGACCTGCTTGAAGCGGTCGACGTCGACGAGGAAGAACACGTTGTCGGTGTCGATGGCCGCGCCGGCCGCGCGCGGCGACTCGGCGGCGCGGCGCAGGCTGGCCGAGACCTGCACGTCGATGTGCTGCGTCAGGTAACGCCGGTTGTGCAGCTGGGTCAGCGGGTCGGTGATCGAGGTCAGCTCGAGCACGCGCGACTTCTCCTCCAGCGCCTTCGACACCGCTTCCAGCTCGGCGGTGCGCTCGCGCACCTTGCGTTCGAGCTCGGCCTGCCGCAGACGCAGCGCGCGGGTGCGCCAGCCGATCACGGCCGACAGCGCCAGCAGCGCCAGCACCCCCGCGGCCGCGCGCGCCCACAGCGTCTGGTACCACGCCGGCAGCACCTGCACCGGCAGCGCCAGCGGCGCTTCGCCCCAGGTGCCGTCGCGGTTGGACCCGCGCAGCAGCAGCCGGTAGTCGCCCGGCGGCAGGTTGGCGTAGACGGCGAGCCGGCGCGTCGCGTCGGTGCTCACCCAGTCGCGGTCCCAGCCTTCCAGCCGGTAGGCGTAGCGGTTGCGTTCGGGCGCCGAGTAGTCGGCGGCCGAGAACTCCACCGCCAGCGCGTTGGCCTCGGGCGGCACCACGATGGCGGCGCCGCCTTCGGGCAGCGGCTGGCGCCGGCCGCCCACCTGCAGCTCGGTGGCCACCACCGGCGGCTGCCAGCGCCAGGGCTGCAGGCGGCCGGGCCGCACGATGGTCATGCCGCCGGCGCCGCCGAACAGCAGTTCGCCGGCCGCGGTGCGCGCGGCGGCGTTGGTCCAGTAGGTGGGCAGCACCGCGCCTTCGACCGCGCGCAGCGCGCGCGCCTCGAAGCGGCCGGGGTCGATCACCGCCAGCCCGTCGTCGGTGCTCACCCACAGGCCGCCGCTGCCGTCGTCGACGAAGGCGTTGATGTTGTCGTCGGGCAGGCCCTGGGCGCGGCCCATGCGGAAGAAGCGCTTGCCGCCGGCGTCCAGCACCGAGATGCCGCCGCCGTAGGTGCCCACCCACAGGCGGCCGGCGGCGTCGGTGTGCAGCGAGCCGATGAAGCCGTTGGCCAGGCTGTCGGCGCGCGCCGCGTCGGGCAGGAAGCGTTCGACGCGGCCGCTCGCGGGGTCGAAGCGGTTGAGCCCGAAGCGGGTGCCGACCCACAGGCTGCCGGCGGGCCCGCGCGCGAGCGTGGTGATGCGCTCGTCGCTCAGCCGCTCGGCACCGCGCGCCACGCGCTCGGCGCGGCCGCCGGCCAGGTCGAGCCGCCACAGGCCGTCGGCATAACCGCCCACCCACAGCGTGGTCCCCTCGGCCAGCAGCGCCCAGGTCGAGGCCGCCGGGTCGCGCCCTTCGACCGCCACGCGCTGCACGCGCCTTCCGTCGGCGCCGGCGCGGTACAGGCCGCGCTGGGTGGCGATGAAGACGCTGCCGTCGGCCCCGCGCTCGAGCGCCACCACCGACACCGCGGGCAGCGCACGTTCGGGCTGCGCCGGGTCGGGCCGCAGCGCGCCGACGACGGCGCCGCTGGCGTCGACGATGTCGATGCCGCGCGTGTGGGTGGCGAGCCAGAAGCGGTCGGGGCCGACCGGCAGGATTCCGCTCACCTCGGTGCTGGTGCGCGCCGGCGCCTCGCTGCGCGCGGGCGGACCGAACCAGGTGAGCACGCCCGACTGGCGCGGGTCGTGCCGGCTCACGCCGCGGTCGGTGGCGGCCCACACCAGGCCCGAGCGGTCGATGAACAGGCCGTGCAGCGTGTTGTTGGCCAGGCTCTGCGGCAGCGCCGGCTGGTGGCGGATGCGGCGCGTCTCGCGCGCCGCGCTGTCCACCGCCACGATGCCCTGGCCCAGCGTGGCGAGCCAGACCTCGTCGGGCCGCACCTCGGCGATCGCCACCACCTGCTGCAGGCCCAGCGCGGCCGTGCCCTCGGGCGTCTCGCTCTCGTGCACCGGCTGCACCGCGCCGCCGGCGTCGACGACGAAGGCGCCGTGGCGCAGCGTGCCCACCCAGATGCGGCCGCGGCGGTCTTCGGCCAGGCTCTGCGGATAAGGCGCCTCCCCGGCGGCCAGCGGCACCGGCTGCCAGCCCTTGCCTTCGCGCCGGAACAGGCCCGCCGGCGTGCCGGCCCAGAGCACGCCGCGGCGGTCGAGCAGCAGCGCCTTCACCGGCCCGGGGCCGGGTGCGGGCTCGCGGCGCAGCGTGGCGGCGTCGGCGCCGACATGGTCCAGCCCGCCGTGCGAGCCCACCCACAGCCCGCCTTCGCCGTCGTCCACGATCGCCAGCACGCTGACATGGGCCAGGCCCTTCTCGCCCACCGGGTAGCGCACGAAGCGGTCGGCGGCGGCGTCGTAGCGCACCAGGCCGGCGGCGCTGGTGCCCACCCACAGGCGGCCGGCGGCGTCGGCGTGCAGCTGCTGCACCACGTTGTCGGGCAGGCCGCGTTCGCCACCCGCTTCGGGCTTGTAGACCTTGAGCCGGTAGCCGTCCCAGCGCGCGATGCCGCTCATGGTGCCGACCCACAGGAAGCCCTGCCCGTCCTGCGCGACCGCGGTCGCGATCTCGTTGGGCAGGCCCTGCGCCTGCGTCAGGTGCTGGAAGGCGAGCTGGGTGTGCTGCGACCAGCGCGGCACCGCCGCCTGCGCGGCGGCCGCCAGCAGAAGACCGAGGGTGAGGGCGAGCCTTCGCACGGCCGGCATTGTGACCGCCGGCCCGGCCGATTCCGCCCCGGGGCAGACCCCCTCAAGGGGGAACCCGCGCGTTCAGTCGAAGCGCGGCCAGGGGCGCGGGGCCTCGCGCAGGCGTTCCCACGCGCGCGCCATGCGCAGCACGCCCAGGTCGTCGTGGCGCGCGCCGGTGATCTGCAGCCCGATCGGCAGCCCGGCCTTCGTGTGGCCGCAGTCGACGCTGATGGCCGGCTGCTCGCTCATGTTGGCCGGCAAGGTGAAGCCGATGTGGTGCATCGCGCGCGCCGGGTCGTTGAGCGGGCTCGCCCATTCGGCGGCGTAGCTGGGCACGGGGCTCACCGGCGAGAGCACGAAGTCGAAGCGGTGGCAGGCCGCCACCGCGGCTTCGCGCAGCACGCCCATCTGGCTGTAGCCATGGAAGACCTCGGCCGCGCTGTAGCCGGCGCCGGGCGCGACCCATTCGCGGATGTAGGGCAGCACCTTGTGGCGGCGTGCCTCGGGCAGCGCCGAGATGTCCAGCCAGGAGCGCATGCGCCAGAAGCGGTCGATGCCTTCGGCCATCTCGGGCGTGAGGAAGGGCTTCATGGGCTCGACCCGCGCGCCGGCGGCTTCGAAACGGCGCGCCGCGGCCTGCACCGCGGCGGCGGTCTCGGGCTCGAGCGGAATGCCCCAGCCGGCGTCCAGGAGCAGGCCTAGGCGCAGGCCTTTCACGTCGAGGTCGAGCGCCATCCAGTCGATGGGCTGGTACGGCAGGCTCATCGTGTCGCGCCAGTCGGGCTTCGTGAGCTCGACCATCATCATCGCGGCGTCGGTCACGGTGCGCGTCATCGGCCCGGCCACCCGGCCGGCGTAGGGCGGCTTGATCGGGATGCGGCCCAGGCTGGGCTTGAGCCCGGCGACGCCGCACCAGCCCGCCGGCAGCCGCACCGAGCCGCCGATGTCGGTGCCCACGTGCAGCGGGCCGTAGCCGGCGGCGGCCGCCGCGCCCGCGCCGGCGCTGCTGCCGCCCGGGTTCTTCGACAGGTCCCAGGGGTTGCGCGAGAGCTGGTGGAAGCTCGACAGCCCCGAGGACAGCATGCCGTAGTCCGGCATCGTGGTCTTGCCCAGGAACACCGCGCCGGCCTCGCGCAGGCGGGCGGCGGGCGGCGCGTCTTCGGGCGCCGGCACCAGTTCGGTGGCGGCGGTGCCCAGCGGCAGCGGCACGCCTTTGGTGGCGATGTTCTCCTTGATCGTGACCGGCACGCCGTCGAGCATCGACAGCGGCTCGCCCTTCGCGAAGCGCGCTTCCGAGGCGGCGGCCATCGCGAGCGCGGTCTCGGGGTCGAAGGCCCACATCGCGTGCAGCTTCGGCTCCGCCGCCTCGATGCGCGCGATGACGTCGCGCGCCGCTTCCACTGGCGAAAGCTCGCGCTGGCGGAAGGCCACGGCCAGTTCGGCCGCGCTCATGTCACGCGGTCGGGTCATGCCTTCACCCACGCCACCGAAGCCATGTCGTTGGCGAAGATCGGCGAGCTCGCCCACAGGCCGGTGAGGCCCTTGCGCGCCACCGCCACCTGCGCCGGGTTCCAGATCCACGCGTTCACGCAGTCCTCGGCCAGCTGGCGCTGCACCGCCTGCCACAGGCGCGCGCGGTTGGCCTTGTCGGTGGCCGAAGCGAGCTCGGCCACGAGCTTGCGGAACTTCTCGCTGTCGTAGCCGAAGTAGTACTTCGGGTCGGCGTAGGCGGTGGCGTAGTCCAGCGGCTCGACGTGGTTGATGATCGTGAGGTCGAAGTTGCCCTTGAACGGGCCCGAGAGCCACTGCGCCCATTCGACGTTCTCGATCTTCGCGTTCACGCCCACCTTGGCCAGCATGGCGGCGACGATCTCGCCGCCCTTGCGCGCATAGGGCGGCGGCGGCAGCGTGAGCACCACCTCCAGCGGCGTCTTCACGCCGGCTTCCTTCAGCAGCGCCTTCGCCTTCTCGGGGTCGTAGGGGTACATCCCGGTCAGGTCCAGGTAACCGGCGTCGGTGGGCGCGAAGTGGCTGCCGATGGGCTTGCCCAGCCCTTCCTGCGCGCCGTCGATGAAGGCCTTGCGGTCGATCGCGTGCATCAGCGCGCGCCGCACGCGCACGTCGTCGAAGGGCTTGCGCCTGTTGTTGATGGCCATCAGGCCCTTGCCCGCGGTGCTGCCGATCTCCACCGTGAAGCGCTTGTCGCCCTGGAACTGCTTGAGCGACTGGAAGGCCGCGAAGCGCGGCATGCCGTCGATGTCGCCGGCCAGCAGCGCCGCCACCTGCGCCGCCGAGTCGTTGATGAAGCGGAAGGTCACCTTGTCCAGCTTCACCTTCGCGGCGTCGCGGAAGCGCGGGTTGCGCGAGAGCGTGACCGCCGAGCCCTTGGCCCAGTTCTCGAGCACGTAGGCACCGGTGCCCACGGGCTTCGTGGCGGTGCCGGCGGCGGTGCTCGGGTGCAGGATCACCGCGGTGTTCTCGCCCAGGCGGAACGGCATCGTCGCGTCGGCGTTGTTGAGCGTCAGGATGACGGTGTGCGGGTCGTAGGCGGCGATGCTCGAGATGTTGTCGAACACCGCCTTCTTCGCCTTGTTGGTGCTGCCTTCGGCCTTGGCGCGTTCGAAGCTGAACTTGACGGCCGCGCTGTCGAAGGGCGCGCCGTCGGAATAGACGACGCCCTTCTTCAGCTTGAAGGTGTAGCTCTTGCCGTCGGGCGAAAGCTCCCAGCTTTCGGCCAGCAGCGGCGTGACGCTGCCGTCGACGTTGATCTTGGTGAGCCCTTCGAGGATGTTGTAGTGGACGATCTCGCCGATCGCCGCCGCCGGCGCGGTGGTGGGGTCCAGGCCCGGCGGTTCCAGCACCATGCCCAGCACGCAGGTCTTCTTGTTCGCCTGTGCGAAGGCAGGCCCGGCGGCCAGCGGCAGCCCGGCGATGAGCGCGTTGACGGTGCGGCGTTGCAGCTTCATGGTGATGTCGCTCCAGGGGAAGGGAAACGGGCATTCTGCGGCAGCCCCGGTACCGCGGCCAGCAGGCGCTGCGTGTAGGCATGCCCGGGGGCCGTGAACAGGCGGTCGGGGTGGCCGCGCTCGACGACGCGGCCGTGCTGCAGCACGATGACCTCGTCGCACACCAGGTCCACCACCGCGAGGTCGTGGCTGATGAAGAGGTAGGTGACGCCGAAGCGGTCCTGCAGGTCCTGCATGAGGTTGAGCACCTGCGCCTGCACGCTCACGTCGAGCGCGCTCACCGGTTCGTCGGCGACGATGAGCTTCGGCCGCGTGATGAGCGCGCGCGCGATCGCGATGCGCTGGCGCTGGCCGCCGCTGAATTCGTGCGGGTACTTCGACAGGTCCGAAGCGCGCAGGCCCACCGCGTCCAGCGCCTCGGCGGCGCGCGCCTGCTGCTCGTCGCGGCCGGCGCCCAGCAGCACGGCCAGCGGCTCGGCCACCGTCTGGCCCACGGTGCGGCGCGGGTCGAGCGAGCCGTAGGGGTCCTGGAAGACCATCTGGAACTTCACGCGCGCGGCGCGCAGGCGGTCCGGCGGCAGGGCGTGCAGGTCCTCGCCTTCGAGCAGCACGCGGCCCGCGGTGGGCGTCTCCAGCGCCATCACCAGCCGCGCCAGCGTGCTCTTGCCGGAACCCGATTCGCCGACCACGCCCAGGCTGCGGCCGGCCTCAAGCGTGAAGCTCAAGCCGTCCAGCGCCTGCACCTCGGGCGCGGGCGCGAACAGGTGCTCGCGCGGCAGGCGGTAGCGCCGCGCCAGGTTCTCGACCACGAGCAGCGGCTGCGTCATGCGCCCACGCGGATGCAGCGCGCCTGGTGGCCGGGCGCGACGTCGAAGGGCGGCGGCGGCGCGCGGCGGCAGTCGTCGATGGCGAGCGAACAGCGTTCGGCGAAGGCGCAACCGGCGGGCAGGTCCACGAGTTCCGGCACCCGGCCGGGAATGGTGGCCAGCCGCGTGCCGCGCGCCAGCCCGAGCCGCGGCCGCGCCGCGAACAGGCCGCGCGTGTAGGGGTGCGCCAGGCGGTCGAACACCGCCTTCGTCGGTCCGCTTTCGACCACCGTGCCGCCGTACATGACGAGCAGGCGCTGCACGCGGTCGGCCATGATGCCCAGGTCGTGGCTGATGAGCAGCAGGCCCATGCCGTCAGCCGCCACCAGCCCGGCGATGAGGTCCAGCACCTCGCGCTGGATCGTCACGTCCAGCGCGGTGGTGGGTTCGTCGGCCACCAGCAGGTCGGGGCCGCAGGCGAGCGCGATCGCGATCACCACGCGCTGGCGCTGGCCGCCGGAAAGCTGGTGCGGGTAGGCGTCCAGCCGCGCCTTCGCCTGCGGCAACTGCACCTTCTCCAGCAGGCGCAGCGCCTCGGCACGCGCCGCCGCCGCCGAGAGGCCCTTGTGGATGCGCAGCGGCTCGGCGATCTGGCGGCCCACGGTGTGCAGCGGGTTGAGCGCCGTCATCGGCTCCTGGAACACCATGCCGATGCGGTTGCCGCGCAGCGCGCACAGCGCCGCCTCGTCCAGGCCCACCAGTTCGCGGCCCTGCAGGCGGATCGAGCCCGCGACCTGTGCGCCTTCGGGCAGCAGGCCCATGATCGCGAGCGCGGTGATCGATTTGCCCGAGCCCGATTCGCCGATCAGGCCCAGCGCCTCGCCGCGCGCCATGGCGAAGCCGACGCCGCGCAGCGCGTCGGCCGGCCCGCGCGCGGTGGCCAGGGTGACCCTGAGGTTCTCGACTTCCAGCAGCGGCGCGCTCACGCCGCCGACGATAGCGCCCTTTCGCGGCCGTTCGCCTGCGTGCCGAACCCGAGGTCGCGCAGCGACCGGGCCAGCGCCTCGACGATGGGCGTGGCCGGCAGCGGGCCGACGGCGGTTTCGAGTGCGCGCCCGTCCAGCGCGTGCGGCACGCGCCAGAGGTAGCTCATGCGCGCCAGCTCGCGCCCCATCGGCCACACCAGGCCGGCGGCGCGGATCAGCGGCCAGGGGAAGCCGCCGACCTTCCAGCCGCGTGCCGGCACCAGACCGATGCCTTCGGCGGCGGCCTGCAGTGCGGCGATGAACTCGGCGCCGGTGAGCGCGTGGCCGGCGAAGTGCAGCCGCTGCACGCGCGCGCCTTCGGGTGTCGAGGCGACGGCGACGAAGGCGCGGGCCAGGTCGGGCAGGTACGCCCAGGCATGCACCACGTCCTGCGGCCCGGGGTAGACGAGGCGGCCGCGCGCGATGTCCTTTGCGATCATCAGGTCCAGCCAGGACCCGGTGCCGCCGCCGAAGAAGTCGCCGGCGCGGACGACCGTGCTGCGCAGGCCGGGGCGGGCCGCGATCTCGGCTTCCATCACCACCCGCTGGCGGCCCTTGGTCGTGCCGGGGCGTTCGGGGGTGCGCTCGTCCAGCCGTGCCGGCATGCCTTCGCCGAAGTTGTAGACGTTGCCGGGCAGCATGAAGTGCGCCTTCAGCCGCTCCGCCAGGTCCAGGCCGGCGTGCAGCAGCGGCATCGCCTCTTCGTCCCAGCGCGTGTAGAGCGGGTTGACGGCGTGCACGACGACGTCGGCGCGGCTGGCCGCGAGGCCGGCGGTGTCGCCCAGCGGCAGCGCCAGCGTCGCCACGCCGGGCGGGAAGGCCTCGGCCGGCGCGCGCCGCACCTGGGCGAAGACGCGCCAGCCGGCGGCGGCGAAGGCGTTGACGGCGGCGCGGCCGAAGCGGCCGTTGGCGCCGAGGACGATGACGGTGTTCATGGCAGGTCTTCCGCAGGTGGTTGTCGATGGCCTTCAGTGTGGGCGCGGCCGGGGCATCCGGCAATCGACGAACTCGGCAACTCAGCTATACATTCCTGCATGAATCCCGAAGGTCTCGACTGGTCGCTGGTGAAGAGCTTCCTGGCGGTGCTGGACGCTGGCAGCCTGATGGGCGCCGCGCGCAGGCTGGGGGCGCAGCAGCCGACGCTCTCGCGCCAGGTGGCGCAGCTGGAAGCCCAGCTGGGCGCGCCGCTGTTCGAACGCACCGGCCGCGGCGTCGTGCCGACCGCGCTGGCGCTGGCGCTGGCCGACGGGGCGCGCCGCATGGCCGAAGGCGCCGACCAGCTGCAGCAGGCGCTGGCCGGCCGGCGCGAGCTGGCGCGCGGCAGCGTGCGCATCACCACCAGCGATGTGGCGGCCTGCTGGCTGCTGCCGCCGCTGCTGGCCGCGTTGCAGCGCGCCGAGCCGCAGATCCAGCTCGAGCTGGTGGCGTCGAACGCCATCACCAACCTGCTGCGGCGCGAGGCCGACATCGCGGTGCGCATGGTGCGGCCGGCGCAGGGCTCGCTGGTGGCGAAGAAGCTGGGCGAGATCGAGATCGTCACCGCCGCCCACGAGAGCTACCTGGCGCGTGCCGGCACGCCGCGCCAGCCCACCGACCTGCTGCGCCACCGGCTGGTCGGCTTCGACCGCGACGAGAGCATCGTGCGCGGCTTCGCCGCCGCCGGCTACGCGCTGCCGCGCGAGGCCTTCGCGCTGCGCACCGACGACCAGGTCGCCTACGGCCGGCTGGTCGCCGAAGGCGCGGGCATCGGCTTCGTGGCGCGTTACTGCGTGGCGGCCTGGCCGGGGGTGAAGGCGCTGCTGCCGGCGCTGAAGGTGCCGGCGCTGCCGTGCTGGCTGGCGGTGCACCGCGAGATCCGCGGCAACCCGCTGGTGCGCCGCGTCTACGACTTCCTGGCCGAGTCGGTGCCGCCGGTCATCGGCGACAGCAGGTCCAGGTAGGCGCCGGCCAGGCGCTCGGCTTGCTGCAGGCCGAGGTCGCGCATCAGCGCCTCGGCGATGGCCACGCCCTCGGCTTCGGGCTGGCCTTCGCGCAGCACGACTTCCAGCTCCATGAAGTCGCCCAGCCCTTCGACGCGGTCGAGGTGGATGCGCGTCTGGCCCGCCAGCAGCAGCCAGCGCCGCTTGCGCACGCGGCCGGCCAGGCCGCAGGCGCGCGCCAGCGCCTCGCGCAGCGCGGCGGGATCGGGCACCGGCACGCGCACGTAGTCGCTCGCCTTCGCCGCCGGCGTGTCGGCGCGCTGGTAGTGGATGAGCTCGGCACTGCCGTCGGCGAACTGGCGCAGCTTCAGCCGCCCCTGCGGCACGACGAAGAAGCTGTCGTCCTGCTCGATCAGCGTCTCGGGGCCGTCGGCCAGCGCACAGGCGCGCGGCAGCAGCGCCTCGACGCTGCCGATGCGGGCCTTGATCTCGATGTTGCGCGCCATGCGGCCTTCAGCGCCGGCGCGCCAGCTTGGGGTCCATCAGGTCGCGCAGGCCGTCGCCCAGCAGGTTGAGGCCGAGCACGCTGATCACGATCGCGATGCCGGGCCACACCGCGAGCAGCGGCGCCTGGAACATCTGCGTCTGCGCCTCGTTGAGCATGCGGCCCCAGCTGGGGCGCGGCGGCTGCGTGCCCAGGCCCAGGTAGGAAAGTGCCGCTTCGGCCAGGATGGCGGTGGCGAAGAGGATGGTGGCCTGCACGATGAGCGGGCTGGCGATGTTGGGCAGCACGTGGTCGAGCGTGATGCGCCAGCCGCCCTTGCCGGCCGAGCGGGCCGCGAGCACGAACTCGCGCGCCCACACCACGTTGGCGGCGCCGCGCGTGATGCGCGCGAACACCGGCACGTTGAAGATGCCGATGGCGACGATGCTGGTCACCAGCCCGGGGCCGTAGATGGCGGTGAGCATGATGGCCGACAGCAGCGCCGGGAAGGCGAAGGTGAAGTCGGCGCTGCGCATCACCAGTTCCTCGACCCAGCCGCGGCGCGCGGCCGCCAGGCAGCCGAGCACCACGCCCAGCGCGAGCCCGATGCCGACCGCGATGACGCCCACCGCGATGCTGTTCTGCGCTCCCACGAGCAGCTGCGAGGCGATGTCGCGCCCCAGGCTGTCGGTGCCCAGCCAGTGCGCGGCGCTGGGCCCTTTCAGCTTCATCGGGATGTCGATCTCGGCCGGCGGGTGCGGCGTCCACACGAGCGACAGCGCCGCGGCGGCCACCATCAGCGCGGTGAGCGCGGCACCGAGCACGAAGCTCGGATGGCGCCGCGCGCGGGCCCAGAAGCCGTTCATCGCGAATGGCGCAGCCGCGGGTCGACCAGCGCGTAGAGCAGGTCGACGACGAAGTTGACCGCCACCACCACGGCGGCCAGCAGCATGACGACGTCGCGCACGACGACGAGGTCGCGGTTGGAGATGGCCTGGAACACGAGGCGGCCGATGCCCGGCAGCACGAACACGTTCTCGACCACCACGGTGCCGGTCACCAGGTTGGCGAACTGCAGGCCGGCCACCGTGAGCACCGGGATCATCGCGTTGCGCAGCACGTGGCGGCGCAGGGCTTGCGCGCGCGTCAGGCCCTTGGCCCTGGCGGTTCTCACGAAGTCCTCGCGCATCACCTCCAGCACCGCCGAGCGCGTGACGCGCGCCAGGATCGCCGCCTGCACCACGGCGAGCGCCACCGCCGGCAGCAGCAGCGCCTTCAGGCCTTCGGCGAGGCCGCCGCCTTCGTCCTCGCTCCAGCCGGGAAAGCCGCCGGCGCTGAACCACTGCAGCTTCACCGCAAAGACCAGGATGAGCAGGATCGCGAACCAGAAGTTGGGAATCGCGATGCCGACCTGGCTGGCCGCCATCACGCCCACGTCGCCCGGACCGTTGTGGCGCGAGGCGGCGAACACGCCCAGCGTGAGCGCCAGCACGACGGTGAGCGTCATCGCCATCAGCGCCAGCGGCAGCGTGACCTGCAGCCGTTCGGCCACCAGTTCTGCGGTGGGGGTGCCGTAGCTGATGCTGTCGGCCGTGCGGCCCTGGAGCAGGCCGCCGACCCACTTCAGGTAGCGCTCGGGGGCGGGGCGGTCGAGGCCCAGTTTCGCGTTCAGCGCCGCGATCGACTCGGGCGTCGCGGTGTCGCCGAGGATGACCTCGGCGGCGCTGCCGGGCAGCAGTTCCAGCACCGCGAAGACGACCAGCGAGGCGACGGCGAGCGTCGCGATCAGCGTGGCCAGGCGGCGCAGGAGGAAGAGGCCCATCGAGATTGATGATGCCTCATCGGGCGGCAGACGCCGCCGCTTCACGCATCCAGCGGACCCCGTGGATCCGGCTCCGCCGGTCCACCGGGGGCGCCCCCTCGAGGGGGCGCGCGAAGCGCGTAGGGGGTGGCCCCGTCAGTCGTCGAGCGACTCGTGGCGCGCGGCGGCGGCGAACAGGTCGGCGGCAAAGCCGGGGTCGGTGTTCTGCACCTGGTAGGCCATCTCGCGCACTTCGGCGGCTTCCTCGCCGCGGCTGCGGTGGTGCGGCAACTGGCGGAAGAAGCTGGCCAGGCGGGTGTAGGCGGCAGCGGCCAGCGCCGAGCCGCGCGGCACGAATGGCGGGTGGACGTGCAGGACGTCGACGGTGGAGGTGGTGCTCATCTTGGTCTTTCGTTGGCGGGCCTCCAGGAAGGCCTGATGCTTCGCATCCTAGTACAAACCCTTAGTCGTCGTTCTGAAAGATGCGCATGTAAGATATCAACGGCGTTGATTTCTTGTCGGCTTCCGCATGGGCGTGAACTTCCGCACGCTGGACCTGAACCTGCTGCGGGTCTTCGATCAGCTGATGTCCGAGGGCAGCCTCACGCGCGCCGCCGAGACGCTGGCCATCACCCAGCCGGCGGCCAGCCATGCGCTGAAGCGGCTGCACGACGCGGTCGGCGAATCGCTCTTCACCCGCAGCGCCCACGGCATGGTGCCGACCGCGCGCGCCCAGGCGCTGTGGCCGCAGGTGCGGGCGGCATTGGACGGGCTGCGCCATGCACTGGCGCCCGAGGCGTTCGACCCGCGGCTGGACGACGCCTCGTTCCAGCTCGCCATGGCCGACGCCACCGCCACCCTGGTGGCGCCGGCGCTGGTGCGCGCGATCGAGGAGCAGGAGGCCCGCGTCACCCTGCGCATGCAGCCGCTGACCACGCGCGACCCGCGCCGCCTGCTGCGCGAAGGCGCGGCCGACCTGGCGATCGGGCACTTCCCGGAGGCCATCGCCGCCATCGTGGCCGACGGCGCGCACGCGCGCGAACGCCACTCGCGCCTGCACGAGACCCGTTACGTCTGCGTCATGCGGCGCGGCCACCCGCTGTCGGAGCAGGCGCTCACCTTGGACGCCTACTGCGAGGCCCACCACCTGCTGGTGAGCTTCTCGGGCCGGCCGGCCGGGCTGGTGGACCAGGCGCTGGCGGCATTGGGGCGCCAGCGCCGCATCGTGCTGACGGTGAACCAGTTCTTCACCGCCGGCCAGGTGGTCACGCAGTCGGACCTGCTGACGGTGCTGCCGCTGTCGTTCATTCCGGCCACCGGCACCGAGGACCGGCTGCTGACGCGGCCGCTGCCCTTCCCGCTGGCGCCGGTGGCCGTGCAGATGCTGTGGCCGGTGCGCCAGGACGCCGACCCGGCGCACCGCTGGCTGCGCGCGCTGGTGCAGCGCGCGGCCGGCGGCGCCGGGGCCTGAACTACAGCACCGCCGCCATCGCCTCGGCCGCGCGCTCCACGTTGCCGTTGTTCAGCCCGGCGATGCAGATGCGGCCGGAGCGGATGAGGTAGACCGCGAACTCCTCGCGCAGGCGGTCCACCTGCGCGGCGCTGAGGCCGGTGTAGCTGAACATGCCGCGCTGGCTGAGGAAGTAGCCGAAGTCGCGCCCCGGCAGCTTGGCGCTGAGCACGCCGTGCAGGGTCTGGCGCATCGCCAGCATGCGCGTGCGCATCGCGGCGAGTTCGCTCTCCCACAGCGGGCGCAGTTCGGGGTCGGTGAGCACGCGCGCAACGATCTGGCCGCCGTGGATGGGCGGGCTGGAGTAGTTGCGCCGCACGGTGAACTTCAACTGGCCCAGCACCAGCGCGGCCTGCTTCGCATCCGGGCAGACCACGCTGAGCGCGCCGGCGCGTTCGCCGTAGACGCTCATGCTCTTGGAGAAGCTGTTGGCCACGAAGGCCGGCAGCCCCGCCGCGGCGATGGCGCGGATCGCGTAGGCGTCTTCCGCGATGCCGTCGCCGAAGCCCTGGTAGGCGAGGTCGAGGTAGGGGATGAGGTTGCGGCGCTTGAGCAGCGGGATCAGCTCGTCCCACTGCGCACGCGTGAGGTCGACGCCGGTCGGGTTGTGGCAGCAGGCGTGCAGCAGCACGATGCTCTTCGCGGGCAGCTGGTCAAGCGCGGCGAGCATGTCGGCGAAGCGCACGCCACCGGTCTTGGCGTCGTAGTACGGATAGCTCTGCACCGCGAGGCCGGCGCCCTCGAACATGGAGCGGTGGTTGTCCCAGGTCGGGTCGCTGACCCACACGCCGCTGCCGGGGAACCAGCGCGCGATGAAGTCGGCGCCGACCTTCAGCCCGCCCGAGGAGCCGACCGACTGGAGGGTCGCCACGCGGCCGCTCTTCACCGCCTCGTGATCGGCGCCGAACAGCAGCGCCTGCACCGCGGCGCGGAAGTTGGCCGCGCCTTCTATCGGCAGGTAGGGCTTGGGCCCGCCTTCGGCCACCACCTTGGCTTCGGCACGCTTCACCGACTCGAGCACCGGGATGCGCCCGGCGTCGTCGAAGTAGATGCCGATCGACAGGTTGATCTTGTGCGCGCGCGGATCCTTCTGGAAGTCCTCGTTGAGGCTGAGGATGGGATCGCCGGCGAAGGGTTCGACGTGGGAGAACATGGGTGTGTCAGGCCTTTGCCGCGAGCGCGGCTTCGATGTCCTTGCGCAGGGATTCCGGCGCATCGTTGGGGGCGTAGCGCTTGAGCACGCTGCCGTCGCGGCCGACCAGGAACTTGGTGAAGTTCCACTTGATCGCCTGCGTGCCGAGGATGCCCTTCGCCTCCGAGGTGAGCCACTTCCACAGCGGGTGCGCCTGCGACCCGTTGACCTTCACCTTGGCCATCATCGGGAAGCTGACGCCGTAGTTCAGCTGGCAGAACTGGGAGATCTCGGCGTTGCTGCCGGGGTCCTGGCCGCCGAACTCGTTGCTCGGGAAGCCCACCACCACGAGGCCGCGGTCGCGGTAGGTTTCCCACAGCTTTTCCAATCCCGCGAACTGCGGCGTGAAACCGCAGGCGCTGGCGGTGTTGACGATCAGCAGCACCTTGCCGCGCTGGCTGGCCAGCGATGCGGTCTGGCCGTCGATCGACAGGGCCTCGAAGTCGTAGACGCTGGACGCGGCCATCGTGCGGCCCTCCGTGATGCAGGTGGGGAATGGGAACGGCGCGATGTTAGCTTCCCCCCTGTCTGGTCGTTGACAGGGGCGCGGGCGGTTCGCACCATCGCTGCCAGACATGTCCGCCGCCTACCGCGTCCACCTGCAGGGCTTCAGCCCCTTCGAGCGCAGCGCGCTGGCCTCGTACTTCCGGCTCGCCACCCACCGCTCGCCGGCCTACGACCTGGTGCCGCGCGCCGCCGACGCGCACTTCATCGTCGCCGACGCCGACCACGCCACTGCCCTGCGCACGGTGGAAGAACTGGGCCGCGTGGCCGACACCGTGTTCGTCGGCGCCCAGGCGCCGGCCGGCGCCATGGCCTGGCTGATGCGCCCGATCGACCCGCTTCACGTGCTGCGCGAACTGGACGCGCTGGTCTCGCTGCACCTGGCTCCGGCGCCGCCCGTGCCGGCCCCGGCCAAGGGCGCGCCGACGGGCGTGCAGCGCACCGTGCTGCTGCCGCCGCGGCCGGGCCAGGCGCCGGCGCGCCGCGCCAGCGACGACACCCACGGCACCGCCGACCTGCCCCTGCCGGTGCTGCGCCACGGCGGCGAAGCGCTGCTGGTGGACGACAGCGAGGTCGCGCTGCAATTCCTGGCCTCGCGGCTGCAGCGCTTCGGCCTGCGCTGCGAGGCGGTCGCCAGCGCCGAGAGCGCACTCGCGCTCTTCGCCCGGCGGGCCTTCGACTTCGTCTTCGTCGACCTCGAACTCGGCCCCGCCAGCCGACTCGACGGCTACGGCCTGTGCCAGGAACTGCGCCGCCTGCAGCGTTCGCTGCCCGGGCGGCGGCCGGCAGTGCTGTCGATCGTCTCGGCGCATGCCAGCGAAGTCGACCGCGTGCGCGGCGCCCTCGCCGGCGCCGACGGCTACCTGGGCAAGCCGCTTTCAGACGAAGCGCTCGACCGGCTGATGGCGCTGCACGGCTTCATGGCGCACCCGGAAGCTGCCGAGCACTAATCCCGCGCCGCCAGCAGCGAAGCCGCCACGATCAGCGCCCCGCCGGCCAGCACCTGCGCGTCCAGCCGGCCCGCGCCCAGCAGCCAGGCCGAGACGCTGGCGAACATCACCTCCGAAACCATGATCACCGCGGTGGCGTTCGCCGGCAGGCGCGCCGCGCCGTACTGCAGCGCCAGGTTGCCGCACAGGAACACCAGGCCCAGCGCCACCGCGCCGGCCAGCCAGGGGCCGGGCGGCGGCGGCGCTGGCGTCGAAAGGGCCAAAGCCAGCAGCGACGACACCAGCACGCCGCCGAGGAACATCGCCAGCCCGCGCGCGCTGTTCGAGCGGTGCGCCTCGCGCCGCAGCATCACGTTGTTGAGCGCGAAGCTGAAGCCGCCGGCCACCGCGAGCCACTCCGCCCCGCTGCGCGGCAGCGGCCAGCCGCCTTCGGCCGGCCACAGCACGACGGCCGCCCCGGCCAGCGCCATGCCCACGCGCAGCGCCGCGCCGCCGGTGAGCCGTTCGCCCAGCAGGGCACGCGCCAGCAGCACCGCCCACAGCGGCATCAGGTAGAAGAGCAGCACCACGCGCACGACGTCGCCGATCGTCATCGCCCAGTTGAAGGTGGCGTTGGTGGCGCCCGAAGCCGCCACCAGCACCCACAGCACCGGGGTGCGCAGCAGTTCGCGCCAGGCCGCGGGCCGCGCCAGCGTGATCGCCGCCACCGCGATGGCGTAGATCAGCGCCGTCGCCCACAGCGGGTGCAGGCCGCGCGCCTCGAGCGCGCGGAACGGCCACCACGAGACGCCCCAGGTGAAGGCGTTGAGGGTGAGCGCCGCCGCCGCGAGCGCGGCGCTATTCGCCATCGGAGCGGGCAATCTGCAGCAGGTGCTCGACCTCGTCCTTGTAGAGGCGGCAGTTGCGCAGGTGCCAGCGCCGGATCACTTCCATGATGGCGGCCACGACGAGGCCGAAGACCGCGATGGCGCCGAAGGCCGACATGCCCAGCTTGGTCATGCCGGCGTAGAACGCGCCCAGGCCCAGGATGCAGGCCTGCTCGTTGAAGTTCTGCACCGCGATCGAACGGCCGGCGCCCATCAGGTTGTGGCCGCGGTGCTGCAGCAGCGCGTTCATCGGCACCACCAGGTAGCCGCCGAGCGCTCCCAGCATCACCAGGAAGGGCGCCGCCACCCAGACGTTGCTGATGAACACCATCAGCACCACCAGCAGCCCCATGCCGATGCCCAGCGGGATCACGCGGGTCGCGCGGTCCAGCCGGCAGGTCGCCGAAGCCAGCACGGCGCCGGCGGCGGTGCCGATGGTGACCACGCCCATCAGCGAACTCGCCTGCGTGGTCGCATAGCCGAGCGCAGCCGCGGCCCAGGCCAGCACGATGTAGCGCAGGTTCGCGCCGGCGCCCCAGAACAGCGTCGTCGTGGCCAGCGAGATCTGGCCCAGGCGGTCGTTCCACAGGCGCGCGTTGCACTCGGAGAAGTCGCGCACCAGCGCGAGCAGGCTGCCGGTGAAGGGCTGCAGCGGCGCGTCGGTGCGCGGCACCTTCAGGTTGAACAGCGCCGCGGCGATGTACAGCAGGATGATGGAGGCGATGGCCGCCTCCGGCGGCGTGTCGATGCCGGTGTCGATGACCGGCAGGTCCCAGCCCAGCATCGTGCCGGCCACGCGCGGCCCGACCAGCTGCCCGCCCAGCACCACGCCCAGGATGATGCTGCCGATCGTGAGCCCTTCGATCCAGCCGTTGGCCTTCACCAGCTGCGAAGGCGGCAGCAGCTCGGTGAGGATGCCGTACTTGGCCGGCGAATACGCCGCCGCCCCCAGCCCGACCACCGCGTAAGCCACCAGCGGGTGGGCACCGAAGAGCATCATCATGCAGCCCACCACCTTGATGGCGTTGCTGATGAACATGACGCGGCCCTTGGGCAGGGCGTCGGCGAAGGCGCCGACGAAGGGCGCCAGCAGCACGTAGAAGAGCGCGAACATCGGCACCAGCGCGGCACGCTGCCACTCGGCGGCGCCGTTCTCTCGCAGCATCTCGACGGCGGCGACGAAGAGCGCGTTGTCGGCCAGCGAGCTGAAGAACTGCGCCGACATGATGGTCGAGAAGCCTTTTTTCATCCGTCGCGCGCGCTTCGGTGGGCCGCGCAGGATGCGGCCCCTCGCCCGTTTGTCTCCGTGGTGATGCTGGGGCGCGCGGTTTATAGCACGCGGCCCTGCGCATTCCGCCCCGTGAAAAGGCGGGGTCCTGCGGCTGGCAGAATCGGCGCCGCCATGCCGCGCCCGATCGAGGCCATCGTCCACACCGGCGCGCTCGCGCACAACCTGGCGCGCGCGCGCCGAAGCGCCGGCGACGCACGCGTGTTCGCGGTCGTCAAGGCCAACGCCTACGGCCACGGCATCGAACGCGCCTACCCCGGGCTGCGCGGCGCCGACGGCTTCGCGCTGCTCGACCTGGCCGAAGCCGAACGCGTGCGCGCGCTCGGCTGGCGCGGCCCCGTCCTCCTGCTGGAAGGCTGCTTCGAGCCGCGCGACCTGGAAGTCTGCTCGCGCCTGGACCTCTGGCACGCGGTGCACTGCAGCGAGCAGATCGACTGGCTCGCGGCACACAAGACGCACCAGCCGCACCGCGTGTTCCTGAAGATGAACAGCGGCATGAACCGGCTCGGCTTCAAGCCGGCCGCCTTCCGTGCCGCGTGGACACGCCTTTCGGCCCTGCCGCAGGTCGACGAGATCACGCTCATGACGCACTTCTCCGACGCCGACGGGGCGCGCGGCATCGCGCACCAGCTGGCGGCCTTCGAGGCCGCCACCGCCGATCTGGCGGGCGAGCGCAGCGTCTCCAACAGCGCCGCGATCCTGCGCCATGGTCCAAGCGAAAGTGGCTCCGCCACTTCGCTTGACCCCCTCGGGGGGCGGGTCGGGCACGGCCCGGCCCAGGGGGCCCCGAGAAACGACTGGGTGCGTGCCGGCATCCTGACCTACGGCAGCGCGCCCGACTTCCCCGAGCACGACATCCGCCACTGGGACCTGGCGCCCACGATGACGCTGCGCTCGCGCGTGATCGGGGTGCAGGCGCTCGAGCCGGGCGACACCGTCGGCTACGGCAGCGCCTTCACCGCGCCCGAGCGCATGCGCATCGGCATCGTCGCCTGCGGCTATGCCGACGGCTACCCGCGCCACGCCGGCACCGACACGCCGGTGCTGGTGGACGGCGTGCGCACCGGCACCGTCGGCCGGGTCTCGATGGACATGCTCGCCGTCGACCTGACGCCGGTGCCGGCGGCCGGCATCGGCAGCGAGGTCACGCTCTGGGGCCGCGGGCCGAAGGGGTCGGTCCTGGCCATCGACGACGTGGCGCGCGCCGCCGGCACCATCGGCTACGAGCTGATGTGCGCGCTGGCGCCGCGCGTACCGGTGCATACACAAGAAGACTGACAGGCTCGCGCCTGCTAGGGATGCCGCGCCGGGACCTCGGCGCGCAGACTGCGCCTCCTCCACCGCCGCCACCGAGGAGAGCGCCATGCCCCAGACCGAACTGACCACGCCCGAAGCCCACGGCCGCCTGGGCACGCGCGAGCGGGCCTTCATGCGCCTGCTGCCGCCCAACCCGCAGCCCTTCGACGACGCGAAGCTGCGCGCGCTGGCCGACGCGATGATCATCGACGACGCCGAGCTCAAGGACGGTGCCGACGCCGAGGAGAACCTCTTCGTGCCCGCCGGCTACACCTACTTCGGCCAGTTCGTCGACCACGACCTCACCTTCGACACCACCTCCAGCTTCACCGACCCCACGGCGCCGGCCACCAACCTGCGCACGCCGGCGCTCGACCTCGATTGCGTCTACGGCGCCGGCCCCGACGACCAGCCCTACATGTACGCCGCCGACGGCGCCACGCTGCTGCCGGAAGACCCGAAGGCGACCGACCTGCAGCGCATCGCCGCCAACGGCCGCGCCGTCATCGGCGACAAGCGCAACGACGAGAACTCCATCGTCTGCCAGGTGCAGCTGGCCTTCATCAAGTTCCACAACGCGGTGGTCAGGCAGCTCAAGGGCCAGGGCCTCAAGGGCGGCGCGCTCTTCACCCGCGCACGCCAGGAAGTCACCTGGACCTACCAGCACATCGTGCTGGACGACTACCTGCGCCGCATCGTCAACGCGCACACCTACGACTTCTTCGGCCAGCGCCGCGCCGAGCTGGGCGACAAGGCCTACGACCTGTACCCGCACGCCAAGCGCACCGCGATCCCGATCGAGTTCGCCGGTGCGGCCTACCGCTTCGGCCATTCGATGGTGCGCACCGGCTACCGGCTGAACGCCGGCTTCAAGGCCTTCATCTTCGACGGCAAGCCGCTCAACGACAGCAGCCTGGTCGGCTTCCAGCCGCTGCCGGCCAACCACGTGATCGACGACTGGCGCCGCTTCTTCGCCGACGACACCCTGCCGCCCGGCTTCCGGCCGGAGAAGAACGGCCCGCCGGCGGTGGACGACAACCCCGCGGTGCGGCTGCAATGGGCCTACAAGATCGACCCTTCGCTGGTGCTGCCGCTGAAGAACCTGCCGCCGCCGGTGGCCAACGGTTCGCTGGCGGCGCTGAACCTGCTGCGCGGCAACCTGCCGGCCTTCCGCATCGCCACCGGCCAGGCCTTCGCGCAGGCGCTCGGCGAGCCGGCGCTGGACGCGAAGTACCTGGTCACGCGCCGGCCCAGCGGCGAGGGCTTCACCTTCGCGCCGATCGATCCCTCGTTCGCCACCGCCACGCCGCTGTGGTTCTACATCCTGGCCGAGGCGCAGCGCGCCACGGTGGACTACTGGACCGACGTCAAGAAACGCGCCGACCTGGAGGAGGACGACTTCATGTCCGGCCCCGCTTCCGGCGCCCAGCTGGGCCCGGTGGGCGGGCGCATCCTCTTGGAGGTGTTCCACGGCCTGGTCGACGAGGATCCGCGTTCGTTCCGCAACGCACCCGAGGCCGCGGGCTGGCAGCCGATGGTGGGCCCCAGGCTCACCTTCTGGCACCTGCTGAAGTTCACCGGCCTCGTGTAGGACCGTGCGCGCGGGCGTATGCTCGTGCGCATGGGAACGCCCACCTTCGCCGAATTCGACGCCGCGGCGCGCGCGCGCGGCTTCACCGAAGTGCTGGAACGGCACTGGGAGCCCAACGTGGTGCTCGACGAGCACACGCACCCGTTCGCGGTCGACGCGCTGGTGGTGCAGGGCGAGATGTGGCTGCGCTGCGGCAGCGACACGCGGCACCTGAAGCCGGGCGACCGCTTCGCGCTCGACCGCGAAGTGCCGCACGCCGAGCACTACGGCCCCGAAGGCGCCACCTACTGGGTGGCGCGCCGCTCTTGACGGTGTCGGGCCTGCGGCCGCGGGTCGACCCGGCCGAAGTGGAGTGGACCGCGATCCGCGCCCAGGGCGCGGGCGGCCAGAACGTCAACAAGGTGTCGAACGCGGTGCACCTGCGCTTCGACGTCGCGGCCTCGTCGCTGCCCGAACGCGTCAAGGCGCGCCTGCTGGCGCTCGCCGACCAGCGGCTCACCGAAGCCGGCGTCATCGTCATCAAGGCGCAGGGCGAACGCAGCCTGGTGCGCAACCGCGAGGAAGCGCTGGCGCGGCTGCAGGCGCTGGTCGACGAGGCCAGCGCCCCGCCGCCGCCGCCAAGGCGGGCCACCAAGCCCACCTACGGCTCCAAGCTGCGGCGGCTGGAAGGCAAAGCGGCGCGCGGGCAGGTGAAGGCCGGCCGCGGCAAGGTGCGCGAAGGCTAGACAATCGCCTTCGTGGCCACCTCCAAGACCGTCTACACCTGCCGCGAATGCGGCGGCACCAGCCCCAAGTGGCTGGGCAAGTGCCCGCACTGCGAGGCCTGGAACACGCTGGAGGAAGGCCTGGCCGAGCCGGCCGCGGGCGCTTCGAAGAACCGCTTCCAGGCGCTGGCGAAGAGCCAGCCGGTGGCCACGCTGTCGGAGATCGAAGCCGCCGAGGTCGAGCGCACGCCCACCGGCCAGGAGGAACTGGACCGCGTGCTCGGCGGCGGCATCGTCGCCGGCGCGGTGGCGCTGATCGGCGGCGACCCCGGCATCGGCAAGAGCACGCTGCTGCTGCAGGCGCTGGACGCGCTGTCGGCGCAGATGAAGGTGCTCTACGTCACCGGCGAGGAAAGCGGCGCCCAGGTCGCGCTGCGCGCGCGCCGGCTGGGCCTGTCGGGCAAGGCGGTGCGCGTGCTGGCCGAGATCAACCTAGAGAAGATCGTCGCCACGCTGGCGGCCGAGGCGCCGGCCTTCTGCGTCATCGACTCGATCCAGACCCTCTACTCCGACCAGCTCACCTCGGCCCCCGGCTCGGTGGCGCAGGTGCGCGAATGCGCGGCCCAGCTCACGCGGGTGGCCAAGACCGGCGGCTGCTCGATGGTGCTGGTGGGCCACGTGACCAAGGAAGGCGCGATCGCCGGCCCGCGCGTGCTGGAGCACATCGTCGACACGGTGCTGTACTTCGAAGGCGACACGCACTCCAGCTTCCGCCTCGTGCGCGCCATCAAGAACCGTTTCGGCGCCGTCAACGAGATCGGCGTCTTCGCGATGACCGAGAAGGGCCTGAAGGGCGTTTCCAACCCGAGCGCGATCTTCCTTTCGACGCATGGCGAGCCGGTGCCCGGCAGCTGCGTGCTGGTCACGCTGGAAGGCACGCGGCCGCTGCTGGTGGAAGTGCAGGCGCTGGTGGACAGCGGCGGCCCGAGCCCGCGCCGCCTCTCGGTCGGCCTGGACCGCGACCGCCTGGCCATGCTGCTGGCGGTGCTGCACCGCCACGCCGGCGTGGCCTGCCTGGACCAGGACGTGTTCGTCAATGCGGTCGGCGGCGTGCGCATCGGCGAGCCGGCGGCCGACCTGGCGGTGCTGCTGGCCA
>CAYVXO010000040.1:0-32164 GCA_964454485.1 uncultured Rubrivivax sp.
GGCGGCGCAGCTTGTCCAGCAGCGTCTCCATCTGGTGCGTCAGCTCGGCCACGTCGGCGAAGCCGAAGGTCGCGGCGCCGCCCTTGACGGAGTGGGCGCATCGGAAGATGGCGTTCAGGGCTTCGTCGTCGGCGTTCTCGATGTCCAGGTTGAGCAGCATCTGCTCCATCTGCTCGAGGTTCTCGCCGGCTTCCTCGAAGAAGACCTGGAAGAACTGGGAGAGGTCGATGCCGGCGTTGAGATGGGCACCGTCGTTCGTCGTGTCGGCCATGGGGGCGCTCCTCGCTTCGCTTCAGCCGTCCTCAGCGGATGACCTTGCCGATGACCTCGACCAGCTTGGCGGGGTCGAACGGCTTGACCAGCCAGCCGGTGGCGCCGGCGGCACGGCCGGCCTGCTTCATCTGGTCGCTCGACTCGGTGGTCAGGATCAGGATCGGCGTGTTCTTGAACTTCGGGTTCTCGCGCAGCTTGCGCGTCAGGCTGATGCCGTCCATGCGGGGCATGTTCTGGTCGGTGAGCACCAGGTTGAAGTCGCGGCTGTTCGCCTTCTCGAAGGCGTCCTGGCCGTCGACCGCCTCGACGACATTGAAGCCGGCGTTCTTCAGCGTGAAGGACACCATCTGGCGCATCGAGGCGCTGTCATCTACGGCAAGGATGGAGTGCATCGTCTTTTCTCCGGGGGTCTCTGGTGCTCGGTCGTGGCGTGGATCGGTGCGGTTCAGAACAGCTCGACGGAACCGGCGTCCATCTCGTCCTGGGTCACGGGGTTGGGGCGCAGCGGCGGTTCCTCGATCACGGCGGCGCCGTCCTCGTCGCCGGCGAAGGCCTCGTTGGCCAGCCGGTCGGCGCAGTTGCGCAGCCGGCGCGAGGTGTGCGTCACCAGCTGCGAGGCCATGTCCTGGAACTGCATCGCGGTGATCGCGCCGGCCATGTGCTCCATCGCCGTGTGCAGCTGGTGCGTGTCCACGCCCGGCAGGTGCGCGGCCATGTGCAGCAGCTGCTTCAACTCGCCGGTGGCGCCGTAGAAGTGCATCAGCAGCGCGTCGCAGGCGTCGGACAACAGGCGCTGCAGCCGCTCGAGGTCGTTGCTGGCGACCATCAGGTGGTCCTGAAGGTCGGCAGCGGCGAGCAGCGACATTCCGCCTGCGGGCGCCGGGTCGGGGGCTTCCTGCACGAGCATCGGGGCTCCTGGATCGGGGTCGTGTAGTCGGTGACACCCCGCCCTTCCCCGGCAGCCGCGAGCGGCCGCCGGAGCGGCGGGGCCGTTCCTGTGTTCTCGGGTCATTTTCGGCAGCCCCCCCGCAGGGCTTGAGGCGATGACAGGCTGTTTCAGGCCTCATTTCTCGTCGCACGGGGTCGCTCCCGGCTGCGCGATACTGCCGGCCCGAACATGGCTGCCCTCCTTCAACCGACGTCGCCGGTGCGCCTGCTGCACATCGAGGATTCCGAGCCCGACCACGTGCTGGCGATGGCCCAGCTGCGCCGCGCCGGCCTGCGCGTGGACGCGACCCGGGTCGAGACCCGGGACGAGTTCCGGCGCGCCCTGGCCCGGCCCTGGGACGTGGTGCTGTCCGACTACAACCTGCCCGGCTTCACCGGCATCGAGGCGCTGCAGCTGCTGCGGGCCACCGGCCGCGCGCTGCCCTTCATCCTGGTCTCCGGCGAGATCGGCGAGGACACCGCGGTCGAGGCCATGCGCAACGGCGCCAACGACTACCTGCTGAAGAACAACCTGGCGCGGCTGGCGCCGGCGGTCGAGCAGGCGATCTCCGCCGCCGAGACGCTGCGCGCCAAGCGCCAGGCCGACCGCGAGCTGCAGGCCTCGCAGAAGCGGCTGTCGGAACTGGCGCAGCACCTGCAGACCAGCGTGGAGGGTGAACGCCACGCGATCGCGCGCGAGATCCACGACGACGTCGGCGGTTCGCTCACGGCGCTGAAGTTCGACCTCGACTGGATCGGCCGCCGCGTCACCCAGCCCGAGGTGCGCCAGCGCGTGCTGAGCGCGCTGGACACGGTGACGCACGCCATCGAGGCCAGCCAGCGCATCATGCACAACCTGCGGCCGGCCATCCTGGAGCAGGGCCTGGTGCCGGCGCTGCAGTGGATGGCGAGCCGCTTCGAACGCCGCAGCGGCGTCACCTGCGTCTTCCGCACCAGCCACGACAAGCCGGCGCTGCCGGCCGGCGTACCGCTGGTGGCGTACCGCACGGCGCAGGAGGCGCTCACCAACATCAGCAAGCACGCGCACGCGACGCGGGTGTCGATCGACCTCTCGCTGGCGCGCGGCGTGCTCTCGCTGGAGATCAGCGACAACGGGCGCGGACTTTCCAGCGCCGACCTGGGCAAGGCGCAGAGCTTCGGCATCCGCGGCCTGCGCGAACGCGCGCTCACGGTGGGCGGCTGGATCGACCTCAGCTCCAGCGCTTCGGGCACGACCGTGATTCTTTCCGTGCCCTTGGACAACGCGCCGCGCGAACCCGAGCCCCGTGCGCGTGACAATGAGGAACACGACCCCTCGGCCTGGGGCTCGTTGTAGCCCACCCGACGGCGTCCATGATCGAAGTCATCCTCTGCGACGACCACGCCCTCATCCGGCGCGGCATCCGCGACACGCTGGCCGACGCGAGCGACATCCGCTGCGTCGGCGAGGCGGGCGACTACGGCGAGCTGCGCTCGCTGATGCGCACGAAGTCGTGCGACGTGCTGGTGCTGGACATCAACCTGCCCGGCCGCAGCGGCCTGGACGTGCTGCACGCGCTGAAGGACGAAGGTTCGCCGGTCAAGGTGCTGGTGGTCAGCATGTACCCCGAGGACCAGTACGCGATCCGCGCGCTGCGCGCCGGCGCCTTCGGCTACGTCAACAAGGGCGGCGACCCGCAGCTCATCGTGCAGGCGGTGCGCACGGTCGCGCAGGGGCGCAAGTACGTGACGCCGGACATCGCGCAGATGCTGGTGGAAAGCCTCACCACGCCGGCGGTGGAAAGCCCGCACCAGAAGCTGTCGGATCGCGAGCTGCAGACGCTGGTGAAGATCGCCTCCGGCAAGCGCCTGTCGGACATCGCCGAGGAGCTGACGCTGTCGCCCAAGACGGTCTCGGTCTACCGCGCGCGCGTGCTGGAAAAGCTGGGCCTCACGAACAACTCCGAACTCACGGTCTACGCGATCCGCAACGGGCTGGTCGGCCAGTGAAGGCGGCCTCGGCGCTCGCCGCCGACGATGCGCAGGCGGTGCGCGCGGCGGGGCCCGACCTGCTGTCGCTGGCGCTCATCGACGCCCGCAACACCACGCTGCGCTGGCTGGCCGCCTTCGAGTCGCGCGGTGCGCTGGAAGACGGCACCGGCGGCGCGCGCTCGGCGCTGGCGCTCGCCGGCGAGGCCGGGCGCTTCCAGGACCACTGGATCGGCCGCCACCTGCAGCGCGACCGCGGCGAGGACGCCGACCCCGGCGTGCTGCGCCTGCCCCCGGCCGACGCCGCCATCGAGGCCTGGTTCGAGGGCGCCGCCGCCCCGCCCCCGGCCGAGGCCCTGCGCCGCTACCTGGCGCAGACGCTGGAGGTGACGCTGGACCTGCTGGCGCACGCGCCGGCCAGCGACGCCGGCCTGCACTTCTACCGCCTGGCACTGCGCCACGAGGACCGGCTGGGCGAGGCGCTGGCCGAGCGCGCCGCCGAACTGCAGCTGGCCGAGCGCGGCGACGACCGCCTGCCCTGGAAGCCGCTGGCGGCCCGCCCGCAGCGCGAGCCGGTCTGGTTCCCGCCGCAGCGCCTGCTGCTCGGTTCGCCGCGCGGCGGCTGCGTGCCCGAGAACGAGCGCTGGGCGCACGAGGTGGCGGTGCCCGAGGTGGAGATCGACGCCCAGCCGGTGAGCTGGCAGCGCTTCGTCGAATTCGCCGACGACGGCGGCTACGACCGGCGCGAACTCTGGACCGACGCCGGCTGGGCCTGGGCCGAGGCCGAAGGCCGGCGCGCGCCGCGCCACGTGGAGCAGCTGCGTGGCGGCGCGGTGCTGGTGCAACGGCGCGGGCTGGCGCAGCGGGTGGCGCTCGGGCAGCCGGTGCTGCACGCCAGCCGCCACGAGGCCGAAGCCTGGTGCCGCTGGGCCGGCCGCCGCCTGCCCACGGAGCCCGAATGGGAACTGGCCGCGCTGGCCGGCGCCTCGCGCGGCTTCGCCTGGGGCGACGTCTTCGAATGGGTGGCCGGCAGCGCCCGCCCCTGGCCGGGGCACGAAGCGGGCGCCGGCGCGCTGGACCCGATGCCGGCCGCCGGCAGCCAGGGCGTGCTTCGCGGTGCTTCCTGGATGACGCCGGCGCGCCAGCACCACCCGAAGGCGCGCCGTTTCGCGCCGCCGGCCGCCGACACGCCCTTCGCCGGCTTCCGCAGTTGCGCCTTGTAGCGCCCAGCCCGGTCAACCCGGTAGCATGCAGCGGCGTTGCTTTCAAGGCGATAGTTGGGTCTGAGCATCGCCGGGGCGTGAAAATCCCGGCTGTTGCTTGACGCCCACACGCGGCGGGTTCGACAATTTCAGGAAGAGCCCGTCACGCCCTGACCGCGGTTCTTTTTCTTTCACAAACACCCAAGGACAGACATGAAGACGAAGATGCTTCTGACGGCGGCGGCGGCTCTCGCCGCGATGCTGATGGTTTCCGCCCCGGCGCGCGCCGACGACCCCACCAAGGCCACCCAGGCCAGCGACAAGAAGGCGACGCCGGCCGAGAAGGCCGCCGCCAAGGTCGAGCGCAAGGAAGCGGTGAAGGAAGCGCGCAAGGAAGGCAAGCTGATGCCGGACGGCGAGGGCACTCCGAACATGCCCGAGAAGGCCAGCGGCACCAAGGCCGAACGCAAGGCCGCGCGCGCCGAAGCGCGCAAGCAGGTGGCCGCCGACAAGAAGGCCGGCAAGATCACCAACCCGGGCGAAGCCGGCGAACCGAAGAAGTAATTCCAGGTGTCCTGGGCGCCGCGGCCGCGAGGCCCGCGCCCTGGAACCCTCAGGCCCGCGCGGCCGCCCCGTCAGGGAAGCGGCCTCTCGCGGGCCTTGTCATTTGGGCGCTGCCGCCGGCGCCGCGGCGTGGCGGCGCAGCACCTCGGCGAGCAGCTGGCCGTACTGGCGCTTGGTCTCGCCGGCGATCACGCTCGGCCCCAGCATCGGCGGCACCCAGGCGTTGGGGATGTATTCGCCGCGGTAGGTGATGACGGTGTCGCCGCCTTCCTCGGTCAGCCGGGTCACGGTGTCGAAGGACTTGAAGTCGCCGCTGACCAGCTTCGTGCGGATCTCGGTCATCGGCAGCAACTCGACCGCGCGCACGGTGGCGAACTTGAAGTTCATGAAGGCCACGCGCGTCTCGCCCGTCTGCGAGACCTCCAGCTGGTTGCCCTGGCGGCTCGTCACCTTGCTGGTCTTGAGCGTGGACACGAACTCGGGCATGCGCTCGTAGTCGATCAGCACGCCCCAGGTCGTGGCCAGCGGCGCGGCCACGCGCGCCTTCAAGTCGACGACGATCTTCTCGCCCGCGCGTTCCACCTTGGCCTGCACCTCCTGCGCCTGCGCCGCGGGCACGGTCAGCACGGCCGCGGCGGCGCCGACCAGGAAGGCGCGCCGCGCCGGGGGCGGGGTGACGCGGAGGCGGGTCCTGCGCGAAGTGGTTAGGATCGTCGACACCTCCCGATTGTCGACGACGATGGCCCGACTCCAATTCACGCTCAACGGCCGGCCGGTGCAGACCGAGGCCGAACCCGCCACCCTGCTGGTGGACCTGCTGCGCGGCACGCTCGGCCTCACCGGCACCCACGTGGGCTGCGATACCAGCCAGTGCGGTGCCTGCACGGTGCTGGTCGACGGCCGCGCCACGCGCGCCTGCAGCCTGCTGGCACTGCAGGCCGCGGGCACGAAGGTCACCACCATCGAGGGCCTGGCCGAAGGCGGCCGCCTCTCGCCGCTGCAGGACGCCTTCGTCGCCTGCCACGGCCTGCAGTGCGGCTTCTGCACGCCGGGAATGATCATGACCGCCAGCTGCCTGCTGGCCGAGAACAAGAAGCCCAGCGACGACGAGGTCGCGCAGGCGCTCGAGGGCAACCTGTGCCGCTGCACCGGCTACGTCAACATCGTCGCCGCCGTGCAGCAGGCCGCCAGGACGATGCGGGGAGAAGGCTGATGGAAGCGCTGCGTTTCGGCAGCGGCCAGGCCGTGCGCCGCGTGGAGGACCCGGCACTGGTGCAGGGCCGGGGGCAGTTCACCGACGACGTCGCGCCCGCGGGGCAGCTGTTCGCGCGCTTCGTGCGCTCGACGGTGGCGCACGGTCGGCTGGTCTCGGTGGACGTGGCCGCGGCGCGCGCGGTGCCCGGCGTGGTGGCCGTGTACACCGGCGCCGACCTGCAGGCCGCCGGCGTCAAGCCCTTCGTGCTGCCGCCCGCCTTCCCGCGGCCCGACGGCAAGCCGATGGCCGGCCCGGCGCGGCCGGCGCTGGCCGTGGGCGACGTGCGCTTCGTCGGCGAGCCGGTGGCGCTGGTGGTGGCCGAATCGAAGGAAGCCGCGCGCGCCGCCGCCGATGCGGTGACGGTCGAGGTCGAATCGCGCCCGGCCGTCGTCGACGTGAGTGCCGCCTACGCCGCCGGCGCGCCGCTGCTGCTGCCCGACCTGGGCGACAACGTCAGCGCCGAGATGCGCCACGGCGACGCCGCCGCGACCGACGCCGCCTTCGCGAAGGCCGCCCACCGCATCGAGCTCGACCTCGTCAACCAGCGCCTGGCGCCCAGCCCGATGGAGCCGCGCAGCCTGCTCGCCTGGCTGGCCGAGGACGGCCGGCTGACGATGCGTGCCTCCAGCCAGATGCCCACCGCGCTGCGCGACGGCGTGGCCGGCATGATCCCCGGCCTGTCGCCCGAGAAGGTGCGCGTGCTGGTGGGCGACGTCGGCGGCGGCTTCGGCATGAAGACCGGCCTCTACGCGGAAGACGTGGCGGTCGCCTTCGCGGCGCTGCAGACGAAGCGCCCGGTGAAGTGGCAGGCCGAGCGGCTGGACGACTTCCTCGCCGCCGGCCACGGCCGCGACGTCGTCAGCCGCGCCGAGATGGCGCTCGACGCCAACGGCCGCGTGCTGGGCCTGCGCGTGCACACGCTGGCCAACGTGGGCGCCTACCCGGCGGTGGTGGGCATCGCGATCCAGGTGCTCATCGGCCCCTGGGTCACGACCAGCATCTACGACATCAAGCCGATCGACCTGCGCATCACCGCGGTGATGACCAACACGGCGCCCACCGGCGCCTACCGCGGCGCCGGGCGGCCGGAGGCCATCTACATCATCGAGCGGCTGATGGACGCCGCCGCGCGCGCGCTGAAGCTGGACCCGGCCGAGCTGCGCCGCCGCAACATGATCCGCCCCGAGCAGTTCCCCTACACGAACGCGATGGGCCAGGTCTACGACGTCGGCGCGTTCGAGAAGATGCTCGACCAGGGCCTGGCGCTCGCCGACTGGAACGGCTTCGCGGCGCGGCGCGCCGAATCGAAGGCACGCGGCAGGCTGCGCGGCCGTGGCATCGCCACCTTCCTGGAGTGGACCGGCGGCAACGCGCTGGAGGAGAACGTCAAGGTCGAGGTCACCGGCGACGGCTTCATCGAGCTCACCAGCGCCACGCAGGCGATGGGCCAGGGCATCGCGACCAGCTACGTGCAGCTGGCGCACGACGTCTTCGGCGTGCCGCTGGACAAGATCCGCGTGCTGCAGGGCGACACCGACCGCGCCAACGGCTTCGGCAGCGCCGGCAGCCGGTCGCTGTTCACCGGCGGGGCGGCGATCCGCGTCGCCTCGCAGAACACGGTGGAGTCGGGCCGCCAGCTCGCCGCCAAGGCACTGGAGGCGCCGGCGGCCGACATCGAGTACCGCGCCGGCCGCTTCAAGGTGAGCGGCACCGACCTGGGCATCGACCTCTTCGAGCTGGCGCGCCGCCAGCCGGGCGGCCACATCGTGGCCGAAGGCGACGCCAAGGCCGGCAACGCGAGCTGGCCCAACGGCTGCCACGTCTGCGAAGTCGAGGTCGACCCCGCCACCGGCGAAGTGGAGCTGGTGTCGTACGCGTCGGTGAACGACATCGGCCGCGTCGTCAGCCCGGTCATCGTGCGCGGCCAGGTCGAGGGCGGCGCGGTGCAGGGCGTCGGCCAGGCGCTGTGCGAGCGCATGGTCTACGACGAGAGCGGCCAGCTGCTGTCGGCCAGCTACATGGACTACGCGATGCCGCGCGCCGACGGCTTCCGCGGCTACGTGACGCGCTTCGACGAATCGGTGCCCTGCACCACCAACAGCCTGGGCGCCAAGGGCGTGGGCGAGCTGGGCACCATCGGCGCCACGCCGGCGGTGGTGAACGCGGTGATCGACGCGCTCGACACCGCCGGCCTCGGCCGCGCGGCGGAGAAGGTGCAGATGCCGCTCACTCCCGAGGTGGTGTGGCGGGCGCTGAACCGGCGCTGAACAGGCGTTGAAGCGGCGTTGAGCGCGGCGCGCCTTCAGGCGCTCACCTTGCGCCGCATCTCCTCGAGCACCGGCTCGAAGAGCTGGTTCCAGGCGCGCACGATCTCGGCCACCTCGGGCGGCGGTGTCCCGGCCGCCTCGGCCGCCGCCGCCAGCGTGTCGACGAAGGCGGCGCGGAAGCTGGCGTACTGCAGCGCGCCGATGCCGCGCCCGTGGTGGAGCGCGATCAGGGTGTCGATCGAACTCGGGTCGTTGCCCGGCCGGTAGTTGAGCACCGCCTTCAGCGAGTCGACCAGCTTGCGGTGGTGGTGCTCGTCCAGCCCGGCGACATTGCCGCGGCGTGCCAGCGCGGCGTCGAAGATGGCGCGCGCGGCCGGGTCGGCTTCGAAGAAGCGTTCGTAGAAGCGGCGCGAGAAGCCGACGCCGTCGGCCGCCGGGCCGGCCGGCTGCACCCAGCGGCGGAAGGCGTACTTGGCGAGCACGCGTTCGGGCTCCTCGAGCGCGCGGAACTGCTGCACCACCTGGTCCATGGTGTCGAAGCGCTGGTCGGGGTCGGGCTGCAGCAGCCGGCGCAGCAGGGCGCCGAACTGCTCGTGGCGCGTCCAGCGCGCGCCGCAGCCCTGGCAGCGGTCCAGCCGGGCCAGCGGGTCGGGCGGGTTCAGCGGGTCGGGCACGACGAACAGGCGCTCGGCCTCCAGCAGCTCCAGCGCCAGCATGCCCAGGAAGTACTGGTCGGCGCGCGCGTCCAGCGGCTGGCGGCGCAGCTTCTCCGGCAGCAGGTAGCTGCCGCTGCCCGGGTTGACCACGCGCACGAAGGTCACGGGGTCGAAGAAGTGCCACAGGAAGCTGGTGACGCCGACGAGCGAGATGCGCGGCCGCAGCGTGCGCGGGTCGAAGAAGACGTTGCCCGGCACCAGCGGCCCCATCACGTGCACGTAGCCCTCGGGGCCGGTGGCTTCGCTCTCGATGGCCGGCAGCGCGTGCAGCTTGGCCAGCGCCTCGGCCATGCGGCGCAGGATCATGCCCACGCGCTCGGGCTGCAGCCAGCGCTCTTCCGGCGGCCGGGCGGCGTCGGCCTCGATCAGCCCGGCCAGCGTGGTGCCGCTGGCCATCTCGGAGAGGATGACGATGCGCTGGGCGTGCCCTTCGTCGACCGTGAACACCTTGTCCACCGTCACCACCGAGGGGTCGCGCACCTGCTGGCGCGCCTGGCTCACCTGCAGGAACAGCTCGCGCATGCGGTGAAGCGGCGTGTTGGTGAGCACCTTCACGACGACGTCGTCGCCGTTCTTGTGCAGGCCGCGGCAGACGACCGAGAAGTCGCCGTTGCGCAGCTCCTCCAGCAGCTGGATCGACGCGCCTTCGGGCGAACGCGCGAGCAGGTCGCGCACCATCGCCAGGTCGCGGTTCTCGTCGGCCATCAGGCGCAGCAGGTCGGTCGTGATGCGGCCGCAGGCGCGCAGCACGCGCGCGTCGCGCGGCGGGCCCTCGGGTTCGTCCTCCAGGCTGGCGGAGGCCGGCTCCTGGACCGCCTGCACCTCGGCCAGTTCGCTCCAGTGCCAGCCGCAGGGCTTGAGCTGCACCCAGTACACGCCGGCCATCTGGCCGCGCTTCATGGCCGCGTGCAGCGAGCGCAGCTCGCGCCGGCACCAGGGCGAGACCAGGTAGTCGGGGCTGGCGAGCACGAGCGCCGCCGAGGCCTGGTTCAGGTTGCCCAGCACGCGGTCTTCCCAGGTGCCGCCGGGCGGGATGTCCTCGTCGGACCAGACCTCGCAGCGGTCCATCAGCGCGCCGCGCAGGTGGCGGCGGAAGACCTGCATCCAGGGCCGGTCCAGGTGCGAATAGCTGATGAACAACGAGGCCCCCATCGCGCTTGCTCCGCTTGTCCGACGCCGGCGCGATTCTGTTCGCTGCGCGAGCGCAGCAGCAATCCCGCTCTTTGCGTGCTACAAATCGAGACATGTCCGAAGCCCCACCCCGGCCCGCACGCTCGATGCTCGTCGTCGGCGCGGGCGACGCCACCGGCGGCGCCATCGCGCGCCGCTTTGCGCGCGAGGGCTACGCCGCCTGCGTCACGCGGCGCACGGCCGACAAGCTGCAGCCGCTGGTGGAGCGCATCCGCGCCGAAGGCGGCGTCGCGCACGCCTTCGCTTCCGACGCGCGCGACGAAGCCGCGGTGGCGTCGCTCTTCTCCACCATCGAATCGACGATCGCGCCGCTGGAGGTGGTGGTCTTCAACATCGGCGCCAACGTGCGCTTCCCGATCACCGAGATGACCGAGCGTGTCTACCGCAAGGTGTGGGAGATGGGCGCGCTGGCCGGCTTCCTGGTCGGCCGCGAGGCGGCGCGCGCGATGCTGCCGCGGCGCGCCGGCACCATCGTCATCACCGGCGCCACCGCCAGCCTGCGCGGCGGTGCCGGCTTCGCCGCCTTCGCCGGCGCCAAGCACGCGCTGCGCGCGCTGGCGCAGAGCATGGCGCGCGAGCTGGGGCCGCAAGGCCTCCACGTCGCTCACGTCGTGATCGACGGTGCCATCGACACCGAATTCATCGCAAACAACTTTCCCGAGCGTTACGCATTGAAGGACCAGGGCGGCATCCTCGACCCGGAGGCGATCGCGGAGAATTACTGGCAGCTGCACCGGCAGCCGCGGAGCGCGTGGACCCACGAGCTCGACCTCAGGCCCTGGATGGAGAAGTGGTGATGGCGCGCGTGGTGGAGTGCTTCTACGACTACGGCAGCCCGACCAGCTACCTGGCCGCGGCCCGCCTGCCGGCGATCGCCGCCGCGCGCGGCGCCGAAGTGCTGTGGCGCCCCATGCTGCTGGGCGGCGTCTTCAAGGCCACCGGCAATGCCAGCCCCGTCACCGTGCCGGCCAAGGGCCGCTGGATGCAGCACGACATGCGCCGCTGGGCGGCGCGCTTCGGCATCCCGTTCGAATTCAACCCTTCATTCCCGATCAACACGCTGACACTGATGCGCGGCGCCGTCGGCGTGCAGATGCGCCGGCCGCAGGACTTCGAGCGTTACCACCGCGCCGTCTTCGACTTCATGTGGCGCACGCCGCGCAACCTGGGCGACCTGGCCGTGCTCGGGTCTTCGCTGGCCGAGGCCGGCTTCGAGCCCGAGGCCTTCCACGCGCTGGTGTCCGACCCCGAGGTGAAGGCGCGGCTCGTGGCCGTGACCGAGGAAGCGGTGGAGCGCGGTGTCTTCGGCGCGCCCACCTGTTTCGTGGACGGGCAGATGTTCTTCGGCCAGGACCGGCTGGATTTTGTCGACGAAGCGCTCGCCTGAGGTCTGCAATCGAAGGCCGCGCAGTCGGTCGCCGGGCGGGTGGAAAGCGGAGGGCAGGGATGTTGAAGTTCGATTCCTCGACGCTCTGGCGCATCAGCGCCTGGGAGCGCATGAAGGCCGAGGCCGCCGAGGCCGCGCCTTCGCCGATGCAGCGCAAGACGGTGCTGTCGACCACGATGGCCGCCGAGCTGAGCCACCTGCAGCGCGCGCGCCTGGAAGGCGACGTGCTGGAGGTGCTGGCCGCCTGCATCCGCCAGCGCGAGAGCGCGCTCATCCTGATGCAGCACAAGGGCTACGTCTGGCCGGTCACGGTGTTCCCGTACCGCGAGCTCTACCACATGAAGCGCTCCATCGTGGAGTCGCTGCGCGAAGGCAACGCCGACCTGCAGGTGCTGGCGGTGGAACCCCCCGGGCTGCGCCCGCCCGGCCACGAGATGCACGAGCGCATCGACGAGGTCGCCGCCTACAGCCCGCTGCGCGAGCTGCTGTGGACGATGGCGATGCACGCGCCGCGCGCCCACCTGCTGGAAGACATCGCCGGCCGCGCCGCCTACCGGCTCTCGGCCGAGTACGTGCCCGAGACGCAGGCCCTGGCCGGCGCGCTGGGCCCCACGCTGCGCCGGCTGCGCAGCGAGATCGCGCCGCTGGTGGAGATCGCACGCTGGCCCGGCATGGACCGCGAGCGCGCGGCCCGCCTGCTGAACGCGGTCTACCTGCAGGGCGGCTTGATGGTGCTGCGCACGCACCACGCCGCGCGCGACAGCGAAAGCGCCGGCGGCCGCCTGCGTTCCTGGATCCGCAAGGGAACCTGAGTCAGTCTTCGCGGCCGGCGAGCACTTTCGCCAGCTGCTCCAGGCTCTCGATGTTGTGGGCCGGCAGGAAGCGGTCCACGTGCGGCAGCATGGCCTTGATGCCGCCGGCCTTGGGCTCGAAGGCGTCGAAGCGCAGCAGCGGGTTCAGCCACACCAGGCGGCGGCAGCTCTTGTGCAGGCGTTCCATCTCGAACGAGAGGGCGGCGGTGTGGCCGTGCTCCAGCCCGTCGCTGATGAGCAGCACGGTGGCGCGGCCCGAGAGCACGCGCCGCGCCCACTGGTGGTTGAACTGGTGCAGGCATTCGCTGATGCGCGTGCCGCCGGACCAGTCCTGCACGTCGCGCACCACCTGCGCCACCGCGATGTCGGGGTCGCGCTGTCGCAGCGCGCGCGTCGTGCGCGTGAGCCGGGTGCCGAAGACGAAGCTCTCGACGCGCGCCTCGGCATGGCCGAGCGCGTGCGTGAAGTGCAGCAGCATGCGCGAGTAGCGGCTCATCGAGCCGGAGATGTCGGCCAGCACCACCAGCGGCGCCGGCCGCACGCGCGGGCGGCGCCAGCGCAGGTCGATGAGCTCGCCGCCGTGGCGCGCCATCGCCTGCAGCGTGGCGCGCGCGTCGACGCGGCCGGGGTGCGGGGCGCGTTCGGACCGGCGCGTGGCCAGCGGCTCGAAGAAGGGCGCCAGGCGCTTGAGCATCTGCTGCGCGGCGCGCCACTCTTCCGAGCTCATGGTCTCGAAGTCGGCCTTGCGCAGCAGCTCGCGTTCGTTCCAGGTGAAGGCGGCGTCGATCTGCAGCTGCTCGGGCGCTTCCGGCGGCGGCGGGGCCTCGGGCTGGTGGGGGAACATGGCCTCGGCCAGGCGCCGGTTCTCCGGCGGCGGCGGCGTGGTGTTCTCCAGCCCGCGCACCTGCGGCAGCATCATCGCCATGATGCGGCCAGCGAGGTCGGGGTCGCGCCAGAAGAGCACGAAGGCCTGCTCGAAGATCTCGCGGTGCTCCACGCGGTCCAGGAAGCAGGCGGCCAGCGTGTCGTGGAAGTCCGCGCGCGAACCCAGCGCGCCCTGCTGCAGCGCCTGCAGCGCGAGCGCGATGCGGTCGGTGCCCAGCGGCAGCCCCGCCTGGCGCAGCACGCGGCCGAAATGCATCACGTTCTCGGCCAGGTGGCCGGGCAGGGACTCGGGGGCGCGCAGCATCGTGGCCGCCATTGTGCGGCCGCCGTGCCTATGCACGGCCGTTCATGGGGGTTCACCCGCGCAAAGCGGCGCCGTCTGGTCTGTCCTCGACCATCGGTGACGCTGCGGGCTGGCACAAAGGCGGGCCCTTCATAACGCGCTTCCCTCGTGGAAGGCGGTGGGCATGTCGATTGCAGAAGGGCAGGCGGTCCTCAACCCTTCAACGCTTTCTTCAGGAGACCGCCATGACCGTTTACGCAGCCCCCGGCACCGCCGGCGCCAAGCTCGCCTTCAAGGCGAAGTACGACAACTTCATCGGCGGCAAGTTCGTCGCCCCGGCCGACGGCCAGTACTTCGACGTGCTGACGCCCATCAACGGCAAGCCCTACACGAAGGCCGCGCGCTCGACCGCGCGCGACGTGGACCTCGCGCTCGACGCCGCCCATGCCGCCGCCGCCAGGTGGGCCGCCACCGCGCCGGCCGAGCGTGCCAACGTGCTCTTGAAGATCGCCGACCGCATCGAGGCCAACCTGGAACTGCTGGCCTACGCCGAGAGCGTGGACAACGGCAAGCCCATCCGCGAGACGCTGAACGCCGACGTGCCGCTGTCGGTGGACCACTTCCGCTACTTCGCCGGCTGCCTGCGCGCGCAGGAAGGCTCGATCAGCGAGATCGACGCCAACACCATCGCCTACCACTTCCACGAGCCGCTGGGCGTCGTCGGCCAGATCATCCCCTGGAACTTCCCGCTGCTGATGGCGGCGTGGAAGCTGGCGCCAGCGCTCGGCGCCGGCAACTGCGTGGTGCTGAAGCCGGCCGAGAACACGCCCATCAGCATCATGGTGCTGGTCGAGCTCATCGCCGACCTGCTGCCCCCGGGCGTGCTGAACGTGGTGAACGGCTACGGCCGCGAGGCCGGCATGCCGCTGGCCACCAGCAAGCGCATCGCCAAGATCGCCTTCACCGGCAGCACCGCCACCGGCAAGGTCATCGCCCAGGCGGCGGCGCAGAACCTGATCCCCGCCACGCTGGAACTCGGCGGCAAGAGCCCGAACATCTTCTTCGAGGACGTGATGGCCGCCGACGACGCCTTCCTGGACAAGGCGATCGAAGGCCTGGTGCTGTTCGCGTTCAACCAGGGCGAGGTCTGCACCTGCCCGAGCCGCGCCGTCATCCACGAGAGCATCTACGACCGCTTCATCGAGCGCGCGCTGAAGCGCGTGGCCGCCATCAAGCAGGGCAACCCGCTGGACACCGAGACCATGCTCGGCGCGCAGGCCAGCTCGATGCAGATGGACAAGATCCTTTCGTACCTGGAAGTGGGCAAGCAGGAAGGCGCGAAGGTCCTCTGCGGCGGCGGCCAGGCCCAGCTGGGCGGTGAACTGAGTGGCGGCTACTACATCCAGCCGACGCTCTTCAAGGGCCACAACAAGATGCGCATCTTCCAGGAGGAGATCTTCGGCCCGGTGCTGGCCGTGACCACCTTCAAGGACGAGGCCGAGGCCCTGCAGATCGCCAACGACACCGTCTACGGCCTCGGCGCCGGCGTCTGGACGCGTGACGGCAGCCGCGCCTACCGCATGGGCCGCGCGATCCAGGCCGGCCGCGTGTGGACCAACTGCTACCACGCCTACCCGGCGCACGCGGCCTTCGGCGGCTACAAGGAATCCGGCATCGGCCGCGAGACCCACAAGGCGATGCTGGACCACTACCAGCAGACGAAGAACCTGCTGGTGAGCTACTCGCCCTCCGCGCTCGGCTTCTTCTGAAGCCCTGCGCCTTCAGGGGAAGGCCGGAATGTTCGGCTCCATCCCCTGCAGGCTGGCTTCGGGGTGCAACTGCTGCAGGCGCGCTTCGATCTCCTCGACGCGCCGGCGCGGCACGTCCACCATCAGCAGGATCTGGCCGCGCTCGACGAGCGGCTGGAAGCGCGCCAGCCGGCGGCTCGGCACCGACGAGCCGACCAGGCTGGCGCTCCAGGCTCCGAACAGCCCGCCGGCGATCGCGAAGGCGCCGATCAGTCCCGGCTGCGGCTCGTCGCCGACGATCGGGAAGAAGAACGCCGCCAGCGCGCCGGCCACCGCGCCGGTGATGGTGCCGATCACCAGGCCGAGCTCGGCGGCGCGCACCAGGTCCGAGGTCTGCAGCACGTTGGCCGGGTGCAGGCCGGTCATGTCGGTGCCCTCGCGGGCGACGAAATGCAGGTGTCGTTCCTCGACGCGGGCCAGCAGCATGTCGTCGACCATGCGCCGCGCGCTCGCCACGTCGGGCAGCATCCAGTAGAGCCTTCTGCGCATCGCGTTCTCCTCGCACCGGCAGGTGCCTGGATGGCGGGGCGGTCCTGCGTCCCGCCGGGCGCCATTCTGGAACGCGGCCGCGCGCGGCGCCGCCGATTCATGCGACGCGCGCGCGGTCTTCGCGGGCGCCTACTTCTGGCCCGGGGTGCCGGGCACGACGGCGGCCATCAGCGCCTTGAACGCGGCGTCGTTGGCGATCGCGTTCCAGCGCGCCATCAGCTTGTCGTAGGCGGCGCGTTCGATCTTCTTCGCGTCGACCGCCGCCTTCAGCTCGGCATTCACCGCCACCAACTCGGCGTAGCGCGCGTAGCCCTTGGTCTTCAGCTGCGTCGTCGCGTAGTTGCTGTAGCCCCAGGCGTTGTAGAGCGCATTCCACTCGCCGCTGGGCGGCACCACGGCGGGTGGCACCGGCGCCGGGCTCGGCTTGGGCTCCACCTTCGGTGCGGGCGGCGCGGCCAGGCAGGTGCCGTCGACGTTCACGCGCACCCAGCCCACCGTGGGCCTGGCGCCGTCGGCGTTCAGCACCACCTTGACGTTGTTGACGCCGGCGAACAGGTAGGGCTGGGTCCAGATCGTGCGCAGCACGCCCGCGGCCAGGTCGATGGCGGTGTTCTGCGCCACCAGCGTGTCGTTGCTGTACAGGCGGTTCGTGGTGCCCTTCAGCGCCACCGGCGAGACCTCGTCGTACTTCACGTTGAAGGCGCAGCGGCCGTTGGCCATGACCAGCGCGTCGGCCTGGCGCACGCTGATCGTCGGCATGCCGCCGCCGGCGGTGATGACGGCCTGCCCCAGCAGCGTGCTGCCGTCGGCCTTGTAGAGGCGGAACAGCGCGTTCGGCTGCGCCACGGGTTCGGCCGCCTGGGCCGTGGAAGCGGCCGCGAGGCCGGCGAGGAGGGCGGTGAGGATGGAAGCTTTCATCGCGTTGCGTCCTGGGTGAGAGTGGCAGGGAAGCAAGCGGAAAACCCTGGGACGCTGCTGCGGATGTGAGTGTTGGCTCTCACCGCTGCAGGCAACCCCGCTATCTTTCGCCCGAAGGCGCGAAGACCGGAGGCTTTGCGTCCCCGCCTTTCAGCGGGTTTGCCGACAGTGCATGGACATTTTGTCCATGCCGCCAGATGAAAGCAATGAATTGTTTCACGCGCCCGGCGTTCAGCCGGCGCGGGTGGCCTGCTGCACCTGTTCCAGGATGCGCGCGGCTTCCGATCCCTGTACCTTGGCGATGTCGTCCTGGTACTTCAGCAGCACGCCCAGGGTCTGGTTCACGGTGTCGGGGTCGAGCACGAAGGCGTCCAGCTGCATGAGGGCGCGCGTCCACTCGATGGTCTCGGCGATGCCCGGCAGCTTGTAGAGCTCGATCTCGCGCAGCTTCTGCACGAAGGCGACGATCTGCTCGGCCAGCTTGCGCGGCGCGCCCGGCACGCGGCGCTGCAGGATCGTGAACTCGCGCGCGGCGTCGGGGAAGCCGACCCAGTGATAGAGGCAGCGCCGCTTCACCGCGTCGTGGATCTCGCGCGTGCGGTTGCTGGTGAGCACGACGATGGGCGGCGTCTTCGCCTTCACGGTGCCGAATTCGGGGATCGTGATCTGGAAGTCCGACAGCACTTCCAGCAGGAAGGCTTCGAAGGGCTCGTCGGCGCGGTCGAGCTCGTCGATCAGCAGCACCGGCGGCACGGGCTGCGCGGGGTCGATGGCCTGCAGCAGGGCGCGGCGGATCAGGAAGCGGTCGGAGAAGAGTTCCGAGGCGAGCTGCTCGCGCGTCTTGCCTTCGGCCTCGGCGAGACGGATCTCCAGCATCTGGCGCGCATAGTTCCATTCGTAGGCCGCGCCCGCCAGGTCCAGGCCCTCGTGGCACTGCAGGCGGATCAGCGGCCGACCCAGCATGGCCGCCAGCGTCTTCGCGATCTCGGTCTTGCCGGTGCCGGGCTCGCCTTCCAGGAACAGCGGGCGTTCCAGCCGCAGCGCCAGGAAGACGGTGGTGGCGAGCGCCCGTTCGGGCACGTAGTCCAGCGCCAGCAGGCGCTGCTGGGTCTCGTCGATGGACTTGGGCAGGGTGGTGTCGGTCACGGATCGATTGTGGTCCGAAGGGCCAAACGAAAACGCCGCACGGCGTGCGGCGTGTCGGGTGCGGCTTACGCCGCCTCAAACCACGGCGCGGGCCGCCAGCACCGGGATCAGCGCCGCGCGGTACTCGGCCGAGGCGTGCAGGTCGCTGTTCAGGCCGCTGGCCGCCACCGTGGCGCCGGCGAGTGCGCCCGCGCTCCAGTTCGAAGCGAGCTTCGCTTCCAGGTCCTTGGCGCGGAACACGCCGTTGGCGCCGGCGCCGGTGACCGCCACGCGCACGCCCGCCGGGCCCTTGCTGACGAACACGCCCACCATCGAGAAGCGGCTCGCCGGCTGCTTGAACTTCTGCCAGCCCGCCTTCTCCGGAATCGGGAAGCTCACCGCGGTGATGATCTCGCCTTCCTGCAGCGCGGTGGTGTACACGCCCTGGAAGAAGTCGTCGGCGGCGATGCTGCGCTGGTTGGTCACCACGGTGGCGCCCAGCCCCAGCACGGCCGCCGGGTAGCAGGCCGCGGGGTCGTTGTTGGCGAGGCTGCCGCCGAGGGTGCCGCGGTTGCGCACCTGGCGGTCGCCGATCCTGCCGGCCAGGTCGGCCAGCGCGGGGATCGCCTTCTTCACCTCGGCCGAGGCGGCCACCGCGGCGTGCGTGGTGCCGGCGCCGATGGTGACCTTGCCGCCCTCGACCTTGATGCCCTTCAGTTCGGCCAGGGCCGAGAGGTCCACCAGCGCCGAAGGCGCGGCGAGGCCCAGCTTCATGGAAGGCAGCAGGCTCTGGCCGCCGGCCAGCAGCTTGGCGTCTTCGGCCTTGGCGGCCTTGGCGGCGTCGGCCACCGACGAGGGGGTCTGGTATGCGAATGCTTGCATCTCGAATGTCTCCTGGAGGCCGGCTTACTTCTTGCCCTGGGCGATCTTCCACACCGTGTGCGGGGTGGCGGGCATCGGCACGTCCTGCACGCCCAGAGCATGACAGATCGCGTTGATCACCGCCGGCGGCGAGCCGATGGCCCCGGCCTCGCCGCAGCCCTTCACGCCCAGCGGATTGTGCGTGCAGGGCGTGCCCTTGGCGGTTTCCACCGTGAAGTGGGGCATGTCGTCGGCGCGCGGCATCGCGTAGTCCATGTAGCTGCCCGACAGCAGCTGGCCCGAGTCGGCGTCGTAGGCGCAGGCTTCCAGCAGCGCCTGGCCGATGCCCTGCACCAGCCCGCCGTGCACCTGGCCTTCGACGATCATCGGGTTCACCACGTTGCCGAAGTCGTCCACCGCGGTGAAGCGGTCGACCTTGGTGGCGCCGGTGGCGGGGTCGACTTCCACTTCGCAGATGTAGCTGCCGGCCGGGTAGGTGAAGTTGCTGGGGTCGTAGAACGCGTTCTCGTTCAGGCCCGGCTCCAGCTTGTCGTGCGGGAAGTTGTGCGGCACGTAGGCGGTGAGCGAGACGGCCGCGAAGGGCACCGCCTTGTCGGTGCCGGCCACCTTGAACTGGCCGTCCTCGAAGACGACGTCGGAGTCGGCCGCCTCCATCAGGTGGGCCGCGATCTTCTTGCCCTTGGCGATGATCTTGTCCACCGCCTTCACGATCGCGGTGCCGCCCACCGCCAGCGAACGGCTGCCGTAGGTGCCCATGCCGAACAGCACCTTGCCGGTGTCGCCGTGCTCGATGCTCACGTCCTCGTACGGGATGCCCAGCTTGTCGGCCACCACCTGCGCGAACGTGGTCTCGTGGCCCTGGCCGTGGCTGTGGGTGCCGGTGAAGATGGTCACCTTGCCGGTGGGGTGCACGCGCACCTCGCCCGCCTCGAAGAGGCCGGCGCGCGCGCCCAGGGCGCCGGCGACGCTGGAAGGCGCGATGCCGCAGGCTTCGATGTAGCAGCTGTAGCCGATGCCGCGCTTCAGGCCCTTGGCGGCGCTGGCCGCCTTGCGCTTCTCGAAGCCGGCCACGTCGGCCAGTTCGATGGCGCGCGTGAGCGTGGCGTCGTAGTCGCCGATGTCGTAGGTCAGGCCGACCGGGGTGGCGTAGGGGAAGGTCTTGATGAAGTTGCGCCGGCGCAGTTCGGCCGGGTCGACCTTCATCTCGCGCGCCGCGGTCTCCACCAGCCGCTCCACCGTGTAGGTGGCTTCGGGCCGGCCGGCGCCGCGGTAGGCGTCGACCGGGGCGGTGTTGGTGAACATCGCCTCCACCGTGCAGCTGATCTTGGGCGTGGTGTACTGGCCCGCCAGCAGCGTGGCGTACAGGATGGTGGGCACCGCGCTCGCGAAGGTCGACAGGTACGCGCCCATGTTGGCCTGGGTGTTCACGCGCATCGCGAGGAACTTGCCGTCCTGGTCCAGCGCCAGCTCGGCGGTGGTCAGGTGGTCGCGGCCGTGGGCGTCGGAGAGGAAGCTCTCGCTGCGCTCGGCGGTCCACTTGATCGGGCGCTTGATCTGCTTGCTGGCGAACACCAGCGCCGTCTCTTCGCCGTAGAGGAAGATCTTGCTGCCGAAGCCGCCGCCGACGTCGGGCGCGACGACACGCATCTTGTGCTCGGGGATGCCCAGCACGAAGGCGCACATGAGCAGGCGCTCGACGTGCGGGTTCTGGTTGGCGACGTAGAGCGTGTACTCGTCGCTCGCCGGGTTGTAGACCGCGTTGGCCGCGCGCGGCTCGATCGCGTTCGGCACCAGGCGGTTGTTGCGGTAGGTGAGCTTCGTGACGTGCGCGGCGCCCTTGAAGGCGGCGTCGACGCCGTCCTTGTCGCCGATGTGCCAGAGGTAGCAGCGGTTGCCCGGCGCGTCGTCGTGCACGTTGGCCGGCGCCTTGGCGGCGGAGGCCATGTCGATCACCGCCGGCAGCACCTCGTAGTCGACCTCGATCAGGTTGGCCGCGTCCTTCGCCTGCGCCAGCGTCTCGGCGACGACCAGCGCCACGCGGTCGCCCACGTAGCGCACCTTGCCGTCGGCCAGCACCGGGTGCTTGGGCTCCTTCATCGGCGTGCCGTCGATGTTGTTGATGAGCCAGCCGCAGGGCAGCCCGCCGACGGCCTTGAAGTGTTCCCCCGTGAAGATGCCCAGCACGCCGGGCGCCTTCGCGGCGGCGGCGGTGTTCAGCGACTTGATCTTCGCGTGTGCGTGCGGGCTGCGCAGGAAGACCCCGTAGGTCTGGCCCGGCAGGACGATGTCGTCGGTGTACTGGCCGCGGCCGGTGAGGAAGCGCGCGTCCTCGCGGCGGGCGACGCTCTTGCCGATGAATCCTTGGCGTGCGTTCATGCGGTGGTCTCCCTTCAGGCCTTGGCGGTCGCAGCGGCGGCGGTCTGCACCGCCTTCACGATGTTCTGGTAGCCCGTGCAGCGGCACATGTTGCCTTCCAGGCCTTCGCGGATCTTCTCTTCCGACGAGTGGTCGTGGTGCTTCACGAGGTCGATCGCGCTCATCACCATGCCGGGGGTGCAGAAGCCGCACTGCAGGCCGTGGCAGGCGTTGAAGGCGGCCTGCATCGGGTGCAGCGTGCCGTCGGCGGCGGCGAGGCCCTCGATGGTGGTCACCTCCTGGCCGGCGGCCTGGGTGGCCAGCATGTTGCAGCTCTTCACCGCGCGGCCGTCGAGGTGCACGGTGCAGGCGCCGCACTGGGCGGTGTCGCAGCCCACGTGGGTGCCGGTGAGCTGGAGCGTCTCGCGCAGGAAGTGCACGAGCAGCTGGGTCGGGGCCACGTCGCGCGTGACCGCGCTGCCGTTGACCTTCAAGGTGATGTTGGGCACAGGCGTCTCCTGAAGAACTTCGATGAGCCGGAGGCGGATGCTAGGCAGCGCCCCGGCGCCGGCTCGACGCCGGAAACGCTTAGGAAATGAGTTGCATAACGGCCTGCTCCTCGGGGCCGCGCGGCCGGGGTTGTTCCGTCCTGGCGCAATCGGCCTGTGCGCGACAGGAAATCCCGGGGGGAGATTCATGGTTTTCTGGAGGGGGTCGGTCCCGAGAATGCCCACCGGGCCTCGGGTTCGCGCCGGCTTGGCGCGGCTGCGGCATTCGCTTCTGATGGGAACCTTCGAAAATGACCCGACATCACCGCCTCACGATCCTGGCCGCCGCGTGCGGTGCCTGCGCCGCCCCGGTCGCGCTGGCGGCCGACAACGAAGTGGTCGTCACCGGCTCGATCGCCGAGCGCGCCGCCGTCGAGGCGCCGTACGCGATCAGCGTCATCGACCGCGAGACGCTGCGCGCCGCCGGCGCCCAGATCAACCTGAGCGAGGCGCTCGCCCGCGTGCCGGGCCTGATGGTGGCCAACCGCAGCAACTACGCGCAGGACCTGCAGATCACCTCGCGCGGCTACGGCGCACGCGCCACCTTCGGCGTGCGCGGCATCCGGCTGCTGACCGACGGCATCCCGGCCAGCGGCCCCGACGGCCAGGGCCAGGTCTCGCAGTTCGACCTCGGCGACGCCGAGCGGGTGGAAGTGCTGCGCGGGCCGTTCTCGGTGCTCTACGGCAACAGCTCGGGCGGCGTGATCTCGCTCTTCACCGCGCCGGTGAGGAAGCCGGAAGCCGAAGGCGAAGTCGACGTCGGCAGCTTCGGCCTGCGCCAGGCCCGCGCCGCCGTCGGCCTGAAGCCGGCCGAGGGACTGGAGATGCGCCTGTCGGGCCAGGCCATGCAGATCGACGGCTTCCGCCCGCAGAGCGAAGCGAAGAAGCGCCAGCTCAACGGCCGGCTGGGCTGGCAGGGCGGCCACGACAGCGTCGTCGTGCTCGCCAACGTGTTCAGCCAGCCGGCGCAGGACCCGCTGGGCCTGACCCGCGCGCAGTTCGACGCCGACCCGCAGCAGACCACGCCGCTGGCCACCCAGTTCGACACCCGCAAGGACCAGTCGCAGACCCAGCTGGGCGCCACCTGGACGCACCGCTACGACGAAGGCGCGATGCGCGAGGCGCGCCTGATGGCCTACGCCGGCCACCGCAGCGTCACCCAGTACCTGGCCATCACCTCGCAGGTGCAGACCAACGCCCGCCACGGCGGCGGCGTGGTCGACTTCGACCGCGACTTCATGGGCAGCGAGGCGCGCATGCGCTTCGCCTGGACGAACCTGGACCTGCAGGTGGGCCTCTCGGTGGACGACCAGCGCGACGCGCGGCGCGGCTACAACAACTACACCGGCACGGTGGCCTCGCCGGTGTACGGCCAGCAGGGCGACCTGCGGCGCGACGAGACCAACCGCGCGCGCACCACCGACGCCTTCGCCCAGGCCGAATGGGCCTTCGCCACCGACTGGATGGCCACCGGCGGCCTGCGCAGCGGCCGCGTGAAGCTCTCCAACGACGACCACTACATCGTGCTGCCGAACAACGGCGACGACTCCGGCTCGGTGGCCTTCAGCTACACCAACCCGGTGCTGGGTCTGCGCTGGCAGGCCGCGCCCGGGCTGGATCTGCACGCCAGCGCGGCGCGCGGCTTCGAGTCGCCCACGCTGGGCGAGATCGCCTACCGCCCCGACAACACCAGCGGCCTGAACTTCGGCCTCAAGCCGCAGAAGAGCCGCCAGCTCGAGGTCGGCGCCAAGTGGCGCGCCGGCACCGTGCAGCTGGACGTGGCCGCGTTCGACATCCGCACCACCGACGAGATCGGCGTCGCCACCAACGCCGGCGGGCGCTCGGCGTTCCAGAACGTGGGCCACACCACGCGCCGCGGCCTCGAAGTGGGCGGCGGCTGGCAGGCCGGTGCCGGCATCAGCACGCGCGTGTCCGCCACCTGGCTGGACGCCACCTACCGCGATTCGTTCACCACCTGCGTCGCCACGCCCTGCAACACGACGGCCGTACCGCCCAGCGGCACCGCCACCGTGCCCGCCGGCAACCGCATCGCCGGCACGCAGAAGCTCTCCGGTTACGGCGAACTGGCCTGGGCGAGCGGCTTCATGGGCGACTGGGGCTTCGAGCTGCGCGGCGTCAGCGGCACGACGGTCAACGACCTCAACAGCGACGCGGCGCCCAAGTCCGTGGTCGGCGCGCTGCGCTGGGCCTACAAGATCCCGATCGGCGGCGCGGTCGACCGCGTCGAGCTGCTGGCGCGCGTCGACAACCTGTTCGACCGCCGCTATGCCGGCAGCGTGATCGTCAACGAAGCGAACGGCCGCTACTTCGAGCCGGGCGCACCGCGGGCCTTCCTGCTCGCGCTGCGCGTGAACGGAGACCTGTGACGAAACGGCGGCATCTCCTCCTCTCGGGCCTGCTGGCCCCGTTCGTGGCGCATGCCGCCGAAGACGAGTTCGAAGGCGACCCCTACAAGAGCGGCGTCTGGATCGACATGCGCCGCGAATACCTGGGCGGCGCCAAGGTGGTCTACGACCCGCGCGTGGTCGTCCAGGGCCCGTCCTTCGCCGAGGACCCGACGGCGGTGCCGATCAGCGTGCGCGTGGACCCCGCGCTCGGGCCGGTCGAGCGCATCAGCGTGCTCGTCGACCGCAACCCGATCCGCCGCGTGCTCGACTACGAGCCGCTTTCCGCGCTGCCCGCGATCGCCTTCCGCTTCAAGCTCGAGCAGGCCAGCCCGGTGCGCGCCGCGGTGCTCACGCGCGAAGGGCGCTGGCACGTGGGCGGCACCTGGGTCGACGCCGCCGGCGGCGGCTGCACCGTGGCCGGCGCCACCCGCAACGACGGCAGCTGGTCGCAGCACCTGGGCGAAGTCAGCGGCCGCTGGTTCGACCGCGGGCCCGAAGGCACGCGCCTGCGCGTGGGCGTGCGCCACCCGATGGACACCGGCCTCGTCGGCGGCATCCCGGCCTTCTACCTGAACCGGCTCTCGGTGCAGGACGGCCGCGGCCGCGAGCTGGCGCGCCTGCAGACGTTCGAGCCGGTGAGCGAGGACCCGGTCTTCAGTTTCGACTTCGCCGAAGCCCCCGAAGGCGGCGTGCGCCTGGTCGGCGGCGACAACAACGGCAACCGCATCGCCGGCAGCGTGCGATGAGACGTTGGCTCGCGCTCCTGTGGCTGCTGCTGGCCGGTACCGCCTTCGGCCAGGCCGACCCGGCGCGGCTGGACTACCGGCTGCAGGCGCGCGCGCTCGCGCCCGGCGTGTGGGTGGTCGAAGGCACGAACGCCGACTTCGCACCCGCCAACGGCTGCAACATCATCAACACCGGCTTCATCGCCACCGGTGCCGGCGTCGTCGTCGTCAACACCGGCCCGAGCCGGCTCTACGGCGAGCAGCTGCGCGCGCTGATCGCGAAGACCACCGCCGAGCCGGTGGTGCAGGTGCTGCAGCTCAACCTGCACCCGGACTACTTCCTCGGCAACCAGGCCTTCGCCGGCGTGCCGCGGCGCGCCACCGCGGCCACGCGTGCCGGCGTGGCGCGCGAGTCGGCCGCCTACGAGACCAACCTGTACCGGATGTGCGGCGACTGGATGAAGGGCACCGAGACGCTGGCGCCCGATGCCGACATCGCGCCCGGCCCCTGGCGCGTCGGCTCGCGCGAGTTCGAGCTCGTCGAGCTGGCCGGCCACACCGCTTCCGACCTCGTGCTGCTCGACCGCGCCAGCGGCGTCGCCTTCGTCGGCGGCCTGGTCTTCAATCAGCGCGTGCCGACCACGCCGCATGCCGACCTGGACCGCTGGCGCGCCAGCCTGGACCGGCTGGCCGCGCTCGGGCTGAAGACGGTGGTGCCCAGCCACGGGCCGGTGCACGAGGGCACGGCCGGGCTGGAGCGCACGCGCCGCTACCTGGACTGGCTGGACCGCCAGTTCGGCGCCTGGGCGCGCGAAGGCCGCGACGCGAGCGAAGTGCTGCGCGCCCCGGTGCCGGCGGAGTTCCGCGCCTGGGCCGCGTTCGACACCGAGTACGTGCGCAACGTGGCGCACCTGTACCCGCGCTACGAACGCCAGGCGCTGCCGGCCGCCGGCCGCTGAAGGCGACCAGCGGCCTCGGGGCCTAGCGGACGATGTCCATCCCGGGCTTGCCGGGATCGCTCGACGCCATGGCCGGAGCGGGCACCACCGCCGCAGGCGCGGCCGGCGGCGGTGCGGCGGGTGCGATGGCCCGCGTCACCGGGGCCTTCTTGACCGCGGCCTTCTTGGCGGGAGCCTTCTTGGCCGGTGCCTTCTTCGCCGCGGCCTTCTTCGGCGCGGCCTTCTTGACCGCTGCCTTCTTCGGAGCCGGCTTCTTCGCGGCGGCCTTCTTCGCCGGTGCCTTCTTGGCAGCAGCCTTCTTGGCGGGCGCCTTCTTCGCCGCGGCCTTCTTCGCGGGGGCCTTCTTGGCCGCCGCCTTCTTCGCCGGCGCCTTCTTCGCCACGGCCTTCTTGGCCGGTGCCTTCTTCGCGGCAGCCTTCTTGGCCGCCTTCTTCGCCGGTGCCTTCTTCGCAGTTGCCTTCTTCGCTGGCATGACGATCTTCCTTCCTCTCTCGGGATGGGTAGAGGTGAAGGCACGTTACGTGAACTGGGCCGCCGCCGCAATGCGGCGCCACCCGCAAGCACGCGTTCAGGTCTTCAGGATCGTGAGCGGCATGAGGTCGCCGTAGATGCGGCACACCGGCGTCTGCGGCGCGGTGCCCGCGCGCGCGCTCACCACCGGCACCTGGCGCTGCACGCCGGCCACCAGGTCGGCCATCAGCACCTCCAGGCTTCGCCCGTCGCGCGGCTGCAGCGACTGCAGCGCCTCCATCAGCGCCGCCGTCAGCACGCCGAAGCCGTGGGTGCCGTCCTCGTGCGCCAGCTCCTCGGCGCGCGCCGCACTCACCACGTACATGCCGCGCTCGTAGAGGGCGTGCACGCGGCGCGCCAGCTCCTCGGCGTCCAGGCCGGCGGCCACGCCACTGCCGGCCAGCGACGAGTGGCAGGCGTCGACGACCAGCACCACCTCGGCCGGCACCGCGGTGATGCGGTCGCCCAGGTCCAGCAGCGCGAGGCCGGTGGCGTCCACCGCGTCCTTGGTGGGCACGAGGTCATGGTTGACGAAGAACAGGCTCGGCACGTCCTGGTCGAAGACGCGCATCCCGTGGCCCGAGAGGAAGACGAACAGCACGTCGCGTTCGCGCCCCGAACGGCGGTGGCGCTCGGCGATCTCGCCGCACATGCGGTCCAGCTCGGCCAGGATGGCGGCCTTGGTGGCGTGCGTGTCCACCAGGGTGCGTATGTCGGCGTCTTCGAAGGCGAGGTTGCGCGTGGGCGCCCGGGGGTCTGCCGCCGCGAAGCGGCCGTGCCCGATCGCGTCGGCCACCGCCTGCGCGTCGCGCGCCGGGAAACGCAGCGCCTTCAGCCGCTCGTCGGCGAACACCGAGACGCCCACCGAGAGCAGGAAGAGGCGGCCCGGCGCGTCGGCCAGCGGCGCGTCGGCCGCCGTCGCCTCGGGGCCGGCGAGCTCGAACTCCAACGGCACCGCCTTCGCCTGCGCGTTCTCGGCGTGCAGGCTGAAGCGGTTGGGCCCGGGCAGCAGCGGCAGCGGCGGCACCGTGCAGCGCGCGCGCGCGCGCTTCGGCGGCTTCGGCTCGCCCCAGACGACGCGGCCGTTGCGCTGCAGGAAAAGCCGCGTCGGCGGGAACTCGGGGCAGGGCGATTCGAGGGTGAAGGCGAAGCCCGCGCTGCGGCCGTCGCCGTGCACGTGGAGCGAGGCCAGCTCCACGATCGGCGGCAGCATGCGCGCCACGTCCACCGGCGCGATCGCGACGCCGCGTTCGCGGGCCCGCGCCTCGCTGCCGTGCTGCACCACCGCGGCCACGATGTCCGGCCGGTAGAAGACCTTGAAGCGGTCGCTCGGCACCAGCAGCGCTTCCTGCGCCACGCCGCGATTCACGCGGTAGCCGATGCGGCCGGCGCCCTGCGGGCTGGCGTCGTAGTAGCCGCTGGCGGTCCAGAGCACCCACTCGTCGTCGGCGCCGACGAAGAGCGTGAGGTCGGCCGCGCGGTCGGGCCCCGGCGGCCCGCCGCCGTCGCCGATGAACCAGAGCGGGATCACCACGTCCTGCACGTCGCCCACCAGCCACTTGCGCGACGCGACGTCGCGCCGGCGCAGGCCGCTGGCCGCGGTGGTGGCCAGCACGCGCCGGCGCAGGTCGAAGCTCAGCTGGCGCGGCGCGTGGCCGGGCGGCAGCTGGCGCGGCGGCACGCTGCCGAAGAGCACGCGCTCGTCGGCCGTGATGCCGGGCGCGAACACCAGCCGGCCGACGCCGCGGATGGCGCCCTGCGCTTCGCCCAGGCGGTGCGCCGGGCTCCAGAAGTGGATCGCGCGGTTGTCGCCACCGGCGCTGGCCACGCAGTCCTCGCCGACGAAGGCGACCGCGGCCACCGTGTCGTCGTGGCCGAAGTAGGTGCTGCGCAGCGCCGGCGCGCCCGCGGCCGGCACGTCGTAGGCGTTGACCTGCACGACCTGGGTGCCGGGCGCGGCGTCGTCGGCGCCGTCGGGGTCGACCATCAAGCCCACCGCGAGCCGGTGGCCCGAAGGCGAGAACGCGGCGGCAGCGGGCGGTGCCTCGGTGTCCAGCGTGCCGCCGCCGCTGCCGTCGTGGCGGAACCAGAGCAGCCGGCCGCGCAGCCCGCGCCCGCGTGCCGGTGCCACGCCGACCGCGGCCATCGCGGGGCCGACGGCCAGCGTGAGCGCGCCGACGAGGTCGGCGACATGCTCCTCGCGTGCGAGCGCGAGCCCGCGCGGCCTTGTGCCGACCCAAGCGAGCAGGCCGCGCCCGGCCTCGGGGTCGCCCACGGCGACGACGAGGGTGTTCTGCCCCGGCACGAAGCGCAGCGCCGCCGGCGGCAGCGAGCCGCGCCGCACGGGGCCGACGGCCAGGCGTGCCCGCGGCGCGGGCGATTCGCGCGCACCGGGCCGCAGCAGATCGCGCGCGGCCAGCAGCAGAACCTCGGCGCGGCGTCCGCGGCCCTGGCGCTGGTTGGCGACGAACGCGACGCGTTGGCCGTCGGGGCTGAAGTCGGCGTCGAGCAGCTGGCCCGGGTACAGGAAGCGCGAGCGCAGGTTGCCGGTGGCGACCTCGAAGACCTGGACCTCGGTGGCCCAGCCGGCGTCGTGGCCGACATCGTCGTCGGCCATTCGGTCGGCGCGCACGGCCTGCGCGGTCTGCTGGCCGTAGCCGGTGGTGGGAAACGCGGGCAGGGCCGCTTGGCGGCGCGGCCGATGGCGCCAGGGCTTGAGCGCCAGCAGCCAGCGGCCGTCGGGGCTGGCGGCGATGCGGTCGACGCGGCCGTCGAGCGCGCCGTCGTCGGTGGCGCCGTTCACGCGGCCCAGCAGCAGGCGCTGCAGCCGGCGCGTGGCGACGTCCCACACGCGCACCGTCGTCTCGCCGGTGCTGAAGAGGCGCCCTTCGGTGCCGGCCAGCAGCTGCACGATGCGGCCGCCGTGGGTGCCGGTGTCCAGCTGCGGGAAGGCTTCGAGAGGCGAGGCCATGGTGGGGGTCATCCGGCAAGCAGCGCACGGTGCGCGGGCAGGTCGAGGAAGCCGCGCCGCGCGGCCGCGTCGGGGATCGCGGCGGCGCGCTCGACGAGTTCGCGCCGCGCCAGTTCGTGCAGGGCCGGCGCGCGCGCGTCGCCGAAGGCGCGCAGCACCTGCAGCGCCGCCGCCTGCAGCCGCAGCGGCAGCGCCGGTGTGTCGTCGTCGTCCGATGATGCGGACCAGCGCAGCAGCACCGGCTCCAGGCGCTGCAGCAGCGCCGCCGGCGGCGCCTGCCGCGCCAGACCCAGCAGCGCGTGCGCGGCGTCGATCTCCAGCACCAGCGTCTCGTCGCCCAGCGGCGCGGCCAGCGCCTCGGCGCGGCCCAGCGCCTCGCCGGCCGCGGCCACTGCGCCGGCCGCGGTGCAGAGTTGGCCCAGGTGGAGCAAGGCGCTCGCCTCGCGCCCGGGCAGGCCGATCTCGCGCGCCAGCGCGGCGGCGGCCTGCAGGTGCGATTGCGCCTCGGCGGCGCGGCCGGCGGCGGCTTCGGCCAGGCCCAGGTTCTCCAGCGCCAGCGCCTCGCCGGGGCGGGCGCCGCTGGCGCGGAACAGCGCCAGCGCCTGTTCCGTGAGCGCCAGCGCCGGGCCGGTGCGCCCCAGCTCGCGGTGCGCCTCGGCGCAGTTGGCGAGCGCCGTGGCGTGCGAGGCCGTCTCGCCCGCTTCGGCGAAGCGCTGCGCCGCCTGCTCGCAGTGGCGCGAGGCCTCGTCGAAGCGGCCGCCGGCCAGGCAGGCGCTGCCCAGGTTGTTGAGCAGCATGGCCTCGCCCGAGCGGTCGCCGATGCGGCGCGCGATCGCGAGCGCATCCTCGTAGTGGCGTGCCGACTCGGCGAAGCGCGAATGCGACTTCGCGACCACGCCCAGGTTGTTCAGCACGTTCAGCTGCAGCCGCAGGTCGCCCACCTCGCGCGCCAGCGCCAGCGCCTGCTTCAGCGCCTGCGCCGCCGGCTCCGGCGAACCGCCCTGCCAGAGCACGACGCCGGTGGACGAGAGCGCCGCGGCCTGCCGTCCAGCGTCACCCAGCGCCTGCGCGGCGGCGAAAGCCGCTTCGAGCACCGGGCGCGCGGCAGCCGACTCGCCGGTCTGCAGCATCGCGCCGGCCAGCTGCTGCAAGGCGTCCACGCGCAGCGCAGCGGCGTCGCCCTCTTCCAGCATGTCGACCGCGTTCTGCGCGGCCACGCGGGCGGCCGTGTAGTCGCCCATCCCGAGTGCCAGCCGGGCCCGCAGCACCGCCGCCTGCGCGCGGCGCAAGTCCGCGTCGGGCAGGCGCGCGGCGAGCGCTTCGATCTCGTCGAGTTCGCGCCGCTGCAGGTCGTGGCGCCCCATCAGGTCCAGCAGCGGCTGGCGGCGCGCGAGCAGTTCGAAGCGCGCGCTCGCGTCGTCGGCCGCGATCCAGGCGAGCGCGCCTTCGTAGTGGGCCAGCGCTTCCTCGTTCGCGAAGCGCGCCGCCGCCTGCTCGCCGGCGCGCTGCAGCCAGTGCAGGGCCGGGGCGCCCTCGCCCGCGCAGCCGTAGTGATGGGCCAGGGTCGCCGCCAGCGTCGGCGCGCCGGCCTGGCGCCGTTCGAGGTGGCGCGCGTAGCGGCCGTGCAGGCGCGCGCGCGTGGCGAGGTCGATGCTGTCGTAGCAGACCTCCAGCGTCACGCGGTGGCGGAACAGGTGGGCGGGCTCGGGCGCGCCGGGCAGCGCCGGCGTGAAGTCGAGCCGGCCCAGTTCGCGCAGGTCGGCGGCCAGCGCCTCGGCGCTGCCCAGCGTGGGGCAGTAGCCGTGCAGGTCGGCGAGCGTGAACTCGCGGCCGATGATGCTGGCCGCCTTCAGCGCGTCGCGCTGCGAGGCCGGCAGCCGGTCCATGCGGCTCAGCACCAGGCTGTGCAGGCTGCCGGGCCAGTCGAGCGCGCGCACGGCGCCCGCGCTCTGCGGGTCCAGGCCGCGGTCGTGCAGGTCGTCGAGCAGTTCCTCGACGTAGAACGGGTTGCCCTGCGCGCGCGCCACCACCTGCGCCAGCAGTTCGCGCGGCACCGCGCCGGCGCGCTGCGGGAACAGCAGCGCGAGCTTGGCACGCACGATCTGCTCGACGTCCTCGTCGGCCAGCCCGCCCAGCACCAGCGTCTCCGAGCCCGGCGCCAGAGGCAGCAGAGCGCCGCCTTCGGCCGGCCGCTCGGCGGTGAGCACCAGCACCGGCAGCTCGGCGACGCCGCGCAACAGGCGGTCCAGCAGGTCCAGCGAGAGCGGGTCGGCGGCGTGCAGGTCCTCCAGCACCACGAGCAGGCCGCCGCCTTCGGGCGCCGCGTCGGCGGCGGCGGCCTGCAGGCAGCCGAGGAGGACCGATTCGAGCAGCGTCTTGCGGTCGCGCGGCTGCAGCGCGGCGGTGAAGGGCGTGTCGGGCCAGTCCTGGCCGAGCACCGCGGCCACCAGCGGCCAGGCCTCGGCATGCGCCGGCGTCTCGCGCTCCAGCGTGGCCTGCACCGCCTGGCGCTGGCGGCGCTGCGGCAGCGTGGGGTCGAGGTCGAAGAAGGCCGTCCACACGCCCTGCCACAGCCGGTAGGGCGTGCGCACGCCGTCGGCGCCGGCGGCGCCGCCGTAACCCACGAAGCCGGCGCGGCGCGCCAGGCGCACGCCTTCGGCGAGCAGGCGCGACTTGCCGATGCCGGCTTCGCCCACGATGCGCAGCACCTGCGCGCGCCCCGCGCGCGCGGCGCCG
>CAYVXO010000041.1:0-31989 GCA_964454485.1 uncultured Rubrivivax sp.
GGCTCGGCCGTCGCAGCGGCGGCCGTCGCCTGGTGCCCGCCTGCCCCTACCCCAACTTCACCCGCGTCGACGCGGCCGACCTGCGCGACCTCTTCGCCTGGCTGCGCACGCTGCCGCCGGTGACGCAGCCGAACCGGCCGCATGCGCTGCGCTTCCCCTACGGCACCCAGGCCGCGCTCGCGGTCTGGCGCGCGCTGTACTTCCGCCCGGGCGCGCCGCCGCGCGACCCGGCGCGCAGCGAGGCCTGGAACCGCGGTGCCTACCTGGTCGGCGGGCTCGCCCACTGCAATGCCTGCCACGGCGCCCGCAACGCCTGGGGCGCCACCGCCGGCGCGACGGACTTCTCCGGCGCCGCGCTGCCGGCCCATGGCTGGGTGGCGCCGGCGCTGGACGACCCGCACGAAGCCGGCGTCGCCGGCTGGTCGGCCGCCGACGTGACGGCGCTGCTGGCCGACGGCCGCAACGCCCACGCCAGCGTGAGCGGACCGATGGCGATGGTGGTGGCGCGCAGCACCCGCTTCCTGGACCCCACCGACCTGGCCGCCATCGCCGAATACCTGCGCAGCCTGCCGCAGCGTCAGCCGGAACGCACCGAAGCCGACCCGCCGCCGCCCGACGTGCTGGCTGCGGGCCGGCGCGTCTACGAGGATCACTGCGCCGGCTGCCACGGCGGCGCCGGCGAAGGCGCCGCGCCGATGGTGCCGGCACTCGCCGGCAACCGCGCGCTCGGGCTCGATTCGCCGGCCAACCTGCTGCGCGTGGTGCTGGGCGGCGCCTTCGGCCCTTCAACGCCCGCCCACCCGCGACCGTTCGGCATGCCGCCGTTCGCGAATCGTCTCGGCAACTACGAGGTCGCGGCCGTCGTGACCTACCTGCGCTGGACCTGGGGGCCGCGCGCCGCGGCCGTCGGCCCGGGCGACGTCGACCGCGCCCGCGGCGGCTGAATCGCGACCGCGCGGGGGTACCCCCTAGCGTGTACCCCCGAAGGTGAAGATGTCACAAAGAGGGCGGGACCTTTTCACCGCATCCTCGGCCAGTCGCCGCCCAGACTGCGCGGCCTGACCTCAGAACTGTTTGCACCCGTGGTTTTCGACAATGGCCCCCTGCTGAACGGCAACCGGCGCCCCTTGCGGGCGGCCAGCCCAACCCCCCGCTACGGCCCGGTCGCGGCCAACGACAGCGCCGCTGCCGACTGGGCGCGCTGCCTGACCCTGATGCTCGACCAGTTCGGCTACGGCGCCCTGCTGCTCGACGGCGACCACCGGGTGCGGCTGGCCAACCAGGCCGCGCGGTCCGAACTCGCCGGGTCGCATCCGCTGCAGCTGGCCGAAGGCCGCCTGGTCGCGCGCACCCGCGCCGACGCGGTGCCGCTGCACGAAGCGCTGCAGGCCGCCGCCGGCCGTGGCACGCGCGACCTGCTGCTGCTGGGCAGCGGCGAGCAGCGTGTCAGCGTGACGGTGCTGCCGCTGGGCCCGCAGGCGCTGGACGGCGGTCCGGCCACGGTGCTGCTGCTCGGCCGGCGCCGCGTCTGCGACCACCTCTCGGTGCAGTTCTTCGCGCGCACGCGCGGCCTCACGCCGACCGAGACCCGCGTGCTCGAGCTGCTGTGCAGCGGCGTGCCGCCGGCGCGCATCGCCGAGCTGCAGGGCGTGCGCATCTCGACCATCCGCACCCAGATCGGCGGCATCCGCCACAAGACCGGCGCGCGCAGCATCCGCGAGGTCGTCAACCGGGTCGCGCTGCTGCCGCCGATGGTGCCGGTGCTGTGGCCGGTGGGCAGCACCTTACCGGAAGAACGCACGGACTCGCGATAATCGGTCCTGCCGGCCGACCGCAAGCCGGGCGTCCCCGCTTCCGATGCCCCCGACGAGCCCCGACCCCTGGATCGAAGCGCAACTGCGCCAGCTGCCCGAGCCCCTGCGCGCCCTCGCGGCGCTCGGCCGCCTGCGCCGCTTCCGCAAGGGCACCGTGATCCTGCACGAGGGCACGCGCGGCGAGGAGATCTACTTCCTGCTGCAGGGCAGCGTGCGGGCCTACGCCTCCGACGCCGGCGAGCGCGAGATCAGCTTCAAGACCGACCGCGCCGGCGAGTACTTCGGCGAGATGTCGCTCGACGGCGGGCCGCGCCCGGCCTCGGTCGTCGCCGAGGAGACCACGGTCTGCGCGGTGGTCACGCGCCAGGTCGTCTGGGACCAGGTGGCGCGCGACCCCGCGCTCGCGCGGCTGCTCATCGAAGGGCTGATCGGCCGCATCCGCTGGACCACGCAGCGCGCGCGCGAGCTGGCGCTGTACGACGTCTACGGCCGCCTGCGCCGCCTGCTCGACAGCCTGGCCGACCCGCCGGACGAGAACGGCCTGCGCCCGATCAGCGAGCGCATCACGCACCAGGCCATCGCCAGCCGCGTGGGGTCGTCGCGCGAGATGGTGAGCCGGCTCATGAAGGACCTGGAACGCGGCGGCTACGTGCGCAACACGCGCGCCAGCGTCACCCTGCTGAAGGCGCTGCCGGCGCGCTGGTGAGGCGCCCGGCGCGGCCGCGTCAAGCGAAAAAGATCACAAGCCGCGCACGACGCAGTGCCTAACGGCGAAAACGGCCGCTGCCTATCGTTGCCCCCAACCGCCGACCGGACCTTCCCGGACACGGCGGCAGCCAGGAGAGAGCACGATGGACCACCACTCGAATCCTTCCCGCGGACTCTATCTCGGGCCCGAGCGCCGCGCGTCCACAGGCGCGCCGATGCACTGCTTCAGCCGCATGTTCGACGAGATGGACTTCGGCGTGCTGCTGCTGTCGGACCAGGCCGAGGTGGCGTACCTGAACTACACCGCGCGGCAGGAACTGGACGGCGCCCACCCGCTGCAGCTGCTGGGCCGCCAGCTGCGGGCGCGCCACGCGCACGACGTGGCGCGGCTGCACGACGCGCTGGCCGGCGCCACCAAGCGCGGCATCCGCCGGCTGCTGGCGCTGGGCGAGGGGCGCGAACGCGTCAACCTCACGGTGACGCCGCTGGGCGGCGGCTGGACGCTGCTGATGACCGGCCGCCGCCATACCGCGCAACGGCTGGCGCTGCAGCTGTACGCCGGCCACAACCGCCTCACCGCGGCCGAGACGCGCGTGCTGGAGTCGCTGAGCGAGGGCCACGATCCGGGCGAGGTGGCCGAGCTGCACGAGGTGAAGCTCGCCACCGTGCGCACGCAGATCGGCAGCATCCGCGCCAAGACCGGGGCCGCCAACATCCGCGAGCTGCTGCGCCAGGTGGCGATGCTGCCGCCGATGGTGGAGGCGCTGCGCTGTGCTGCGTGAAGAGGCCCGCGCGGGCGGCTACCATGGCCTGATGACGGCCACGTCCCCCGACCCGCGCGACCCCTTCGGCCACCCGGCGCTCGGCGAATCGGTGCGCGCGCTGGCGCGCCGCGGCGTCATCCACGAGTACCGCCGCGGCCGCATCCTCATCGGCGAAGGCGAGACCGGCGACACCGTCTACGTCATCCTGCGCGGCCGGCTGCGCGTGTTCGGCACCGACGCGCGCACCGGCCGCGAGATGACCTACGGCCTCTACGGCCCGGGCGAATACGTCGGCGAGATGGGGCTGGACGGCGGCCCGCGCTCGGCCAGCGTCGAGGTCCACGAACCCGCCACCTGCTCGATGATCACGCGCGCCACGCTGCTGGCGCACATCGCCGAGCACCCGGGCTTCGCCTTCGAGCTGCTGGCCAAGGTGATCGCGCGCGCGCGCGCCGCCACCACCACCGCCAAGCAGCTGGCGCACAGCGACGCCTACACGCGCATGAAGTCGCTGCTCATGCGGCTGGCGGTGGCGCAGCCCGACGGCAGCTTTCGGCTCGAGGAAGCGCTGACGCAGCAGGAGATCGCCGACTGGATCGGCTGCGCGCGCGAACTCGTCGGCCGCATGCTGAAGGACCTGGAAAAGGGCGGCTTCCTGGAAGTGGAAGGCACGGGCAAGAACCGCCGCCTGCGCTGGCGGCGCCTGCCCTGAGCCCTCAGCCGGCCTTCCTGGCCGGCGGCAGCGGTGGCGGCCCGAAGCGCCGCTCGGGCTTGGCCGCCGCCTCGTACAGCGGCAGCACCTTGGGCAGCCGGGCCTCGATGTCGGCGATGCGCGTCGTGCCCGATGGGTGGGTGGAGAGGAACTCCGCCGGCGCACCCTTGCTGGCCTGCAGCATCTTGTTCCACAGCGCGACGCCGGCGCGCGGGTCGTAGCCGGCGCGTGCCGCCAGGTCCATGCCGACGATGTCGGCCTCCGATTCGTCGGAGCGGCTGAACTTCAGCGCCGCCACCTGGGTGCCCATGTCGAGCAACGTGTTGCCCACGTTGCCCAGTCCCAGCACGGCCGACAGCAGGTTGGCGCCGGCGCGCGTGGCCAGCTTCTTGCCCATCTGCTCGCGCGCGTGCTCGCGCAGCGCGTGCGCCATCTCGTGGCCCATCACGGTGGCCACCTCGTCGTCGGTGAGCTGCAGCTGCGCCAGCAGTCCCGAGTAGAAGGCGATCTTGCCGCCGGGCATGCAGAAGGCGTTGAGCTGGTCGCTGATGATCAGGTGGACTTCCCACTTCCATTCGGCGGCGCGCCGGTTCCAAGACGGCGCGAAGGGCACGATGCGCGCTGCGATCGCGCGCAACCGCACCGCCTGCGGGTCGCTGGCGGGTGCCAGCTGCCCTTTCTGGTTCGCGCCCTGCAGCAGCTGCTGGTACTGCTGGCCGGCCGCCTGCTCCACCTGCTCGGCCGGGATCACCTTGGCGAAGCGCGAGGTGCCGCCGACTTCGCCGCGCACGCCGTCCTGCGCCCGCGCCGGCGCCACGGCCGCGGCGGCCGCGGCGGCCGCGAGAGCGACGAATCGGCGACGGTCGATCGAGTCGGGCATGGGGCCGCGATTCTAGGAGCCCGGCTGCACGTCCAGCGCCTGCACGGGCTTGCGCAGCCACCACAGCATGGCCAGCGAGGGCAGCGCCAGCAGCGCGCTCAGCAGGAAGAAAGCCGGCCAGCCGATGCTTTCGGCCAGCACGCCGGCCAGCGGCCCGACCCAGACCCGGCCGACCGAGGCGAAGGCCGACAGCAGCGCGTACTGGGTGGCGGTGAAGCGCTGGTTGCACAGCGCCATCATGAAGGCCACGAAAGCCGTCGTGCCCATGCCGCTGGACACGTTCTCCAGCGCCACCGCCAGCAGCAGGCCGCCGTCCACCGGCGTCGGCGCGGCCAGCTTCACGAAGCCCCAGTCGAAGGCCGGCACCACGAGCCCGGGCAGCGCGCCCTTGCCGCCCAGCGCCAGCCACCAGAAGCCCAGTTGCGACGCGCCCTGCAGCACGCCGAAGAGCAGCAGCGCCCGCCACAGCCCCAGGCGCATCATCAGCGCGCCGCCCACGAGTGCGCCGCCGATCGTGAGCCACAGCCCGATCACCTTGTTGACCACGCCCACCTCGGCCGGGCTGAAGGCCATCGCCTTCAGCAGGAAAGGCGTGAGCAGCGACATCGCGAAGGCGTCGGTCAGCTTGTAGAGCACGATGAAGAACAGGAACGCCACCGCGCCCGGCTGGCTGAAGTAGCTGGCCAGGCTGCCCAGCAGGGTCTCGAAGCGCGCGCGCCGCGCCGCCCAGGCCGCCAGCGGCAGCGTGAACACGATGCCCGCCAGCAGCGCCGCCAGTTCCAGCCAGCGCTGCTGCAGCGCCGGCGGCAGCCGGGTGGCGGCCAGCACGTCGGCCAGCAGCGCGCGCGCCAGCGACGGCGCGAAGCGGTCGGCCAGCCAGGCACCGGCCGCCACCGCGGCCAGGACAGCGGCGAAGCCGAGCAGGTCGCGCCGGCCGGCGCTGGTGCGGGGCGTGGTGTCGGGCAGCGGCGGCAGCAGCAGCGCCGAGACCACCGCCGCGCCCAGCATCAGCAGCGCCATCAGGCGGTAGACCTCGGGCCAGGTCCAGCCGCCGCCTTGCGCGTGGTCGGTCCAGATCAGCGCCAGGCCGCCGGAGACGATCATCGCCAGCCGGTAGCCCATGACGTTGAGCGACGCGCCCAGCCCGCGTTCGGGCGGGCGCAGCAGGTCGGTGCGGTAGGCGTCGACCACCACGTCCTGCGAGGCCGAGACGAAGGCCAGCGCCAGCGCCAGCAACGCGAAGGCGCGGATCGACGCCGCCGGCGTGCTGCCGGCGATGAGCAGCAGCAGCCCGGCCAGCGCCAGCTGCGTCAGCACCAGCCAGCCGCGGCGCCGCCCCAGCCAGGGCAGCTCGAAGCGGTCCATCAGCGGCGCCCAGAGGAACTTGAACGTGTAGGGCAGCCCGACCAGGCTCAGGAAGCCGATCGTCGAGAGGTCCACCCCTTCGGCCGTGAGCCAGGCCTGCAGCGCCTGGCCCGACAGCGCCAGCGGCAGGCCGGAGGCGAAGCCGAGCACGGTGACGACGGCCAGCCGGTACAGTGCGGCCAGCCGTGGCGGCGGGGCCGCCTGGTGCGCCGGAACGATGTCCTGAACGTCAGAACCCTGTTCTGGATTCGCGGGCGGTTTGGGCAATCTGCGGCGGAACAAGGTGTTGAACGAAGGACAGGGTCGCCAGGTGAATTGCCCGAGACGTGCTCCCGACACCAGCGCCATGGGCCGCAGGCTCAAACGGCAGCAAGGGCGAGTGAGACCGACCCACGGAATCGGGCAGTTCGTTCCCGGCGTGCCTTGAAACGGGCCGCTGAGGCTTCGACGCGAAGTATCGCCAAAGAACACATCCGATGGCCCATGCTGCCCCAAGAGCGCGGCGTGCTCCGGTCGGGGTGGCCGACAGCCATGGAGGTGTCGAGGGTCGACGGTCCAAGCATGAGGTCCGCCCGGCCAGCCAAGGCTTCAAGCTCGGACTGCGTGCCGGTGTCGGTCGACCGCAAGCTGCTTCGGCCTGGACGCCCCTGTTGGCGCATGGCGCTTGCCGCGTAGGCAATTCGATGGCGGCATCTTGCTTCGGATCGGACCCATTGCCCGAGCACTCTGTCCATCTGCGAGCCCCACGGAACCACCGGACTGGACTTCCCGGCCCCAGCCCGGAAAATTTGCGACATGCCGCAACCTCTACCGCTCGAGTGCCAGAAGCCACGGTTCGCCCTGCCCGAGGGCGAGACGTGGCTGAACAACGCCTACATGGGCGCGATGCCGCGCGCCGTGCTCGAGGCCGGCCACCGCGCGGTGGACCTGCGCGCCCTGCCGGCCGCCATCACGCAGGCCGACTTCTTCGCACCGGCAGAGCGTGTTCGGGGCCTTTGCGCAGCGCTGGTGCGGTCCGACCCGGAGCACGTCGCCTTGGTCACCACGGTGGCCGCCGGCATGGCGGTCGTCGCAGCCAACCTGTCGCCGCGCGCCGGACAGAACGTCGTCATGCTCGGCGACCAGTTCCCGAGCAATGTCTACCCCTGGCGGCGATGGCGCGAGCAGGGCGTGGCCATGCGGTCCGTGGCTGCGCCCGCGGGCGACGCGCGCGACCCTGCAGGCTGGCGCCGGCGATGCGAAGCGTGGCACGACGCACTCGAGGCGGCCATCGATCGCGACACCGCGCTCGTGGCCCTCGAGCCGGCGCATTGGACCGACGGCACACGCTTCGACCTCGATCGCCTGGCCCGTCGCGCCCGTGCGGTCGGGGCGGCGTTCGTGGTCGATGCCACCCAGGTGGCCGGCGTGATGCCGCTCGACGCGGGCGCACTCCGGCCCGACGCCCTGGTGGTGCACGGCTACAAGTCGATGCTGGCCAACTACGGCTTGGGCTTTGCCGTGTTTGGCGAACGATTTGCCGACGGTCTCCCCAGCGACGAGAGCTGGCTGATGCGCCGCGGCAGCGAAGACTTCGCCCGGCTGGTGGACTACCAGGAAGACTATGCGCCGGGCATGCGCCGCTACGACACCAGCACGCGCAGCAACCCGATCCTGATCGGCATGCTCGAGGCGGCCTGCCGCCTGCTGCTCGAATGGCGGCCCGCCCGCATCGAGGACTACCTGCGGCGCGTTGCGCGCCCGGCGGTGGAACTGCTGCGCGCCCAGGGCTTCGGCGTGGCCGACGAGGACCTGCGCGCGGCCAACCTGTTCGGCATTGCCCTGCCGCCGGGCCTTGCACCCGAGGCCGTGCGCCAGGCGCTGGCCGCAAGGCGCATCCACGTGTCCGTGCGCGGCTCGGCCGTGCGGGTTTCGCCGCACGTCTGCAACGACGAGGCCGACCTGCTTCGGTTGGCTCAAGCGCTGATCGATATCCGTCGCGCTTCGACCTGAGCGCCGGGTGACCGCTGCCGGCCGCGCTGAGCTCACGTTCTCGACCCAGATGGGCCGCTCACCGCGCGCCGAAGCGGTCGCTCGCACTTGTCGGGCGCGTCTGCGTGCAATCGTGCGATTTCCGCCTTCAGGGGTGGCCGTTCGCCTTTCGTAGGATTCGATCGCAGTCCGGGCATTCGCTGCTTCGCGGCGGCACGGAAGGTGCGGCAGACAGGTCACGTCTCTCACGGATCTCTCGGCGGGCCTGCTGCACGGGCGCCTGCAGGGGCTTGAAACAGCAGCCTCGGACGGACGGGCTGCGATGCAAGGCGACCCGCTCTCGCCAGCGGGCACCGGGAAGGGCGGCTACGCCGTTCGATCCCGCAGCTGGCGCCGCACCTGTGCGACAAGACCAGCGCGATCCTTGCGCATTCGACGCGCGACCGCGGGGGGCGCGCATGGGGTCGATGTTCCTTCAGGCCCTGATCCACGCCTGCTCAGAGCCACATGAAGGCCGCCGCGGCCACCAGCGTGGGCCCGGCGGCTCCCAGCAGCAGCCCGACCGCGCCGATCGATTCGTCCGCAAAACCGCGCCGCAGCAGCGCCACCCCGGCCGGGTTGGGTGCGTTGGCGATGACGGTCAGCCCGCCGCCAGCGACGGCACCGGCCACCAGCATGTACTTCGACTCGTCGGAGATGCCGGCGATCTGCGAACCGAGGTAGGTCAGGGCGGCGTTGTCGGTGACCGCCGTCAGGCCCAGCGAGCCCAGGAACAGGGCCAGCGGCTCGAGACCGGACACGATGGGCTGCAGCCACCAGCTCTGCATGCCGCCCAGGACCACCAGCCCGGCGAGGAAGAAGGCGACCAGCAGGGCTTCCTTGACGATGAGCGGGCTCTGGTGGCGCTCGTAGGCCTGTGCGAAGCCGAGGAACATCAGGAACAGGCCCAGGAAGGCCACGGGGTGGTGCGCCAGCACGACGACCCCGCCCAGCAACGCGAGGTGCACGGCGACGACGCTCCACGGCACCGGCGGGTCAGCCTCCGCCGGCCCCGCCTGCGCCGACGCCGGGATCATGTGGCGCCGCAGCACGAAGGCGCAGACCGTTGCGTTGACGACCACCGCCAGGGCCGCCTTCCAGCCGAAGGTGGCGAGCATGAAGGCGCTGTCCCATTGCCAGGTGGACGCCACCATCAGCACCGGCGGGGCGGCGTACGAGGTCAGCGTGCCGCCGATCGAGACGTTGACGAAGAGGACGCCGAGCGCCAGGTACTTGACGTGCTCCGGCACCTCGGGCCGGAAGATCTGCGGGGCCAGCATCAGCGCGGCGATGGTCATGGCCGCCGGTTCCGTGACCACGGACCCCAGCAGCGGCACGGCGGCCAGGCCCAGCCAGGCCGTGGCCAGCGGCGTGGCCACCGGCACCACGCGAGCCACCAGCTTCACCAGTTGCATCACGGTCTTCAGCACCGGCCGCGAGGCCGCCACCACCATCACGACGAAGACGAAGAGCGGCTCGGTGTAGTTGCGCGACTCGGCATACTCGAGCGCGCTCGTGCCGCCGGCCGCCAGCGCCATGGCGACGACGAGCACCATGGCCCAGAAGCCGAAGACCACCTCCACCTCGCCCAGCAGGTGGAAGAGCCCGGCATGGCTCGGGTAGCGGTGGGCCAGGCGCTCGAACAGCTTGGCCGCGAAGGTGTGCGCCAGCGCCACCGCGAAGAGGATGGCCGCGATGACCTGCAGCGTAGGATCTTGAGTCGGAATCATGGTCGTCCGTGAGCCGCGTGGCGGCCCGACCGACGCATGAACCTGTCGACCCGATATGCGCCGACACCCGTTCGCAGTCTAGCCGACCGGCCTGAACCTCTGGCGCTGCCGGTGGCGCCCCGATTTCGACGATGACGAACCGGGACGGGTTCGCCCGCGCGCTAGGGGCCGCGCTGTCTTGCGATGCTGCGCCCGCGGCGCACGGTGCGCTGCCACCGGGTGGGGGGCTGCATCCTCACCGATTGGTCTGCGGCTCGGCCTTCAGCCAAGGAAACGAGTCGCTCTCGTCCATGTAGAAGCGCGGTTGACGCAGCCGCGGGTCGCTGGCACTCGTCGGCGCGGATGAGTAGCCGTAGCCGTTGAACGTCGTGTGCATCACCGGCGCCCCCGAGCAGGCGCAGAGCAGACAAGTACAACCCAACACCAGCAGCGCTTTCATCGGGCTCTCCGTAGTGAACTCGGCCAGACTACGCGCACCCACACGCGCCGTGTCGCGCGGCAATGCATCTTTACCTTGCATGGAGAGTCACCGCGACGCCGCCGCTCGACGCAGGGCTTCCACACTGGCGGAGGGGTGGATGCCTGACCCGAAGTACGACGCGAGCGGAAAGCCCGACCGATGAGAGTCTGGTCCGGCCGGGGCCTGCCTTGAGGGCGCTGCCGTTCCCCTGGCGGTGCCGCCCGCATCCGCATGCCTGCTCGCCGAAGGTCTCGGGCCGGTGTGCGGCAGGCGCTAGGAAGCCGGTTCGCCCGGTGCGGCGGGCCCCCGCGGCGGGAAGGGCAGCAAGGCCGCCAGTTCGACGTACATCGAAGGCGTCATCACGCGCGCGATGCCGCCGGCCAGCAGCGCGCTGGCCATCAGGCTCAGCACCATGGCCTGCCCCGAGACCATCTCCATCACGATGATGAAGGCGGTGATCGGCCCCTGCGTGGTGGCCGCCAGGAAGCCGACCATGCCGAGCGCGATCAGCGGTATCGCGACCTCACGCCCCACGCCGACGAGCACGCCGATGTCGTGACCGATGCCGGCGCCGATCGTCAGCGAAGGCGCGAACAACCCCGCCGGCACGCCGGTCCAGGCCGACAGCCAGGTGGCGCAGAACTTCAGCAGCGTGAAGATGCCGGGCAGCTCGGCGTGGCCCTCGAGCATGTCGCGCGTCGGCGCGTAGCCCGCACCCGCCGTCGCGCCGTCGGTGACGATGCCGATGACGGCGACCGCGAACGCGCAGAGGGCAGCGAAGCGGAACGGATGGGCCGCCCGCCAGCGGCTCGGCCGGTCCGGCAGGCCGCGCAGCGACACCACGACGAGGCGGGAGAACAGGCCGCCAGCCAGCCCCGCGATCAGCGCGACCAGCAGCCCCGGCAGGAACAGCGGCCACGACAGCTGCTGCACGGGCAGGCGGCCGAAGTAGGTCTGGTTGCCGAACACCGACACCGCGACCAGGCCGGCCAGAACGATGCTGGAGATCACGAGCGCGCTGTGCGACATGCCGCGCCGCCGGGTGAGCTGCTCGAGCGCGAACACGATGCCGCCCAGCGGCGTGTTGAAGGCCGCGGCGATGCCGGCGGCCGCGCCGGCGACGATCAGGTCGTGCGCGTCGACGCCGGCGCGCGGCGAGAGCCAGCGGCGCGCGTGGACCATGATGCCGGCGCCGATCTGCACGGTGGGCCCTTCGCGCCCGATCGAAAGGCCCGCCAGCAGGCCGGTCGAGATCAGGCCGATCTTCTGAAGCGACAGGCGCAGCGAGACCAGCCGGCTCATCGTCGCCGCGTCGAGGTCGTCTTCGAGCGCCCGCACCACCTGGGGAATGCCCGAGCCCATCGCCCCCGGCACGAAGCGCCGCGTCCACCACAGCACGGCGACCGTCAGCGCGGGCGTCCAGAGCAAGGGCAGCCAGCGGCCGTACGGGGCCCAGCGCTGAAGCTGCGCGAAGGCATGGCTGCTGGCTTCGGCGAGCATCGTGAAGCCGACGACGAGCAGGCCGGTGGCGGCGGCATAGGTCAGCACGATGCCGCGATCCACCCACTGCCGGCCTGCGGACAGCTCGTTGAAGAGGTTGCGCCAGAAGTCGGGTTCGACGTCGCGCACCGCGCGCCAGCCGCCGTGAAGCCATGCCCGGCCCGCCCGCAGCAGGGCCTGCGCGGCGCCCGGTGCCCGTTCAGGCGCGGGCGGCGTTTCCTCCGGACCCGCCATGGGGCTCAAGGGCGAGCCGGGGCATCCGCACGGACCTGCTGTGCGTGCGCGCCCGGGCGGTCGTGCCAGAGCAGCCAGAGATAGCCCGCACCGATCGCATCGGCGAGCGCCAGCAGGATCACGAGGACAAACCCGACGCGGCGAGGGGACATCACGCGGCCAAATCCGATCGAACCATTCTAAGTGCCGCATCCGGCTCGCCGTCGGCGTCGTCACTTTGTATTTGCATCAATGTACATGAGCTATGATCGCGGTCGCCTGTTTCACCCGCCCTCGCAACGGCGCGAGCGGGAACCGCAAGGAGATCGACGCGTGTTCAATGTCAAGTCCTGTTCGATGTTGGCGGCCACCTTGCTGCTCGCGGCGTGCAGCAGCACCCCCGTCGCACCGCCGGTGGCGGCGAAGCCGGCCCCGGCGCCTGCAGCGGCACCGGCGATGGCGGCGTCGCCCGCGCCGGCCCCGGCACCCCGCCCGGCGACGGCTTCCACGATCGCCACGGTGTCCCTGCCGGAATACCTGGACCCCAAGAGCAGCCTTGCCGGCGATCGCAGCGTCTACTTCGACTTCGACGACTATTCGATCAAGGCCGACTACCAGGGCATGGTCGAGCGCCACGGCAAGTACCTGGCCTCGCACCCGGGGGTCGCCATCAAGATCGAGGGCAACGCCGACGAACGCGGCAGCGCCGAGTACAACCTGGCGCTGGGCCAGAAGCGGGCCGAAGCCGTGTCGCGCGCGCTTCAGCTGCTGGGCGCGAAGAGCAGCCAGATGGAGGCCATCAGCTGGGGTGAAGAGCGACCCAAGGCCCAGGGGCATGACGAAGCGGCGTGGGCGCAGAACCGCCGCGCGGACCTGGTCTATCCCACCAAGTAGCCTGGCGTCGCGTCGCGGGCCTCCGGCATGACGGACACGGCCGCGGGCGTGCTGCCGACCGCCTGGCCGCAGCCGAATTCGCTCGCCGTCTTCGGCCTGCTGCTGGCGTTTGGCGTGCTGGGCGGGCTGCTCGCGGCGCGCGTCCGCTGGCTGCCGTCCATCACCGGCTTCATGCTCGTCGGCCTGCTGATCGGCCCCAGCGGCGCGGGCCTGTTGTCCGCGCAGGCGCTGGGCGACGCGCGGGTCCTGGTCGACATCGCGCTCGGACTCATCCTCTTCAGGCTCGGCACCTCGCTGCACCCGGTGAAGGCGCTGCGCGACCGCCAGTGGCTGACGACGAGCCTCGTCGAGGGGCTCGGCACCTTCGCCGCCATCATCGCGCTGCTCCTGTTCATCGGCACGCCGCCCGTGGTGGCCGTGCTGGGTGCGGCGATCGCCGTCTCGTCGTCGCCGGCGGTGCTGATCCACGTGGCCGAGGAGTTGCACGCCAAGGGACCCACCGTCGATGGCGCCGAGTCGCTCGTCGCGGCCAACAACGTGCTCTCCTTCCTGTTGTTCGCGCTGGCGCTGCCGGTGGCGCTGATGCACGGGAACTTCTCGCTGGGCACCTCGCTGCTGCTGCCGCTGTACCAGACGTTGGGCGCGGTCGTGATCAGCATCCTGGTGGCCTGGCTGGTCACCTCGATCGCGCGCCTGACCCGGCGCGAGGAGGAACACTTCCGCTTCGCGCTCGTGGTGGGCGCCGTGATGCTGACGCTGGGGCTGGCGCAGGCGTTCAAGGTCTCCGGGCTGTTCGCCGGTCTCGCGCTGGGCATCGCCTGCCGCTGGCTGCAGGGCCGCACGCGGTTGACGAGGGTCGACTTCGGAGGCGGCGGTGACGTGTTCTTCGTCATCCTCTTCGTCTTCGCCGGCGCCAACCTGCACCTGCGCGACACCCTGCTGTATGCACCGGTCGCGGGTGCCTTCGTGCTCGCGCGCGTGCTCGCGAAGGTGGGGGCCACCTATACCTGCGGGCGCGCATTCGGCCAGCCGCACCGGGTGGCGCTCTCGTCGGGCCTGCTGCTCGTGCCGATGGCCGGCCTGGCGATCGGTCTGGTCCAGACCACCAGCCAGCTGGTGCCTGAACTCGGCGGCCGGATCGCGTCGATCGTGCTCGCGGCAGTGGCCGTGTTCGAAACCATCGGGCCGCCGATCACGGCCTTCGCGCTGCGCCTGTCCGGTGACGCCGGCCGCGCCCTGGCGGAGGAATCGGCCGCGCGCCAGGACGCCTGAAGCGCACGTGCCCCGCGGGCCATGGCCGCCTGCGGGTTCAGCGCCGCCGTGCGTCTTTGATTTGTTATATAGATAGCTATAGACTTGCTCCGAAGCTTGCGGCCGGGTCCGGTACTGGAGGGCGCAGATGTACGAAGGAATCCTCGTCGTCGTCGACGCCGGCCCGAGTTCGCCACATGCGGTGGCGGAGGGTGTCGCGCTGGCGCGGATCCATGGCGCAGAAGTCGTGTTCTGCTCGGTCCTGCAGCACGTCGTCGAACCCGTTCTCGACATGCCCATGGCGGGTACCCTGTCGGCGGTCGAATTCGAGATCGCCGCGCGCCAGGACGCGGACCGCCTGCTGGCGGCGGCCGAAGCCGTGGCGCGCCAGGCCGCCGTGCCATGCCGATGCGTGGTCGGCGCCGGCGCCGACGATGCCGAATGCATCTGCGAGGCTGCACGCAAGTCCGGCTGCCAGGTCATCGTGGTCGGGTCGGCGGGCCGCAACGCGGTCGTGCGCCTGCTCGGCGGCAGCGTCATCCCGCGCCTGATCACGCGCTCGGTGATTCCGGTCCTGATCGTTCGCGAGCCGACGGCCACCGACCGGCCGCCCGCGTCGCCTGCGGAACCCGCCGCGGCATGGCGACCGATCCGGTGAGCGCCCAGGGCACCGCCGGCCGCGCGCAACCCGTAGCGCCGTCCGCCGGCGACGCAGGCGGCGTTCGCATCCGGCCGGCACGACGGCACCGGCAGGTGCTGCGTCAGTTCCGGATCCTGCTGGCCGCCGTGCGGGAACAGTTCCACAGGGTGGATTCGGGTGCCGGCCTCGGGGCCGTGCAGGCCTGGGCCTTGAGCATCATCGAAGCCCAACCCGGCATCGGCGTCGCCAGGCTGGCGAGCGCCCTCGACGTGTGCCAGCCGACGGCCAGCAACGTGGTGAAGTCGCTTTGCGGACGCGGCCTGATCGAGCGTCGCCGGGGCGCATCCGACCGGCGGACCGTGCAACTCTTCGTCCTCGACGAAGGCCGGTCGCTGCTGCCCAGGGCGCGAAGCGTCTTCTCGGGTCCGCTGGCAGCGGCCCTCTCGACCCTCGACACGAACACCCTGCTGGAACTCGGTGAGGACCTGCGCAAGGTGCTCGCCCGCATGCCATCCGCGTCGGCCGCGCAACGCCACCGGCGTTCGGCGGAGCCCGACGGCGCCGCATGACAGCCCGGGCCTGCCGGACCTGAGGGGGTCGGTTGCCGAAGTGCATGGGTACAAATATACTGAGCGCGCTTGGTTGTCTCCTCAGAGCCAGGCGGGCGACCGTGGCCCGTTCCAGGAGCCCCGCGCAGGCGGGGCTCCTGCTTCTTGGGTGCGGCGCACGCGCCCTATCATCGAGTCCATGGCCACACGAAAGGCAGCCGCCGGGCCACGGGCGGTGAAGGTGCAGAAGCGTTCCGTCGAAGACACCGAGGCCGCCGTTCGCGTGCTGCGGCAGTTCCGCCTCGTCTTCAACGCGGTCAAGACGCACTTCCAGCAGGTCGAGAAGCAGGTGGGCGTGGGAGGTGCGCAGGTCTGGGCCCTGAGCGTGATCCGCGACCGGCCGGGCATCGGCGTCAACGACCTGGCGCGTGCGCTCGACGTCCGCCAGCCGACCGCCAGCAACCTCGCGAAGTCGCTCGCCGAGCGGGACCTCATCGAGGTGCGCAAGGACGAGCGCGACGGCCGCGCGGTGATGCTGCACGTGCGGCCGGCCGGAACGCGGGTCCTGCGTCGTGCCCCGGGCCCTTTCACGGGCGTGCTGCCCGATGCGCTGGCCGGCCTGGACCCGAAGACGCTGGAGCGCCTGGAGCAGGACCTCACGGTGCTCATCAAGGCGCTGGGCGCGGACGAGCGAGGGGCGACCATCCCGCTCAGCCAGATGTAGCGGCCGGTCCCGATCGCTCCGCGGTGTCGAGCGCCGCGGTCATCTTCTCCAGCAGCAGCGGCATCTCGGCCGGGCTGTCCAGGAAGTACATGGCGCGTGAGTTCGGATCTTCCCTGCCGACCCGCACCGTCAGCCAGTGGGCCGGCGCCGAAGCGAAGACCGGCTCGTCGTTGATGTCGTCGCCGGCGAAGAAGGCGCAGCCGGCCCCGCAACGCTGCAGCAGCCGGCGCACGGCCTCGGCCTTGTCCGGGGCATGAGCGGGCACCACGTTCACCACCAGCTTGCCGCCGAAGACGCGAAGTTCCGGGTCGTGGTCGCGCAGCAGGCCGGCGATGACCTGCAGCGCGCGAGCCCGCGTGCGCGAGAGCCGGTAGTGCAGGGCGAGCGAAATGCCCTTGTCCTCGACGCTGATCCCCGCCCCGACCAGTTCGGCGCGGTTGTCCTGCAGGCGCTGCCGGAGTGCGGCCAGCGCAGCCGAGGCGAGCGACCCCCCGGCCGGCATGTCATCCGGCTCGGCACCATGGTTGCCGACGATGAAGCGCGGCTCGAAGCCGAGGCGGCCGCGAACGTCGTCGAGGCGACGGCCCGTGACGATCGCCAGCGGCAGGCGAGCCGCCAGCGCCGCCAGCCGCGTGGACACGGCCAGGGACAGGCGCGCGTCGTCGGGCCGCGCGACGATCGGCGTCAACGTGCCGTCGAAATCGAACGCCAGCAGAGGGCGCCGCGCCATCGTGGCCGCCAGCGCGGCTTCACCGGCGTGACCGAAGAGATGCTGCATCCTTGACCGCTCCGGTGGCCGATTTCAGCCGGCCTGGTGGCTGCGCACGCGCGCCTCGATGCGCGCGCGCAGGCGCCAGCGTCCCGCATCGGCCAGCATGCGCCCGGCCCAGCGGAACACGTTGAACTCGCGCACCGTGCTGCGCAGGCTGGCCATGCGTTCACGCTGTTCGGCCGCCGGCATCGTGGCCGCCCGGTACAGCGCGTCGGCGGTTTCCTCGACGTGGTACGGATTGACGATCAGCGCTTCCGGGAGTTCCCTCGCGGCGCCCGCGAAACGGCTGAGCACCAGCACGCCCTGGAGGTCGTCGCGCGCGGCAACGAACTCCTTGCAGACCAGGTTCATGCCGTCGTGCAGGCTCGTCACGACGCAGATGTCGGCGGCGCGGAAGAGTTCGGTCACCGCATCGTGCTCGTGGTGCTGCGCCCGCAGGTGCACCGGCTGGTAGCCCGGCCGGCCGAAACGCAGGTTGATCCGCTCGGTCACCCGCTGGATGCGTTCCTGGAAGCTGCGGTACTCCTCCAGCGCGCTGCGCGTCGGTGCGGCCACCTGGATGAACACGAAGCGCCCGACCCATTGCGGCCACTTCTCGAGCAGCCGCTCGACCGCATTGAGCCGCTCGAGAATGCCCTTGGTGTAGTCGAAGCGGTCGACGCCCACGGCCAGGCAGACCTCGCCCGTGAGGCCCAGGCTTTCCATCACCCGGCGGCGGCACTCGGCCACGGGGGGCCACGCGGCAGACACCTCGCTGGAGGGCCACTCGATCGAGATCGGATAGCTCTCGACCAGGGTCTCCTTCTCCTGGAAGGCGATCGTCGAGTGCTCGTGCTCGATGCGGGCCTCGAGGTAGCGGTCCACCGTCTCGATGAAGTTCTTGCAGTGGAAGCGCGTGTGGAAGCCGAGGATGGTGCTGCCCAGCATGCCTTCGAGGATCTCGCGCCGCCAGGGGCAGATGCCGAAGGACTCCGGGTTGGGCCAGGGGATGTGCCAGAACGTCAGGATGGTGGCCTGCGGAAGCCTCTCGCGCACCATGGCGGGCAGCAGCGCGAAGTGGTAGTCCTGCACCAGCACCACGGGGTCCTCGCTGCGCGCCTCGGCCACGACGGCGTCGGCGAAGCGCTGGTTGACGGCGCGATAGGCCTCCCAGTCGGACTCGCGGAAGACGGGCCGCACGTGCGCGACGTGGCACAGCGGCCACATGCCCTCGTTCGCGAATCCGTAGTAGTAGCCCTGTTCCTCCTCGGCGGTGAGCCAGATGCGGCGCAGCCAGTAGTCGTCCTGCCCCGGCGGCACCCGCACGCGGTCGGACGCGTCCACCACTTCACGGTCGGCGGCGCCGCTGCCGTGCGCCACCCAGGTGCCGGAGCAGGCCCGCATCACCGGTTCGACCGCCGTGACCAGGCCGCTGGCCGGACGCTTGACGACGATGCCGCTGGCATCGCGCTCGTGGATGTAGGGCTCGCGGTTGGAGACCACGATCACCTGGTCGCCGCTGAGCTGCGTTCGCAGCAGGCCGCGCAGGCGCTCGGCCGTCCACTCGGCGTCGGGGCCTTGCGAGCGGCGGTATTCGTCCTCCAGGTCGCGCAGGCGGGCGCGCAGGTCGGCGGCGAAAGGGGCCAGCTCCGGCGGGGCCGGCAGGATCGGACTCAGAAGGCCTTCGCCGCGCATGATGGCGCGCACGCCGTTGACCCAGCCGCGCCAGCTCAGCTGCGCGACGACGACGGTGATGAGCGCGATGACCCCGCCGAGCGCCGCGATCAGGCCGACCAGGTAGCGCCGCGTGTCCTGGCTGCGGCGTTCGATGAAGCTCAGGTCGTGCAGCAGCACCAGCCTGGCGACGACGTGCGGGCCGGCGTCGGCGGATTCGGCCTTCGCGGCCTCGAGTTCCGCTTCCGCCGCGGCCGCCTGCGCCGCGCGGCGTGCGGCGGCGGGCTCGTCGATGACCGGCGGGCGGGGCCTTGCCGCAGACGGGCTGCCGATGATGTCCTGCACGCCGACGTGGACCGCACCGCCGGCCAGCGCCAGGCGCGGCTCCGCTTCGCGGGAGAGCTGCAGCGCCTGGGCGCAGGAAAGGCTGGCCGGGAAGCGGTCCGTGGCTTCGAGCAGCTGGCCCTGAGGGCCGCAGAGTCCCAGCGCGAACAGGCGTTCGTCCTGCGCGGCGCGGTCGAACAGGGGCCTCAGGCGCGCCAGGCGTGACGACGCCAGCGCATCGGTGATCGAGTCGGACAGGGCATTCGCGACCAGCATGCCCCGGCTGTTGAGGTCGCGGCTGAACCAGCGCAGCGTCACCTGATCCATCAGCGGCACGGCCAGATAGGCGGCGACGATCAGCGTCGCCGCCAGCGGCAGCAGGAAGCGCAGCTGCAGTCGAAGCGTGCGCAGCGCCATCAGCGGGCGCGGGCCCGCGGACGGACTCCGGCGATCGGTCGTCTCATGTCGATCCTTGGTCGTTGGCGGGTTCCGGCGATGGCGCGTCGGGGTTGCTTGCGCCAGGTGGGGACGGGCAGTATATATTTGTGGCTATGCATGTGGAAGTGCCGGTGCCGAAAGGAAGCGGCGCCGATCGCAGCCTGCCGACGGCCTCGCTCGACCTGGCGCTGATCGGCAACTGCGCGGTGAGCGCGCTCATCGACGGCCGCGGGCACGTGGCCTGGTGCTGCATGCCCCGCTTCGACAGCGCGCCGGTGTTCCACGCCCTGCTCAGCGCCGAGCGCGAGTCGAGCGTCACGGGCAGCTTCTGCATCGAGATCGAGTCGCTGGCGCGCAGCGAGCAGGCCTACGACCCCGGCACCGCCGTGCTTCGCACGCGGCTCTTCGACGACCAGGGCCAGGCGATCGAGATCGTCGACTTCGCGCCGCGGTTCACGCATCACGGCCGCATGTTCCGTCCGGCCCAGCTCGTCCGGCGGGTGCGGCTGCTGAGCGGCCATCCCCGGATCAGGATCTCGGTGCTCCCGAGCGGCGGCTGGCGGTCCGAAGTGCAGACCATGACCCGGGGCAGCAACCACCTGAGGTTCGTGCTGCCCGGGCTCACGCTGCGCCTGACCTCCGACGCGCCGCTGACCTACATCGCCGACCGGACCTGGTTCTCCCTTCACACGCCGATCAACCTGCTGCTGGGCCCGGACGAGACGCTCGACGGCGCGATCGAGGAGACGGCGCGCTGGCTCGAGGAAGGCACCACCCGCCACTGGCGCGAGTGGACACGCCGCCTGGCCGTGCCGCTGGAATGGCAGGACGCCGTGATCCGCGCCGCGATCACGCTCAAGCTGTGCCAGTACGAGGAGACCGGCGCCATCGTGGCGGCCATGACGACCAGCCTGCCGGAGGCGCCGGGCAGCGGGCGCAACTGGGACTACCGCTACTGCTGGCTGCGCGACGCCTTCTTCGTCGTGCGGGCGCTGAACGGGCTGGCCGAGGTGGGGACGATGGAGGACTACCTGCGCTGGCTGCACGACGTGGTGCGGGAAAGCGCCGGCGGCCACATCCAGCCGCTGTACGGCATCGGCCTCGAACGCGATCTCACGGAACGCATCGAACCCGAGATGGCGGGCTACCGGGGCATGGGTCCGGTGCGGGTGGGCAACCAGGCCTTCGAGCACCAGCAGCACGACGTCTACGGCAACATCGTGCTCGGTGCGGCGCAGGCCTTCCACGACCAGCGGCTGTTCAGGCGCGCCGGCCTCGACGACTTCCGCGCCCTCGAACGCGTCGGCGAGCGGGCCTGGGCGCTGCACGACCAGCCCGACGCCGGCATGTGGGAGCTTCGCACGCGGGCGCGCGTGCACACCTCCTCGTCGCTGATGTGCTGGGCCGCGTGCGACCGCCTGGCGAAGGCGGCGGTCGCGCTGGGGCTGCCGGGCCGCGCCACGCATTGGAGCGAACGGGCCGTGGCGATCCGCGAACGCATCCTGCGCAGCGCCTGGAACGAACGCCGCCAGGCCTTCGTCGAGAGCTTCGAGGGCCAGCACCTGGACGCGAGCGTGCTGCTGATGGCCGAGGTCGGCTTCATCGACCCGCTCGACCCGCGTTTCGTCAGCACCCTGGCGGCGCTGGAGCGCGAACTCTGCGACGGCCCGTTCATGCGGCGCTACGAGGAGGCCGACGACTTCGGGGTGCCGCAGACCGCCTTCAACGTGTGCGCGTTCTGGCGCATCGACGCGCTGGCGCGCATCGGGCGCGTCGCCGAGGCGCGCGAGATCTTCGAGGTCATGCTCGCGTGCCGCAACCCGCTGGGCCTGCTGTCCGAGGACGTGGTGCCCGCGACGCGGGAACTGTGGGGCAACTTCCCGCAGACCTATTCGATGGTCGGCGTGGTCAACGGGGCGGTGCGCCTGTCGCGGCCCTGGGACGACGTCGTCTGAGCCGCGCATGAGCACCGACTGGATCGGCCTCGCGCGCGACTATCTCGGCGACGCCCGCGCCTTCGCGTTCACGGCGCTGCGCATAGGCGCCATCGTCGTGGCGGCCTGGATCGCCACCGCCGTGCTGCAGGGCCTGATCCGCCGGTTCCGGCAGCAGATCGCCCAGCGCATGGACGACCGCGAGGCGGTCAAGCGCGCCGAGACGCTGGGCCGCGTGTTCCGCTACCTGGTGGCGGTGGTCATCTCGCTGATCGCGGGCGTCCTGGTGCTGTCGGAGATCGGCATCTCCGTGGCGCCGATCCTGGGCGCCGCCGGTGTCGTGGGGCTGGCCGTCGGCTTCGGCGCGCAGAGTCTCGTGAAGGACTACTTCACCGGCTTCTTCCTGCTGCTGGAGAACCAGATCCGGCAGGGCGACGTGGTCAGGCTCGGCGAGCATGGCGGCCTCGTCGAGGAGATCACGCTGCGCTACGTGCGCCTGCGCGACTACGACGGCAACGTGCACTTCGTGCCGAACGGGCAGATCGCGGCCGTGGTCAACATGAGCCGTGGCCATGCGCAGGCGGTCATCGACGTCGGCGTGGCCTACCGCGAGGACCTGGACCGCGTGATGCAGGTCATGCGCGAGGTGGCGGAACGTCTCCGCGAAGACGCCGAGTACGGCCACCGCATCCTGGACCCCTTCGAACTGGCAGGCGTCGAACGCTGGGACGACTCGGCCATCATCCTGCGCGGCCGCTTCCGGGTGGCGCCGCTCGAGCAATGGGCCGTGCGGCGCGAGTATCTGCGCCGGCTGAAGGTGGCCTTCGACGTCAACGGCATCGAGATTCCGTTTCCGCAACTGGCCGTTCACGGACCGCAGGGCTTCAGTCTTCGGCAGACGCCGGAGCCTGTTCCTTGAGCGCAGGGTCGAACGAGAGGACCCGGCCATTGGCGGTCTTCGGCGTTTCACACCCCAAAGCTGTCGTGGGGTCGCCTCACGCCTGCGCCGAGGACTGCTCGAACAGCTCCAACAGCCTGCGCACCGCCGGCGACTGAAAGCTGTTGGCGCGATAGGTCACGACGAGCCGGCGTCGCATCGCGGCTCCCCGGACCGGGACTTCCTTCAGCCCCGGGATCCGAGCCTTGCCCTGCAGGTGGTGGCGGGAGATGAAGCTCAGCAGGCCGGTCTGCACGATCAGCGTCGGCAACATCAAGAGCATCGTCGTCTCGACCTGCACGCGGGGCCTCGGCAGCCCTGCACGGTCGAAGGTGTGATCCAGCCAGTCGCGGGTCGGCGCACCAGGGGGCTGCAGAGCCCATGCGTAACCCGCCAGGTCCTTCAGGGTCGGACGCGACTTGAAGACCGGATGGCGATCCGCGGCCGCGACCACGATCATGTCCTCCGCCAGACCCTTGGAGACCCATCCCGCCTCGGCCGCGCTCTCGGTGCCGACCATCAGGTCGAGTTCGCCCGCGCGCAGCTGCGGCTTCAGGGTGTCGATCAGGCCGACGACCGTGCGCAGCGTCACCCCGGGTGCCTCCAGCAGCAGCTGCCGGGCCACGGCCGGCAGAATGAACTGCGCCGCCGTCGGCACGATGCCGATGCGCACGTGCCCGGCAAGGCCGGCGCCGATGGACTGCAGTTCCCGCTTCGCGTCCTCGACGTCGAAACGCATCCGCTGGGCCCACTTCAGCAGCACCTTGCCGGCCTCGGTCAGGCGGATGCCGCGCCCCGACTTCTCGAACAGCGCAGCGCCGCAGTCGGCCTCCAGCCGCCGGATGCTGCTCGTCAGGGCCGGCTGCGTGCGGTGCAGGTGGGTGGAGGCCCGCCCCAGGTGCTGCAGTTGGGCGATCGTCTCGAAGTAGCGGAGGTCGCGCAGATCCATTGCAAAAGTCCCGTCGATGGATCGGAAGAAAGTATTGATTGGACTGTACGCCTGCGCACTCCAATACTCGGCCCAGACCCAGCACCCGTGTCCCACGGGATGCGCAGGGCCCGAATGGAGACAACATGCACCCGACCCGACGCTTCGTCCTCGCGCTGGCCGCCGCCAGCCTGAGCGGCGGCGCTCTCGCCCAGGCCTGGCCCGCCAAGCCGATCCGCATCGTCGTGCCCTTCCCGCCGGGCGGCGGCACCGACATCATCGCCCGCGAGACCAGCCAGCGCGTCGCCAAGGCCACGGGCTGGACCTTCGTCATCGACAACAAGCCCGGCGCGGGCGGCAACCTCGGCGTCGACGCGGTCGCGAAGGCGCCGGCCGACGGCTACACGATCGTGATCGGCCAGTCGAGCAACCTGGCGATCAACCCGACGCTGTACTCGAAGCTGCCCTACGACCCGCAGAAGGACCTGGCGCCGATCGTGCTGCTGGCCAATGCACCGCTCGTGATGGTCACGGGCGCGACGACGCCGTACAAGACGCTCGCCGACGCCGTGAACGCGGCCAAGGCGAAACCCGGGCAGGTCAACTTCGCTTCGCCGGGCAACGGCACGGTGGCGCACCTGACGAGCGAACTGTTCCAGAAGGCCGCCGGCGTGAAGACCCAGCACGTGCCCTACAAGGGCGCGTCGCAGGCGATGACCGACGTCATCAGCGGCAACGTCGACCTGTACATGGCCTCCGTCCCCACGATGCTCGGGCACATCAAGCAGGGCAAGGTGCGCGCATTGGCGGTGACCTCGGCCAAGCGCGTGGACGACCTGCCCGAGGTGCCGACGATCAACGAGTCAGGCTACAAGGGGTTCGACGCCGTCACCTGGTTCGGGCTGCTGGCGCCGGCGGGAACGCCGAAAGAGGCGATCGCGAAGCTCAATGCCGAATTCAACAAGGCGCTGAAGCAGCCGGAATTGAACAAGCGCCTCAGCGACGAGGGCGCCGATCCCGCGGGTGGCACGCCCGAGCAGTTCGCGGCGCTGATCAAGGACGAGATCCCGCGCTGGGGCAAGGTCGTCAAGGACTCCGGCGCCAAGGTCGACTGACCGTCCTGCGCCCGGGCCCCTGAGCGGCCCGCCACTCAAGTTCCAAGGAGATTCGCATGAGTCAAGCCGCTGCATCGCCCGACGTGATCCGCGACTTCGAGCGCGTGGACGCGGGCATCGTCGAACAGGCCGCCCGGTTCCCGTCTTCCATCCTCGCCGACGTGGCGGGCCGACGCGGCGCGCTGCATGGCCGCATCGCGCCGCTGGCGCCTTCGATGCGCTTCGCCGGCCCGGCGCTGACCGTGGAGGTGCGCCCGGGCGACAACCTGATGATCCACGCCGCGCTGGCGGTCGCCAAACCCGGCGACGTGATCCTGGTCGACGGCAAGGGCGACCTGAGCAGTGCGCTGATGGGCGAGATCATGAGCCAGCAGGCGGTGGCGCTGGGGGTCGCGGCCGTGGTCATCGACGGCGCGGTGCGCGACGCCGAAGCCATCCGCGCACTGGGCTTCCCGATGTACGCGGCTGGCCTCAACCCCAACGGGCCGACGAAGAACATCGCCGGCCGGCTGAACCACCCGATCTCGATCGGCGGCGTGACGGTCCGCCCCGGCGACCTGGTGGTCGGCGACGGCGACGGCGTCACGGTGATCGAGCGCGAGAAGGCGGCCGCGATGCTGCCGCTGGCCGCCGAGAAGGTGGCCGCCGAGACCAGGCGCATCGCCGACATCCGCAGCCGCAAGGCGCTGCGCCCGGGTTGGCTCGACGCCGCGTTGCGAGCTGCCGGCGTCATCCGGGAAGGCGAGACGCTGTGAGCGCGACGAAGCCCGTGTTCCTGGTCACCGGCAACGACCTCGCGCCACAGGCGCTGGCGCTGCTCGGCGACTACGAGGTGATCTACGCGGGCAAGACGCCGACCGACGAGGACATCGTCGCGCTCTGCCAGCACCACGATCCCGTGGCCATCATCGTGCGCTACGGCAAGGTAGGTGCGGCGGCAATGGCGGCAGCACCGAGCCTGAAGGTCATCTCCAAGCACGGCAGCGGCACGGACACGATCGACAAGGCCGCCGCCGCTGCGCGCGGCATCCAGGTGGTGGCGGCCGCCGGCGCCAATGCGGCGGCGGTGGCCGAGCACGCTCTGGCTCTGCTGCTCGCCTGCGCCAAGTCGGTGGTGCTGCTCAACGAGCGCATGCATGCCGGCCATTGGGACAAGGCCACCCACAAGAGCGTGGAGCTGGAAGGCCGCACGGTCGGCCTCGTCGGCCTGGGCGCGATCGGTCTGCGCTTCGCCCGCATGGCCGAAGCGATGGGCATGCGCGTGCTGGGTTTCGACCCGTATGCGAAGGACCTGCCGCCCTACATCCAGCGCGTGGATCTGGCAACGATCTGGCGCGAGTCCGACGTCCTTTCGCTGCACTGCCCGCTCACGGCCGACAACGCGAAGCTGCTGAACGCGCAGACGCTGGCCGCCTGCAAGCGGGGCGTCATCGTCGTCAACACGGCGCGCGGCGGGCTGATCGACGAAGCCGCGCTGCTTGAGGCCGTGCGCAGCGGCCAGGTGGCCAGCGCCGGGCTCGACAGCTTTGCCGTCGAGCCGATGCGCGCGCCGCACCCCTTCCACGGCGAGCCGCGCATCACGCTCAGCCCGCACATCGGCGGCGTCACCGCCGACGCCTACGTGAAGATGGGCGTGGGCGCGGCGAAGAACGCCCTGGCCGTGCTGAACGGCTGAGGCCGCGGTGGCACGGCGCTGGGTGCGATCGCCGCCGGGCAGCCATTGGGGCGAGTTCGGTCCCGACGACCAGCGCGGCCGCATGAATCTGGTGACGCCCGCGAAGGTGCTGCAGGGCATCGCCGAGGTGAAGCACGGCCGAAGCTTCTGCCTGAGCCTGCCGCTGGACGTGCCGGGCGGCCAGGCGCTGAGCCCGCGCCGCATCGCACCCCGCCGCTACGCCGTCACGCGCGACGGCAAGAGCGCGGGCCAGCAGGGCTTCTGCTGGTCGTACGCGAGCGAGGACCCCGATCTCACCGACGTCGTCAACGACGATCTGGTGCTGATGAGCCTGCAGTACTCCACGCAGTGGGACAGCCTGGCGCACGTGGGCAGCCGCTTCGACGCCGACGGCGACGGCGTGGCCGAGGCGGTGTTCTACAACGGCTTCAGGGCCGGCGAGGAGATCCGTCCTGCCGTGGAAGACGCTTCGGCGCCGGAACCACACGCACGATTCCCGTCGCCAAGCGCCGGTGCGCTGGGCATCGAGCGCCTGGCCGAGCACGGCGTGCAGGGCCGCGGCGTGCTGATCGACCTGGCGCACCACCTGGGCCGCAGGCGCCAGGCGGTCGGCTACGACACGCTGATGCGCATCCTCGAGGCCGATGCCGTCGAGGTCGAGCCCGGCGACATGGTGTGCGTGCACACCGGCTTCGCCGACACGCTGCTGGCGATGAACCGCCAGCCCGACCTGGAACGCCTGCACGAGACCGGCAGCGGCCTCGACGGCTGGGACGAGCGCCTGCTGAACTGGATCGTCGACACGCGGCTGGCCTGCCTCGTCGCGGACAACCCGGCGGTCGAGCTCGTGGTGCCCAAGCTGCAGCGACCCCAGCCCCTGCGCCAGCCGCGTCTGCCGTTGCACGAGCACTGCCTCTTCAAGAACGGCATCCACCTCGGCGAACTCTGGTACCTGACCGAACTCGCCGGCTGGCTGCGCGCCGCGCGTCGGTCGCGCTTCCTGCTCACCGCGCCGCCCTTGCGGCTGCCCGGCGCCGTCGGCTCGCCCGTGACGCCGATCGCGACCGTCTGACCCTGCAACCTCGAACAACCTGGAGACACGATGAAGAACCGAACCCGTTGGCTGATCGCTTCGTTGGCCCTGACCGCCTCGGCGCTGGCCCAGGCCCAGGCCTGGCCCGCCAAGCCGGTGCGCATCGTCGTGCCTTACGCACCGGGCGGTTCGGTCGACGTGGTCACGCGCAAGATCGCCGCCAAGCTGCAGGAGCAGACCGGCCAGACCTTCTTCGTCGAGAACAAGGCGGGCGCGACCGGCACGATCGGCCTGGCCGCGGTCGTGCAATCGCCCGCCGACGGCTACACGCTGGCGGCCAACGACACCACCTACGCGCTGCTGCCGCACATCTTCAAGAAGCTGCCCTTCGACCACGAGAAGGACCTGCTGCCGGTCGGTGCCTACGTCTTCGCGCCGATGAGCGTGGTGGTGAAGGCCGACTCGAAGTACAAGACCCTGGCCGACCTGCTGGCCGCCGCCAAGGCGCAGCCGGAAAAGCTGACCTACGGCACCGGCGGTGCCGGCACGACGCCGCACTTCGTCAGCGAAGCGCTCGGCATCGCCGCCGGCGTGCACTTCATGCACGTGCCCTACAAGGGCGCCGGCGAAGCGACGATGGCGATGCTGTCGGGCACGATCGACTTCCAGATCGCCTCCACGCCCGGCGTGATGGGCAACGTGAAGGGCGGCAAGGCGCGCATCCTGGCGGTCAGCGGCAGCAAGCGGCTTGCCGCGCTGCCCGACGTGCCGACTTTCACCGAAGCCGGCCTGAAGAACTTCGGGCTGATCAACTTCACCGGTCTGTGGGCACCGAAGGGCACGCCGCAGGCCGTGGTCGACCGGCTGCAGAAGGAACTGGCCACCGCCATGGCCTCGGCCGACATGAAGGCCTTCTCCGAGAGCATCGCCTCGGAACCCGGGTTCTGGGACGCCGCCACCTTCGCCCGGGACCTGCACGAACGCACCGACTACTGGGGCAAGGTGGCGGCGAACACGGCCTTCGAACGGCAATGATCACGCTGCTGCAGGCGCCCCAGGTGCGCGAGACCGAGGTGTTCACGCGCCTGCCGGATCGCTTCCGCCGCGCCGGCGTTCGGTCGGCCTGGGCCGACGCCAACCGCGGCGGGCAGCCGACCGACTCGTTCCTCGAAGGGCCGGTGTTCGATGACCAAGGCAACCTCTACGTCACCGACATCCCCTTCGGCCGCATCTTCCGCATCGATCCGCAAGGCGAGTGGGAACTGGTGGCCCAGTGGGACGGCGAGCCCAACGGCGCGAAGTTCCTGAACGAGCGCGAGCTCGTCGTCACCGACTACCGCAACGGCCTGATGGCGGTGGACGTGCGCAGCGGCGCGGTGCGCCCCTTCCTCGACCGGCGCAACAGCGAGCGCTTCAAGGGCGTCAACGACCTCGTCTTCGACAGCCTCGGCAACCTGTACTTCACCGACCAGGGCCAGACCGGGCTGCACGATCCCAGCGGCAGGCTCTACCGGCTGCGGCCCGGCGGGCAGCTGGACCTGCTGCTGGCCAACGTGCCCAGCCCGAATGGCGTGGCGCTCTCGCCCGACGAACGTGTGCTGTACCTGGCGGTGACGCGCGCCAACCAGGTCTGGCGCGTGCCGCTGCTGGACGACGGCAGCGTCTCCAAGGTCGGCGCCTTCTTCACGTCGTACGGCCCGAGCGGCCCCGACGGCCTGGCGGTCGACGTGGCCGGCCGCGTGATCGTGGCCAACCCCGGACTGGGCTACGCCTGGGTGCTGAACCGCCGCGCCGAGCCGGAGGTCGTGTTGCGCAGCTGCGCGGGAACGTCGCTCACCAACGTCGCGTTCGGCGGGCCCGGGCGCAAGACCCTGTACTGCACCGAGTCCGTCACCGGCACCGTGCTGCGCGCGGCGCTCGATCAACCGGGGCTGCCGCTGCATCGTCCGCAGAACCTACCGAGAACGACACCATGAGACAAGCCTTCTACGCGCTGGCCCTGCTGGCCGGCACCGCCACGGCGCAGCCGGGCGCCTACCCGACCCAGCCCATCAAGCTGGTCGTCGGCTTCGCCGCCGGCGGACCTTCCGACATCGTGGCGCGGGCGTTCGCCGACCATGCCGCGAAACCCCTGGGCCAGCCCATCATCGTGGAGAACAAGCCCGGCGCGAACGCAGTGCTCGCCACCGAGGCGGTCGCTTCGGCCAAGGCCGACGGGCTGACGCTGCTGGGTGCGGCGACCAACCACACGATGATTCCCGCGCTCTACGCCAGCCGCATCAAGTTCGACGCGGCGAAGTCCTTCGCGCCCATCTGCACGCTGGCCACCAGCGCAACGGTGCTGGTCGTCGGGCCGGCCATGCCCGTCAAGAGCGTGGCCGAGTTCCTCGCCCGCGTGAAGGCCAAGCCCGGCTCGGCGACCTATGCGACCCCCGGCCAGGGCAGTTCGCCGCACCTCGCCACCGAGCAGTTCAGCAAGCTCACCGGCACCAGCATGGTCCATGTGCCGTACAAGGGCGCAGCGCCCGCGGTGACGGACCTGCTGGGCGGCCAGGTGGATCTGTCGTTCGCCACGGTGGGCTCGGTGCTGCCGCACCTGAAGTCGGGCAAGCTCAGGGCGCTGGCCGTGGCGTCGCGGCAGCGGTCTGCGCTGCTGCCCGACGTGCCCACGTTCGAGGAGGCCGGCGTCAAGGATTTCGTCGTCGACACCTGGTACGGGCTGCTCGCACCCGCCGGCACGCCGGCCGATGTACTGCGCGTGCTGACCCGCGAGGCCACCGAGTTCTCGCGCTCACCGGCGGTGCGCGAACGGCTGGCCGGTGCCGGGCTGGAGCCGGGCGGCGTGTGCGGCGACGCCTTCGCCCAGCAGATTGCGCGCGAGATCGAATCGAACACGCGCGTGGCACGCGAACTGAACCTCAAGGCGGAGTGATGGCCATGATGTCGAACGGAATCCGTCGCCTTCTCGCGGCCGCGCTGGTGGCGCTGCCGATGTCGTTGCTGGCCCAGGGGGCCCAGGGCACCGGGCCCATCAAGCTCGTCGTGCCGTTCCCGCCCGGCGGCAACGTGGACCTGAGCGCCCGGATCCTGGCGCCCGAGCTGGCCAGGGAACTGGGGCGGCCGGTCATCGTCGAGAACAAGGCCGGCGCCGGCGGCACGCTGGGGCTGGACGCGGTCGCGAAGGCGGTGCCGGATGGCAGCACGATCGGCATCGCGTCGCCGGTCAACCACCTTGCCGCGCCGTCGCTGTACCCGAAGCTGCCGTACGACCCGATCAAGGACTTCACGCCGGTGGGCCTGATCGCCAGCGTGCCGATGGTGCTGGTGGTGGGCCCTTCGTCGCCGGTGAAGTCGGTCGCCGAGTTGCTGGCCCTGGCGCGCCAGCGCAAGGGCGAGATGACGATGGCCTCGGCCGGCAGTGGCAGCGGCAACCACATCGTCGGCGAACTGTTCCAGGAAGCGACCGGCACGCGGTTCGTGCACGTGCCCTACAAGGGCAGCGCGCCGGCGAACACCGACCTGGCCGGCGGCCACGTGGACATCCACTTCGACCAGCTCTCCTCCGTGCTGCCGTTGGTGCAGGGCGGCAAGCTGCGGCCTCTGGCCGTGACCACGGCGAAGCGGTCGCCGCTGCTGCCCGACGTGCCGACGCTGGCGGAAGCCGGTGTCGCCAACTTCGACGCGTCGACGACGCTGGGTCTCGTGCTGCCCGGCAAGGCAGCGCCGGAACTCGCGACGCGGCTGAACCAGGCGCTCGACAAGGTGCTGGATCAGCCCGCCGTGAAGGAGCAGTTCGCCCGGCTGGGGGCCGAAGTCAAGCCGGGCACGCCGGCGGAGTACGCCGCGTTCATCCGCAGCGAGATCGCCCGCACCGCACGCATCGTGAAGGAAGCGAAGATCACGCTCGATTGATCCGCATGGGCATCGTCGACTGCCACTTCCACGTCGTCGCACCGCTGGACCTGGCGCCGATGGTGCCCGCCCGCAGCTACACGCCGGAGCCGGCGTCGCTGCAGCAGTGGCGCGACACGCTCGGCCCGCTGGGCGTGACGCACGGCGTGGTGGTGCAGCCGAGCTTCTACGGCACCGACCACCGCGTGCTGCTGCAGGCGCTGGCGGAGGGCGAGGGCCGCGTCGCGGGCGTGGCCGCGGTGGCCGCCGACGCGACGGACCGCGAGCTCGACGGGCTGGTCGCCGCCGGCGTGCGCGGCGTGCGGATGGCGCACTTCGAATCCGGCGATCCGCGGGCGATGGGCGGCTTCGTGCCGTTCGCGGCGTTCAACGCGCTGGAGCCGCGCCTGGCCGCCCGGGGTCTGCACCTGCAGCTGTTCACCGACAGCCGGCTGCTGCCTTCGATGGCGGAGCGGCTGGCCCGGTCACGCGTTCCGGTGATGATCGACCACATGGGGCGCGCGCCCGCCCACCTCGGAGCTGGCCATGACGGCATCGTCGCGCTGACCCGGCTGATGCGTGACGGGCCGGTCTGGGTCAAGTTGTCGGGCGTGGCCAACATCTCCGAGATGGCCCCCGACCATGAAGACGCGAGAGCCGTTCACGAGGCGCTGATCGAAGCTGCACCGGAACGCCTGGTGTGGGGCTCCGATTGGCCTCATACCCGGCCGGGCGGAGGTCGGCCCTGCACGCCGCACCTCGTGCGCCTGTTCCGCGACTGGACGCCGCCGCCGCTCGACGAACGGATCGCCTGGCGGAACGCGGTCGAGTTCTATCGCCTCTGAATCCGCGACGCGCCGGCAGGCCTCGGCCCCGCCTCTTTCGGCTTCAGGTCCGCAGTGGCGCCCGCCGGGAGCCTTGGCGCTCGCGGGCGCGGTGCCCATCGCCTTCCTGCCGGGCGACGGCACCGGTGTGCGGACCACCTTCGTCTTCGTGACGCCGGTGATGCTGGCGCTCTCGACCGCCATGGGGCAAAGGCCCCTTCGGGGATGCCCGGGTCAGGCTCCCGCCTTCCT
>CAYVXO010000042.1:0-31841 GCA_964454485.1 uncultured Rubrivivax sp.
CGGCCGGGCGTCCCAGCGCGGCGCCGGCTCGGCGGCCAGCCCCAGCGCGGGCTGGCTGGGTGCCGGCGCACGGAAGGCAGCGGGCACCACCGCCGGCGCGGGGGCGGCGGCCACCGCTCCCGGCGTGGCCAGCGCGTCTTCCACCGCCGCGCGCACCGCCTGGTGCACGGCGCGTGAATCGCGGAAGCGCACCTCGATCTTGGTCGGGTGCACGTTGACGTCGACCAGCTCGGGCGCGATCGCGATGAACAGCGCGTAGGCCGGCTGCCGGCTGCCGTGCAGCTGGTCTTCGTAGGCGCTGCGCACGGCGTGCGCGAGCACGCGGTCGCGCACGAAGCGGCCGTTGACGAACAGGTACTGGCAGTCGGCGCGTGCGCGCGCCGCCTCGGGCTGGCCGGCGCGGCCGTGCAGCGTCATCGGCCCGGCGGCGGCTGCCAGCGGCCGGCTGGCGGCCATGAAGTCGGCGCCCAGCACGTCGGCCAGCCGCTGCGCGGGCGGCGCCGCGCGCCACTGCGCGACCAGCCGCCCTTCGTGCCAGACCGCAAAGCCGACGTCGGGCCGGGCGAGCGCGTGGCGGCGCACCGCGTCCAGCGCGTGCGCCATCTCGGTGGCGTCGGACTTGAGGAACTTGCGCCGTGCCGGCGTGGCGTAGAAGAGCTCGTGCACCTCCACCGTGGTGCCGGTGGCGCGCGCGGCGGGCTGCATCTCGCCGCTGGCGGCGTCGAGCCGCGTGGCATGCGGCGCGTCGGCGGTGCGGCTGGTGAGCGAGAGCTCGGCCACCGAGGCGATGGCGGCCAGCGCCTCGCCGCGGAAGCCCATCGTGCCGACCGATTCCAGGTCGGCCAGGCTCGCGATCTTGCTCGTGGCGTGGCGGCGGATCGCCAGCGGCAGCTCGGCCGCCGGGATGCCGGCACCGTCGTCCTCGACCGTGATCGCACGCACGCCGCCGGCGGCCAGCCGCACCACGATCTGGCGCGCGCCGGCGTCGAGCGCGTTGTCGACCAGCTCGCGCACCACCGAGGCCGGGCGCTCGACCACCTCGCCGGCGGCGATCTGGCTCACCAGCAGGTCGGGCAGTTCGCGGATGGGTCTTCGCGTGGCCGGCGCGCTGCGGTCGTTCACGTCAGGGATGACCTCATCATGGTGAATTGTAGGAGCGCAACGAAACGCGCTTCTCGTTGGCATCGTCCAGGAAGTGGCCTCAGAATCGGCTCAAACCCGCTGCAGCGGGAACGTGTGCCAGAGGAGATTCATGCTGCCCTTTTTCGCGGAGCTGGTCAGCGCCACCGACGAAGACCGGCGGTCCTTCGAGACCCACCCGGTGGTGGTGGCGGCGGTGGGCGACGGCATGGCCGTCGAACGGTATCGCCGGCTGCTGCTGGAGCTGTACCACGTGGTCTGGCACTTCAACCCGGTGTGCGCCGCCGCGGCCAGCCGGCTGGGCGACGAGTTCGCCGAGGTGCGCTACTTCCTCTACGAGCACATGCAGGAGGAGAAGGGCCACGAGGTCTGGGTGCGCAACGACCTCGAAGCGGTGGGCGTGCCGGCTTCGGACACGGTGGCGCACCGGCCCGGCCCCGACACGCTGGCGCTCAACGGCTACAACTACTGGGCGGCCGACCGCCGCCACCCCTGCTCCGCGCTGGGCATGCTGTACGCGCTGGAGGTCATCGCCTCGGTCTACGGCGGACCGTTCGCCGACGCGATCCGCGAGTCCCTGCTGCTCGACGGCGACCGCGGCGTGTCGTTCATCGGCTCGCACGCGACGATGGACGCCCAGCACATGGCCGACCTGCGCCTCATCCTCAACCAGGTGAAGGACAAGGCGGCGCAGGCGGCGATCATCGAGTCGGTGCAGGTCAATTTCCACCACTTCACGCGCATCGTCGAGAAGGTATGAACGCGCCGGAGCGCACAGGGGTCGCCGCGCTGCTGGGGCGGCCCTACAAGACGATCCGCCTCGAGTGGAGTTCGGACCTGCGCCTGCTGCGCGTGCGCACCTGCGTCAAGCCGATCCAGTGCTACAGCCTGGCCGCGATGAGCGAGCTGCAGCAGATGCTGGACGACATCGCCGCCAGCCCGGGCCTGGTGCGCCACTTCGTGATGACCTCGGACGTGCCCAAGGTCTTCAACTTCGGCGGCGACCTGGCGCTGTTCGTGCTGCTGGTGCGCGCCGGCGACGTCGAATCGCTCAAGCTCTACGGCCGCATGTGCGTGGACCTGGTCTGGTGGATGGAGAACGCCGCCGGCCGCGGCATCCACACCACCGTGCTGGTGCAGGGCGACACGCTGGGCGGCGGGCTCGAATCGGTGCTGCCCTTCCACAAGGTCATCTTCGAGCGCAGCGCGCAGGCCGGCTTCCCCGAGGTGCTGTTCAACCTGTTCCCCGGCATGGGCGCCTGGGACTTCACGATCCGCAAGGCCGGCTTCGCGGTCGCCAACGAGATGATCCTCTCCGGCCGCCTGTACAGCGCCGACGAACTGGCGAGCCGCCGGCTGGTCGACGTGGTCGTCGACGACGGCGCCGGCGAGGCGGCGATCGAGCGCGTGGTGCGCGAGGTCGACCCGCGCCTGCGCGGCACGCTGGCGGCGCTGCACGCGCAGCGGCTGGCCTCGCCGGTGAAGCTGGAGACGCTGCAGGCCATCGTCGACCACTGGGCCGAGACCGCGATGCAGCTGACCGACCGCGACCTGCGACTGATGGAGCGGCTGGCGCGCGCGCAGGCGCGCAAGGCCGGCGGCGCCGACGAAGGCGCAGTCGAGGAGATCAAGCGCCTGGAGCTGGATTCGATCTGGGGCGAGCGCCGCACCGGCGGCGACCGCCGGGCCGGCGGCGGCGGCGACCGCCGCAGTGGCGGGCCCGACCGGCGCACCGGCAGCTAGACCGTCAAAGCCACTGCTGCAGCAGTTCGCGCAGCTGCTCGCGCGTGTAGGGCTTGGCCAGGTGGGCGTCCATGCCGGCGGCCAGCGACTGCACGGTGTCCTCGTCGAAGGCGTTCGCGGTGAGCGCGACGATGGGCACGCGCGGCAGGCGCAGGCGCGATTCGCGTTCGCGCATGCGCTTGGTCGCCGCGTAGCCATCGAGGATGGGCATCTGGATGTCCATCAGCACGAGGTCGAAGCGCTGCCGGTCCACCATCTCGAGCGCCTGCGCGCCGTGCTCGGCCTCGACGACGTCGACGCCGAGCGACTTCAGCATCTCGGCGCAGATGAGGCGGTTGACGATGTTGTCCTCCACCAGCAGCACGATGCCGGAGAGCGTCTCGCGCGTGTCCAGCGGCACGAAGCCGGAATCGGTGGGCGGCGGCAGCGTCACCTTGGCCAGCGGCAGCGTGAGCGTGAAGCCGAAGCAGGAGCCGCGACCCAGTTCGCTCTTCACGTCGATGTGGCCGCCCATCGCCTCGATGATGCGCTGGCTGATCGCCAGCCCGAGGCCGGTGCCGCCGCGCAGCCGGCTGCGCGTGCTGTCGATCTGGTGGAAGGGCTGGAAGACGTGGCCCAGCGCGTCGGGCGGCATGCCGATGCCGGTGTCCTCGACCTCGAAGCGCACGCAGCAATGGCCTTCGGGCGCGGGGCGTGCGAGCAGCCGCAGGTTGACGCTGCCGCGCTCGGTGAACTTGACGCCGTTGCCCACCAGGTTCAGCAGCACCTGCTTCAGGCGCGGCGCGTCGCCCACCACGGCGTCGGCGACGTCGGGCTCGACCTGCAGGCCCACCGTGATGCCGCGGCTTTCGCCGTTGGCGCGGAACAGCGCCGCCGCCGCCGCGGCCACCGAGTGCAGCGACATCGGGGTCGCCGACAGCTGCAGCTTGCCGGCCTCGATCTTCGAGTGGTCCAGCACGTCGTTGAGGATGTCCATCAGCGACTCGCCGGAGGCGGCGGCGGTCTTCACCAGCCTGCGCTGGCGGCCGTCCAGCGGCGTGGTGCGCAGCAGGTCCAGCGCGCCCAGCACGCCGTTCATCGGCGTGCGGATCTCGTGGCTCATGGTGGCCAGGAACTGCGACTTCGCCACGTTGGCGGCCTCGGCCGCTTCCTTGGCGCGCTGCAGCGACGCGTTGGCCGCGTCGGCCTCCAGGCCGTGGCGGATGCTGCGCTCGGCCACCTCGCGGAACTCCTTCGTCGCCCGCCACATGGTGATGCCGAACACCGTGGCCAGCACCGACAGCGGCACCGAGTACACATGCGCCGACAGCAGGCTCACCACCGCCAGCGCGCCCAGCTGCAGCGTCGACAGCCACAGGAACGAGCGTCCCGCCATCGACATGAAGAAGGCCGCCGTCGCGACCGAGCCGCAGACGATGACGACGTAGACGGTGGCGTCCATGCCGCCGAGCGCCGGGTAGATGGTCGAGGTGGCGACCACCCACATCAGGCCGGCGCCCACCGCGTTGCCTTCCAGCGCGTGCACCACGCGGTCCATCTGCGCCGGCTCGAGCGCGGTGGTGTCGGCATGGCGGCGCGAGATCCACCAGCGCCAGCCCGCGACCGCCAGGCCCAGCAGCGCGGTCGCGAGGGCCGCCACGCGGCGGCCGTCGACCCAGCCCAGCCAGGCGATGAAACCCACCGCCAGCACCAGCAGCAGCACGCTGCGGCCCGCGTTGTGCAGCGCGATCTGCAGCAGCTCGCGCCGTGTCGCGGTCTCGATCTCCGGGGGCTGGGTCATCTGCCCGGCAGCATAGCGTGCGCCACGGATAATCGGCCGCCATGCAGTTCGCGGCTTTCCTGATCGACTTCGTCCTCCACGTGGACGTCCATCTGCGGCAGTTCGTGCTGGGCTACGGCGGTTGGGTCTACGCCTTGCTCTTCGTCATCATATTCGTGGAGACCGGGCTCGTCGTGATGCCCTTCCTGCCCGGCGACTCGATGCTGTTCGTGGTGGGCGCGCTGTGCGGCCTGGGCCTCATGAGCCTGCCGCTCACGCTGGCGCTGCTGGTGGCGGCGGCGGTGCTGGGCAACCAGACCAACTACACGATCGGGCGCGCCGTCGGCCCGCGCGTCTTCGGCTGGGAGTCGAGCCGCTTCTTCAACCGCGCGGCGTTCGACCGCACCCATGCCTTCTACGAGAAGTACGGCGGCTTCACCCTCGTCGCCGGCCGCTTCATGCCCTTCGTGCGCACCTTCGCGCCCTTCGTCGCCGGGGTGGCGCAGATGACGCGCCGCCGCTTCACGCTGTTCGACGTCACCGGCGCCGTGCTGTGGGTGGGCAGCGTCACGATGGCCGGCTACCTGTTCGGCAACGTCCCCTGGGTGCAGCAGCACCTTTCCAAGATCATCTGGGCGATGATCCTGATCCCGGGTGTGTTCGTGCTCTACGGCGCCTGGAAGGCGCGCCGCGTGCAGCCTTCGCTCGCGCCCTGACGCTCAGGGCTGACGCGGCGGCACCCGGCTGGCCAGCGGCGGCGGCCGGTAGTCCGGGCGGAAGCGGCATTCCGCGCCCCAGGTCCGCTGCAGCGCAGCGCAGCGTTCGGCCACCGAGTCGGGCGTCGGCTTCGGGCCGCCTTCGGCCCAGGCCACCAGGCTCTGCGCCGCGGCGACGTACTGCACGTCGCTCAGGTAGCTGTGCTCGTGGTCGTCGGTGAAGGTCTGCACCAGGCGGTCGGCGCGGCCGGCGGCGGCCATCGTCTCGGCCCAGGTGCTTTCCAGCTCGACGAAGGCCACAGGGTCGTCGATCGCATGCACGGTGAGCACCGGCCGGCGGATGTCGCCGGTGGGGTCGGTGTCGGCGGCGAAGGCGGCGCGCGCCGCGGGGTCGGCGCGGTAGCGCTGCACCTTCTCGTTGAGCGCCGCGTCGTCGGGCGAACCGCGGTACTGCACGCCCATGTTGCCGAACACGCTGCGGCCGCCGGCGCGGTTCCAGGCGATGTCCTGGAAGTGGAAGGTGCCCCAGGCCAGGTGGCCGGCGAGCGAGCGCTCGGGGATGCGGATCGTGTCGAGCAGCGTCTTCAGCCGCTGCTGCTGTTCGGCGCTGCGCTCGGCCGCGGGGTGGCCGAGGCCGGTGCATTCGTCGACACGACGGTTGAGCTCGGCGCGCGTCATCGTCGCGCCCTGCGGCAGGCCCTGCCAGAGCGGGTAGGCGGTCTCGCCCGGCCGCGGGTGGTTGTGGCAGACCACCTGCCAGACCACGCGCAGGTCGAGCCGGAAGTCGTAGCTGCGCGAGCCGCCGCCGAGCACGCCGCTGGTGAGCAGCACCGCGTCCCAGGACTGCGGGTACAGCTGGGCCGCGGTGGCGGCCACGCTGGCACCCCAGCTCTGGCCGTGCAGCAGCGTGAATCGCGGCGCGCCGAATTCCTCCGCGAAGCGCTTGCGCAGGCGCTCGGTGTCCTCGGCCGCCGCGTGCACGACGACACCGCCCTGGCGGTAGGTGGAACCGGCCCAGGCCCAGCCAGCGCGCACCATCACCTTCCAGCGCTGCAGGTCCTCGGCGCTGCGTTCGGCCTTCGGCGGGCCCAGTTCGGGCCCGCCGTGCGCGTGCAGCACCAGCACGTGGCGGTCCCAGTCCTTCGGCACCGCGGCCCACCAGAAGGCGCCTGCTTCGTCGCGGCCGCTGGCGCAGCGCGTGCCTTCGGGCAGGCCGGCGGGGCAGGGTGCGGGGGCGGCGCCGGCGTGCAGCGCCGCGGCGGCCAGCAGGCCGATGGCGAGACTCTTCATAGCGTACGGTTCCTCGCCAGCGGCGGGTTCTTCGCGAAATAGCGGCGAATGCCGCCGGCCAGCGCTTCGACCAGCTTCGCGCGGTAATCGGGGTCGCGCAGGCGGTCTTCCTCCTGCGGGTTGGAGATGAAGGCCGTCTCGACCAGGATGCTGGGGATGTCGGGCGCCTTCAGCACCGCGAAGCCGGCCTGCTCGACGCTGCCCTTGTGCAGCTGGCCGACCTTGCCGATGCGCGAGAGCACCTCGTTGCCCAGCTTGAGGCTGTCCTTGATCTGCGCCGTGGTGCTCATGTCCAGCATCGCGCGCAGCACCTGCGCGTCCTTCAGCTTGGCCGGGCTGGCGCCGCCCACGATGTCGGCCGCGTTCTCGCGCTCGGCCATCCAGCGCGCCGCGCTGCTGGAGGCGCCGCGCGTGGACAGCGCGAACACGCTGGCGCCGCGCGCCTCGGGCTTGAAGAAGGCGTCGGCGTGGATCGAGACGAACAGGTCGGCCTGCACGCGGCGCGCCTTCTTCACGCGGTCGGCCAGCGGCACGAAGAAGTCGCCGTCGCGCGTGAGCATCGCGCGCATGCCGGGCACCGCGTCCAGCTTCTCCTTCAGCGCCAGGCCGATGGCGAGCACGACGTCCTTCTCGCGCAGGCCCGAAGGGCCGGTGGCGCCGGGGTCCTCGCCGCCGTGGCCGGGGTCGAGCGCGACGATCACCAGCCGGTCGGCGCGCAGCTTCTCGGCTTCGGTGGGCGGTGCAGCGGGGTGCTGCGCCGGCGTCTGCAGCACCGGCGCCGAAGCGGGCGGGCCGGCCGGCGGCGCCGCCGGGCGGTCGACGCGCGCCATCAGCTCGCCCAGCGCGTCCTGCACCGCCTTGGTGGCGCGTGCCTCGTTCGCTTCCTTGTCGCGGATGAGCGAGAGCAGCGGGTCCGGCGCCTCGGTGGGGTAGAGGTCGAACACCAGCCGGTGCCTGTAGGCGGCCACCGGCGCCAGCTGCGACTGCTGCGGCGCGACCGCCTGCTTCAGGTCCAGCACCAGGCGCACCACCCGTGGCTGGTACTGGCCCACGCGCACGCCGGCGATGAAGGGGTCGTCGGGGCGGACCTTGCCGACCAGCTCGCGCAGCGCGGGGCTGAGCTCGAGTCCGTCGATGTCGACCACCAGCCGCACCGGACCGTCGGCGACGAAGTGGCGTGCGTTCAGGGCCTCGTCGCTCTCGATCGTGACGCGCGTGTAATCGGCCGCCGGCCACACGCGCACCGCCACGATGCCGGCGGCGCGTGCCACCAGCGGCGGCGCCAGCACGAGCGCCAACGCGCCCATCGAGCGCAGCGCGGCGCGGCGTTCGCGCTGCATCTCAGTTGACCTCGGCAAGCGCCACCCGCGACCCGTTGACCGCAGGCGCATCCAGCAACCGCCGCAGACCGGCTTTGCCGGACTGCCGGCGGTGCCCCCTCGAGGGGGCGCGCGAAGCGCGTAGGGGGTGATTCATTCCAACAGGGCGCGGCCGCGCGCGCTGAAGGCTTCGAGGGTCACCCGCCGTGCTTCGCCTTCGCCCGGCGCGATGGTCACGCGCAGGTCGGGCAGGGGCAGCAGGCCGGCCGCCTTCTCGGGCCACTCGGCGAGCTTCAGGCCCGGGGCCGCGTAGAGGTCGCGCAGGCCGGCGTCGACCCATTCGTGCGGGTCGTCGAAGCGGTAGAAGTCGAAGTGCGAGACCGCAAGGCCGGGCAGGGCGTAGTGCTCGACGATGGCGTAGCTGGGGCTCTTCACCCGCCCTTGAACGCCCAGGGCGCGCAGCAGATGACGCGCGAAGGTGGTCTTGCCCGCGCCCAGCGGGCCGCAGAGCTCGACGCAGGCGTCGCGCAGCCCGGCGTGGCGCGCCAGCGCGGCGGCGGTGGCGGCGCAGGCGGCCTCGTCGGGCCAGGCGAGCGAACGGGTTTCTAGAATCGGCGCATGCGCGGGCAGCAACGGGCTATCGGTCACGCGGACGGCCTCGCGCTCGTGCAGCGATTGCGGGAGTGGGCGCACGAGCTGGGATTCTCCCAGATCGGTGTGGGCGGGGTCGACCTGGCGGGCGCGGAACCCGGCCTCGCGGCATGGCTGTCCGAAGGCTGCCACGGCACGATGGGCTACATGGCCGCGCACGGCAAGAAGCGCGCGCGGCCGGCCGAACTGGTGCCGGGCACGCTCTCGGTGATCAGCGCGCGCATGGACTACCTGCCGCGCGACGCCCCGGCCGACTGGGCCGCGCACGAGACGCGCCGGCTCACCGAGCCGGGCGAGGCCGTGGTCTCCGTCTACGCCCGCGGCCGCGACTACCACAAGGTGCTGCGGCGCCGCCTGCAACTGCTGGCCGACCGGCTGGCCGCCGAGATCGGCCCCTTCGGCCACCGCGTCTTCACCGACTCGGCGCCGGTGCTGGAAGTGGAACTGGCCGCGCGCAGCGGCCTGGGCTGGCGCGGCAAGCACACGCTGGCGCTGGCGCGCGAAGGCGGGTCGATGTTCTTCCTCGGCGAGCTCTTCACCGACCTGGCGCTGCCGCCCACGCCGCCGGTGGAAGACCACTGCGGCCGCTGCAGCGCCTGCCTGGACGCCTGCCCCACGCAGGCCATCGTGGCGCCGTACCGGCTGGACGCGCGGCGCTGCATCAGCTACCTGACCATCGAGCACGAAGGCCCGATCCCCGAGCCGCTGCGCGCGCCGATGGGCAACCGCATCTACGGCTGCGACGACTGCCAGCTCGCCTGCCCGTGGAACAAGTACGCACAGCGCAGCGCCTTGCCCGACTTCGACCCGCGCGAAGGCCTGGGCGGCGCGACCCTGCTCGCGCTGTGGCAATGGGACGAGGCCGAGTTCCTGCGCCGCACCGAAGGCAGCGCGATCCGCCGCATCGGCTGGCAGCGCTGGCGGCGCAATCTGGCGGTGGCGCTGGGCAACGCCTGGGCGGCGAGCGGCGACGTCGCCCTCGCGCAGGCGCTCGCGGCCGCGCACGAAGGCGCCGACACGCTGGTGCGCGAGCACATCGACTGGGCGCTCGCCCGCCGCTCAGCCCCCGCCGCGCACCAGCCCTAGCGCCAGCAGCGCCAGCGGCAGGCCGGCCATGCCGATCAGCGTCGACAAGGTCACCAGCCCGGCCACGTAGCCGCCGTGGCCGCCCATGCGCGCGGCCAGCACGTAGGCGCTGCTGGCCGTGGGCATGGCGGCGAAGGCGACCACGATGGCCTGCTGCGGCGGCGGCAGCGCCAGCCCGACGGCGAGCGCGATCGCCAGCGCCGGCAGCACCGCGTGGCGGATCGCGAGCAGCGAAGCGGCCAGCCCCGGCGCTTCGCGCAGCGCGCCCATGCGCAGCCCGGCGCCGACCGCCATCAGGCCCAGCGGCAGCGCCGCGTTGCCGATGCGGCCGAGCGTGGTGGTCGCCAGCTCGGGCAGCCTGAGCCCCAGCAGGTTGAACAGCAGCCCGGCGCCGGTGGACAGGATGAGCGGGTTCCGCGCCAGTTCGCGCCAGAAGCCCTGGCCGCCGTGACGCGCCAGCGGCCACACCGCGGCCACGTTGCACAGCGGCACGCACAGCGCCACCAGCAGTGCCGTCCAGGCCACGCCCGGCGTGCCGGCCAGCCGCTCGGCCAGCGCCAGCGAGACGTAGGAATTGAATCGGAACGCGGTCTGCGCGCCGGAGGCGTGCAGCCGCGCGTCCACGCCGGGCCAGCGGCCGATGGCGTAGGCCAGCACGATGCCGCAGCCCACCACCGCCACGCCGCTGGCGGCCAGCGGTGCCACCGCGCCGGGGGCGAGCGGGTGGCGCAGGATCGAGCTGAACAGCAGCGCCGGGAACAGCACGAAGTACACCAGCTTCTCGGCGCCGTCCCAGACCTTGCGGTCCAGCGGGGTGTGGCGGCAGATGACCTAGCCGCAGGCGATGAGGGTGAAGTCCGGCAGCAGCAGCAGGAGGTCGGGCATCTTGGCGCCGAGTGTGCCAGCCGGCCGCGTCGGCGGCGGGCGGGGCCGGCGCGTTGTACAAAGCGTTCCGACGCCACCGCCATGGAGAAGCCTTGCCGATGATCCGCCGCACCCTGATCGCCGCCTTCCTGGCCGCCGCGGCCCTGCCCGCGTTTGCGCAGCTCACCATCGCCGGCGAGTCCTTCGAAGGCCAGGCCAGCGTGGCCGGCAGCAAGCTGCTGCTCAACGGCGTGGGCCTGCGCGCGGTGGCCTGGATCAAGGGCTACGCCGCCGGGCTCTACATGACTCAGAAGGCCGCCGAGCCCGCGCAGGCGATGGCGATGGCGGGCGCCAAGCGCATCCGCCTGCGCATGATGATGGAAGCGCCCACCGAGGAATTCGTGAAGGCGATCGACAAGGGCATCGGCCGCAACATGCCCGAATCGGCGCAGGCCGGGCTGGCCGAGCGGCGCGAGCGCTTCAACGCCCAGGTGCGCGCGGTCGGCAAGGTGAAGAAGGGCGACGTGGTCGACCTCGACTTCGTGCCCGAGCGCGGACTCGTGTTCAGCTACAACGGCAAGGCGCAGGGCGAGCCGATCCCGGGTGCCGACTTCTACGCCGCGGTGATGTCCATCTTCCTGGGCGACAAGCCGGTCGACAAGAAGCTCAAGGCGGGCCTGCTCGGCGAGCCGCCGGCTTGAATCACAATCGCGGCCATCACCGCCCCCACCCCGGAGACAGATCCGCCATGAGAAGACGCCTGCTGCCCCTGCTGCTGATCGCGACCGCGTCGCTGGCCCCGCTGGCCGTGCAGGCCCAGGGCTATCCGACGAAGCCGGTCAAGCTGGTCGTGCCCTTCGCGCCCGGCGGCACCACCGACATCGTCGCGCGCGTGGTGGCCGAGAAGATCGGCGCCGCGCTCGGTCAGACCATGATCGTCGAGAACAAGGCCGGCGGTGGCGGCGCGGTGGGCGCCAACGACACCGCGAAGTCGGCGCCCGACGGCTACTCGCTCGGCATGGCCACCGTCTCGACGACGGCGGCCAACCCGGCCATCAACCCGAAGATCCCGTACAACCCGCTCACCGACTTCACGCCCATCACCAACATCGCGGCCACGCCCAACGTGATCGCGGTGCACCCCAGCTTTCCGGCGCGCGACTACAAGGGCTTCATCGCCGAGCTGAAGAAGAACCCGGGCAAGTACAGCTACTCCAGCAGCGGCACCGGCGGCATCGGCCACCTGCAGACCGAACTCTTCAAGAGCATGGCCGGCGTCTTCATGACGCACATTCCCTACCGCGGCGCCGGCCCGGCGCTCAACGACACGGTGGCCGGGCAGGTGCAGATCATCTTCGACAACCTGCCTTCGGCGCTGCCCTTCATCAAGGACGGGCGGCTCATTCCCATCGTCGTCGCCGCGCCCACGCGGCTGGCGGTGCTGCCCAACGTGCCCACCTTCAAGGAAGTGGGGCTGGAGCCGGTGAACCGCATGGCCTACTACGGCATCTACGGCCCCAAGGGCCTGCCGAAGGACGTGGTCGACAAGGTGAACGCCGCCGTCAAGGCCACGGTGGCGCTGCCCGACGTGAAGAAGCGCATCGAGGACACGGGCTCCATCGTCATCGCCAACAGCCCCGACGAGTTCGCGGCCCAGATCAAGGCCGAGTACGCGGTCTACAAGAAGGTGGTCGAGACCGCCAAGCTCTCGCTCGACTGAGTTGGAGCTGGCCGACGAAGCGCCGCCGCTGCGCGCCGACAGCCAGGCCGCCATCGACCGCTTCGTCGACGCCCTCTGGGTGGAAGACGGCTTGGCCGCGCTCACGCTGGCGGCCTACCGGCGCGACCTGACGCTGTACGCGGGCTGGCTGGCCGCGAAGGCCGGGCGCGCGCTCGACGAGTCGCGCGAATCGGACCTGCTGGCCTACATCGGCGAGCGCCACGCCGCCACGCGCGCCACCACCGCGAACCGGCGGCTCACCGTCTTCAAGCGCTACTTCCGCTGGGCACTGCGCGAAGGGCGCCTGCAGGCCGACCCCACGCTGCGCCTGCTGTCCGCGAAGCAGCCGCTGCGCGTGCCGCGCACGCTCTCGGAAGCGCAGGTGGAAGCGCTGCTGGGCGCGCCCGACACCACGCAGCCGCTGGGCCTGCGCGACCGCACGATGCTGGAACTGATGTATGCCAGCGGCCTGCGCGTGAGCGAACTGGTGGGCATGAAGAGCGTGCACCTGGGCCTCTCGGAAGGCGTGCTGCGCGTCACCGGCAAGGGCTCGAAGGAACGCCTGGTGCCCTTCGGCGAGGAAGCGCATGGCTGGCTCGAGCGCTACCTGGCCGAAGCGCGCCCGGCCATCCTGCAGCGACGGCCGAGCGACGCGCTCTTCGTCACCGTGCGCGGCGCGGCGATGACGCGCCAGATGTTCTGGAACCTGGTGAAGCGTTACGCGAAGGCGGCCGGCATCACCGCGCCGCTGTCGCCGCACACGCTGCGCCACGCCTTCGCGACCCACCTGCTCAACCACGGCGCCGACCTGCGCGCGGTGCAGATGCTGCTGGGCCACGCCGACATCGGCACCACCACCATCTACACCCACGTGGCGCGCGAGCGGCTGCGCCAGCTGCATTCGAAGCACCACCCGCGCGGCTGAGCCTGCGTCAGGGGCCGGTCGGCAGCGGCGCCAGCGCCTTGACTTCCTCGAGGCAGATCATCGAGCGCACGTCGTCCACGCCCGGCACCTGCATCAGCCGGTCGGCGAGGAACTGCGACAGGTCCTTCAGGTCACGCGCCACCACCTTCAGCAGGTAGTCGTGGTCGCCGCTGACGGTGTGGCATTCCAGGATCTGCGGGAAGTCGCGGATGCGGGCCTCGATGTCGCGCACGCGGTCGAACGCGCCGCCGTGGATGTTCAGGCTCACGTAGGCGGTGACGCCCAGGCCCAGCGCCTCGGGCGCCACCAGCGCGCGGTAGCCGCGCAGCACGCCGCGTTCTTCGAGCGCGCGCACCCGGCGCAGCGTCTGCGGCGGCGACAGGTGGACCTGCGCCGCGAGGTCGACGTTGCTTTGCCGGCCGTCGGCCTGCAGCGCGTCCAGGATCTTGCGGTCGATGGCGTCCAGGTCGGTCGGCATGCTGCATTCCCGTCTTTGGACGCAATCTTATTGCGGCATGGTCAATTCCGGTGAACGAAGTGGAAATCCTGTTTCGCGCCACCGCCGGCACACTGTCGCCATGAACGCCCGCCTGCCCGACACCGCCCGCGCCGCCGACCCGATCGCGCTCGAAGACCGCCACGGCGCCCACAACTACCACCCGCTGCCGGTGGTGCTGACACGCGGCGAAGGCGCCTGGCTGTGGGACACCGCCGGCCGCCGCTACCTGGACATGATGAGCGCCTACTCGGCGGTCAGCTTCGGCCACGGCCACCCGCGTCTGGTGGCGGCGCTGACGGCGCAGGCGCAACGCCTGGCCGTGACCTCGCGCGCCTTCCACAGCGACCGCCTGGGGCCGTTCCTGGAGCGGCTGTGCACGCTCACCGGACAGGACCGCGCGCTGCCGATGAACAGCGGCGCCGAGGCGGTGGAAACGGCGCTCAAGGCGGCGCGCAAGTGGGGCTACAAGGTGAAGGGCATCGCCGAGGGGCGCGCGCGCATCCTCGTCGCCGAAGGCAACTTCGCAGGCCGCACCACCACCATCGTCGGCTTCTCCAGCGAAGCGCAGTACCGCGAAGGCTTCGGCCCCTTCACGCCCGGCTTCGAGCGCGTGCCCTTCGGCGACGCCGCGGCGCTGGAAGCGGCCATCACGCCCGAGACCTGCGCCTTCCTGGTCGAGCCCATCCAGGGCGAGGCCGGCATCGTGGTGCCGCCGGCGGGCTACCTGCGCGCGGTGCGCGAGATCTGCACCCGCAAGGGCGTGCTCATGATCTGCGACGAAATCCAGACCGGCCTCGGCCGCACCGGCGCGCGGCTGGCCTGCGACCACGAAGGCGTGAAGCCCGACGGACTGACGCTGGGCAAGGCGCTCGGCGGCGGCCTGCTGCCGGTGAGCGCCTTCCTGGCGCGAGAGGACGTGATGGCGCAGTTCACCCCCGGCGACCACGGCAGCACTTTCGGCGGCAACCCGTTGGCGGCCGCCGTCGGCCTGGAGGCGCTGGCGGTGCTGGAGGAAGAAGGCCTGGCCGAGCGCGCCCGCGTGCAGGGCGAAAGGCTGATGACCGCGCTGCGCGGCCTGCGCCACCCGGCCGTGCAGCACGTGCGCGGCCGCGGCCTGCTGGTGGGCGTGGTGATCGACCCCGCGTTCGCCTCCGCGCGCCGCGTCTGCGAAGCGCTGATGGCCGAGGGCGTGCTCACCAAGGACACCCACCACACGGTGGTGCGGCTGGCGCCGCCGCTGGTCGTGTCGGCCGGGCAGATCGACGACGCGGTCGCGGCCTTCGCGCGCGCGCTGGCCCGGCTGGGTTGAGAGGCTGAGAGGCTGAGAGGGCGGGGCGCGGCGACAATCGCCGCCGCATGGATCACTCCGTCCTCTCGGCTTTCGTGCTGCTGCTGCTGGTGCTGGACCCTTTCGGCAGCCTGCCCATCTTCATCTCGGTGCTGCGCCACGTGGCGCCGGAGCGCCGCCGCATCGTCGCGCTGCGCGAGGTGGCGATCGCCTTCGCGGTGCTGGCCGCCTTCATGGTGGCGGGGCAGGGCTTCCTTCAGCTGATGCGGCTTTCGGAGCGGTCACTCGAAGTGGCCGGCGGCGTGATCCTGCTCATCATCGCCATCCGCATGGTGTTCGCCGGCGGCGGCGAGGTCTACGCGGCCGACGGCAGCGGCCGCGAGCCCTTCATCTTCCCGCTCGCGGTGCCGCTGATGGCCGGCCCTTCGGCGATGGCCACCGTGCTGCTGCTCGCTTCGCGCCAGCCCGAGCGCATGCTGGCCTGGATGGGCGCGCTCACCGCCGCGATGGCCGTCACTGGCGCGGTGCTGCTCGCGGCCGACCGGCTGCGCAAGCTGCTCGGCGCCTCGGTCGTCGCCGCGATCGAGAAGCTGATGGGGCTGGTGCTCACCGCGGTGGCGGTGGAGATGATCCTCGCCGGCCTGAAGCGCTACTTCTTCGGCGGGTGAATTCGGCGCCTGATTTCAGCGCAGATGCGCCGGCGCTTCGAGCCGCTTCGCAAGCCGCGACAGCACCAGCGTCAGCACCAGATACACCGCGGAGATGGCGAGGTAGGGCTCCCAGTAGCGCGAATAGGCGCCGGCCACCGTGCGCGCCGCCAGCGCCAGTTCGGCCAGGCCGATGGCCGAAACGAGCGACGAGTCCTTGATCAGCGTGACGCCTTCGTTCACCAGCGCCGGCACCATGCGCCGGAAGGCCTGCGGCAGCACGATGAAGCGCATCGCCTGCGCGTGCGTCATGCCCAGGCTCGAGGCGGCCTGGGTCTGGCCGCGCGCGATGCTCTGGATGCCGGCGCGGAAGATCTCGCTGATGTAGGCACCGGCGTTGAGCGACAGCGCAACGCCGCCGGAGAGGAAGGCGCCATGCGCCTGGCGGAACTCGCGCGCCGCCTCGCCCGAGAGCAGCAGGCCATGTTCGGGGTGCACGAGCGTGGGCATCAGCGCGAAGTGCACCAGCAGGATCTGCACGAACAGCGGCGTGCCGCGGAAGAAGCCCACGTAGGCCGAGGTCAGCACGCGCGCTGCCTTCAGCGCCAGCGCCGCGGCCGGCTGCCGGGGCGGCGGCGCGTCGCGCGAACTGCTCACCAGACCGAAGAGCACGCCCAGCGCCAGGCCGCAGACGATGGCCACCGCGGTGAGCTCCAGCGTGGTCAGCAGGCCGCTGGCGAACAGCGGACCATAGCCGGCCAGGATCTCCCAGCGCAGGTCCACCGCGCGGTTACTTCTTGGCGCCGAAGTACTGCGTGAAGATGCGGTCGTAGGTGCCGTCGGCGCGGATCGCGGCCAGGCCCTGGTCGATCTTCGCCAGCAGTTCGGCGTTGCCCTTGCGCACCGCGATGCCGTACTGCTCCGGCACGAAGGCAGCATCCGTGACCGTGCGGAACCTGCCGCCCGGGTTGTTGGCCACGTAGTGGGTGACGACGCCGTTGTCGGCCACCACCGCGTCCACGCCGCCGGCTTCCAGTTCCTTCAGCGCCAGCGGGGTGGACTCGAAGCGCTTGATGGCGGTGCTGGCCTTGCCCTGCAGCTTGCTCACCACCTCGTCGCCGGTGGTGCCGGTCTGCACGCCAACCTTCAGCGGCTTCAGGTCGGCGAAGGCACCCACCTTGCTGTCTTCCTTCACCACGATGTACTGCACGGCGTCGAAGTAGGGCGCGCTGAAGTCCATCGTCTGCCGGCGTTCGGGCGTGATGGTCACCGAGGAGACGACGATGTCGCGATCGCCCTGCGCCAGCGCGTTGAAGATGCCTTCCCAGGGCGTGTTGACGAACTTCACCTCGAAACCGGCCTTGGCCGCCACGGCGCGCACGACGTCGATGTCGAAGCCGACGATCTCGCCCTTCTCGTTCTGGCTCTCGAAGGGGGCGTAGGCGGCGTCGGTGCCGACCACGTAGACCTTGGCCGCGGGCGCGGCCGGTGCGGCCGACGCGGCGGCGGCGGGCGCGGCTGGAGCCGGCGGTTCGGTCTTGCTGCAGCCGGCGGCCAGCAGCGTGCCCAGCAGCAGGGCGAAGGAAGTGCGGCGCGAGAGCTTGTTCATGGCGGGCGAGTTTAGGGCCGGCGTGCCAGCGAAGGCGGCAGGTGCTTCCACGGCAGGTCGGCCGGGTCGGCGGCCATCGGCCCCGGCGCACGCGCCACCAGGATGTGCGAAGCCACCGGCGTGAACGCGGCGCGGAAGTGCACCGAGCTCTTGTTGACCAGCACCTTGGCCGCCGCCGGCTCCACGCCCAGGAAGCGGTAGAGGTCCAGGTCCAGCATCTGCGTCTTCGCGCTCACCAGGAGCATGCGCACGCCTTCGATCTCCACGCAGGCGCTCGCGCCCAGCTGCGTGGTCATGCCCGCTGTCATGGGGCCGTGCAGCGGCACGCGGCCGTCGCTGACGGCGGTGACCTTGAAGCGGCCGTTCACCGGCGGGTCGCTGCGGCCACCGTCGAAGGTGGTGACGGACTTGCCGACGCTCAGATCGATCTCGGCGCCGACGCCGGCCGCGCGCGCCGCGGCCGCCGCGGCGGGGTCGAACATCAGCCCCATCGCCACCTGGCCCGGGAAGCGCTTGCCGGCACCGGCCGCCAGCAGTGCGTGCAGCATGCCGGTGGTGTTGGAATCGCCGCCGGCGCCGGGGTTGTCCTGCGTGTCGGCGATGACCACCGGCTTCGATGCGTCAGCCGCGAGCGACAGCGCACGCTCCACCGCCGCCGCCGGCGCCAGCAGCTCCAGCGCCCATTCGCGCCGCAGCGCGATGGCGTTCTCGGCCAGCGCCTGCACGTTGGCCTGCACCGCTTCGGCGTCGTGCCCGTGGCCGAAGACGACCGGGCCGCATTCGGGGAAGTCGGCCGCCGGGAAGCCCATCGCGAAACTCAGGTGCACGCCGCTCTGCGCTTCGAGCGACGCGAGGTCGGCGTAGAGGCCGGCGGCCGGCTCCATCATCGTGCACTGCGCGTTCAGCGCCAGCAGGAAGGGCAGGCGTACCGAGTGCGTCGCGAACGGGCCGCGCGCCGCCGCCACCGCCAGCAGCGCCGCGGCGCGGGCGCCGCTCTCGGCCATGTCCACGTGCGGGTAGGTGCGGTAGGCCGTCATCGCCGTGGCGTGGCGCAGCATGCGTTCGGTGACGTTGGCGTGCAGGTCCAGGCTGGCCACCACCGGCATCGTGGGGCCGACCACGCCGCGCAGGCGTTCGAGCAGTTCGCCTTCGGTGTCGTCCACGTGCTCGGCGACGCCGGCGCCGTGCAGGTCCAGGTAGACGGCGTCGAAGCGTTCGCGGCGCGCGTCTTCCAGCAGCGCGGCGCTGATGCGCTCGAAGGCGTCCTTCGTCACGTGGGCCGAAGGCACCGCGCCGGCGTAGATGGAAGGCACGAGGTCCCAGCCGCGCTCGCGCGCGTCGCGGATGAAGCCGCCCAGCGGCTGCGTGGTCGGCGCCAGGTGCTCGATCATGCCGGGTCCGCGCTTCGTGGCCGGGTAGGCGGCGCCCGATTCGAACGCGGCCCAGTCGGCCTTGGAAGGCGCGAAGGTGTTGGTCTCGTGCTGGAAACCGGCGACGAGGATGCGCATCAGGTCACTCCGTGAGCCCCGAGGGCCGGGCCGGTGTCCCGGCCCGCCCCCCGAGGGGGTTCCGGCAGACCGGCGGAGCCGGATCTGCCTTCGAGTGCGGCGATCTCGGCCGCGCTGAAGCCGGCGGCTTGCCGCGCGGCCAGGTTGAACGGGGGTTTCAGGCGCGGTGCGCCGTAGCGTGCCGCCAGCTCTTCGTAGGCCACGACCGGGTCCAGCCCGCGCCCGGCGCACAGCCAGCCGAACCAGCGGTTGCCGATGGCGACATGGCCGATCTCGTCGCGCAGGATCACGTCCAGGATCTCCACCGCGCGCGCGTCGCCGGCGCGGCGGAAGCGTTCCTGCATCGGCGGCGTGGCGTCCAGGCCGCGCGCTTCCAGCGTGCGCGGCACCAGTGCCATGCGCGCCAGGAGGTCGCCCGCGGTGGCCTCGGCCATGGCCCACAGGCCGTCGTGGGCGTCGAAGTCGCCGTAGGCGTGGCCCAGCGTGGCCAGGTGCTCCGCCAGCAGCGTGAAGTGCAGCGCCTCCTCGGCCGCCACGCGCAGCCAGTCGCGGTAGAAGGCTTCGGGCATGGCGGGAAAGCGCCAGGCGGCGTCGGCCGCCAGGTTGATGGCGTTGAACTCGATGTGCGCCACCGCGTGCAGCAGCGCGGCGCGGCCTTCGGGTGTGAAGGGCGTGCGGCGCGGCAGCGAAGCCGGCGCCACCAGCCGCGGCCGCGCGGGCCGGCCCGGCAGCGGGCCGCCGGGTTGCAGCACGGCGCCGGTGTCGATCGGCCCCGCGCGCAGCAGCGGTTCCAGCGCGCGCGCCGCCGCCGCCTTGGCCGCCGGCTCGGCGGTCTGCAGGATCTCCAGGGCGCGGCGGCGCAGTTCCATGGCGGCCGATTATCCGCACCGCCTGGGGGCGACGTTGGGGCGGTGCGACAGCCGCCACCACGGCGCGCGCTTCGCCCCGATACTGCGCGGCTTCAACGACACGCGAGGAGTGACGCGCGATGAAGAAGACTGCCGTGGCCCTGGCCGCCGGCCTGTTGGCCACCACCGCCTTCGAGGCCCTGGCCCAGAGCGAGGGCGGCCTGCAGACCGTGACCATCACGTCGCAGAAGCGCAAGGAAGACATCCGCGAGGTGCCGCTGTCGGTGTCCACGATGTCGGGCGACCAGATGCAGGACGGCCATGTCGGCGACTTCAGCGACCTTTCGCGCGTGATCCCGAATCTCGCGTTCTCGACGCCCAATGGCGCCGGCGCGGGCCTGTCGACGCTGCAGCTGCGCGGCGTGAGCTCGCAGGCCGGGTCGGCCACGGTCTCGATCTACCTCGACGACGTCTCGCTCACCACGCGCAACATCTACAGCCAGGGTACCGCCGAGCCGCGCTTCTTCGACGTCGACCGCGTCGAGGTGCTGCGCGGCCCGCAGGGCACGCTGTACGGCGCCAGCTCGCTGGGCGGCACGATCAAGTTCATCAGCAGGCAGCCCGACCTGACGCGGCTGGAAGGCGGCGCCTACGGCGAGGTGTCCGGCACCTCGCACGGCGGCACCAACTACACGCTGCAGGGCGTGGTGAACGTGCCGCTGTCGCGCGACACGCTGGCGCTGCGCGTGGGCGTGCAGACCGGCCACCAGAGCGGCTACATCGACCGCGTCGACGTGAACACGCTGCAGGTGATCGAGAAGGGCATCAACGACGCCGACTGGAACGTCGCCAAGCTGGCGCTGAAGGCGCAGCTGGGCGCGGGCTGGTCGTTGACGCCGGCGCTCTTCTACCAGCGCTACAAGACCGGCGACATCGACGCCTGGTACGAAGCGGTGGGCGACTACCAGAGCGCCAACGTCGGTGCGCCGCTGGCGAAGTTCCAGACCAGCAAGATCGTGCGCGAACCCGGCACCGACACGCTCACCGTGCCCAGCGTCACGCTCAACGGCGACGTCGGGATCGGCGACCTCACCGGCATCCTGAGCGGCTACAAGCGCAAGTTCGACCGCCGGCAGGACGGCACCTACATCAACTCGGTCTACATCGGCAGCATCATCACCGACCCGGCGCTGGGTGGGGTCGTCGGCTTCCTGCCGTCGGCGGTGGACCTGAACAACAAGGTGAACCAGACCTCGCTGGAACTTCGGCTGGCTTCCAAGGACTACCAGAGCGGCGGCACGCCGTTCACCTGGATCGGCGGCCTGTATTCCGCGCGGACCAAGACCGAGGTCTTTGACAACGAACCGATCTTCGGCATCAACGCGGCCTTCACCGCCGCCGGCAGGAACATCGAGGATCCGGCCGACATTCCCGATACCTTCGCCGGCGCCTTCCTCGGCGACAGCAGCTACTACAGCGCGCGCCACTACGACGACCGCCAGAACTCGCTCTTCGGCGAAGTCACCTGGCATGCCAGCGACACGCTGCGCTTCATCGCCGGCCTGCGCGTGCTGCGCGCCAGGCAGCACTTCACGCGCGAAGGCGACCGCTACTACGCCGGCGGGGCGAGCACGGCCCTGGTCGACTCCAGCGCCAGCGCGAACACGCCCCGCTTCGCCGTCGACTGGGACCTGGACAAGAACAACACCGTCTACGGCAACATCGCGAAGGGCTTCCGCCTGGGCAGTGCCAACCGACCGGTGCCCGACACCGCGCTGGTACGGTCCGACCTGGCCGCGCTGGGCCTGTCGGGTCCGGTGCCGACGTCCTACCAGCCGGATTCGGCCTGGAGCTACGAGGCCGGCTACAAGGGCCGCCTGCTGGATGGCAACCTGTCCTTCAGCGGGGCGTTGTTCTACATCGCGTGGAAGGACATCCAGCAGGACGTGAACCTGCCCAATGCCGGCTTCGACTTCGAGACCAACGCCGGCCGCGCCAAGAGCTATGGCCTCGAGTTCGAGACCCGCTTCAAGGCGAGCGCGGGCCTGACGCTGTCGGCCTCGGGCTCCGTGACGCGGGCGGTCTTCGCCGAGGACAACACCGCCCTCGGCTTCGACGACAACAACCAGCCCCTGGCCCGCAAGGGCGGGCGCATCCAGGGCGTGCCGCGCTACAACGCGAGCCTGGGCGCCGAATACCGCATCGGCGACGGCTTCGTGCGCGGCGGCCTGCAGCGCGTGGGCGCCAGCCGCGGCGACCTGGACCCCGCCAGCAGGGGCTACGAGCAGCCTGCCTACACCACCGCCGACCTGAGCGGCGGCCTCACGATCGCCGGCTTCGAGATCACCGCCTTCGTCAAGAACCTGACCAACAACGACAAGATCATCCAGCGCCCGAGCGTGCAGGGCGTGGCCACGGTCTACACGCTGCGGCCGCGCACCGTCGGCATCAGCGGCCGCTACGACTTCTGAAGGAATTCGAAGGGGCGGCGAGAATCGGCGCATGTCCGAACTCGTCAAGTTCCTCTTCGAAGGCCAGCCGGTGCGCGGCATGCTCGTGCGGCTCACCGGCAGCTGGCGCGAACTGCTCTCGCGCCGTGCCGAACCTCAGCCGGCGCCGGTGCGCCGGCTGCTCGGCGAAATGGCCGCCGCCGGCGTGCTGATGCAGGCCAACATCAAGTTCAACGGCGCCCTCGTGCTGCAGATCTTCGGCGACGGGCCGGTGAAGCTGGCGGTGGCCGAGGTGCAGCCCGAACTGAGCTTCCGCGCCACGGCGAGCGTGTCGGGCCCGGTGGACGAATCGGCGCGCCTGGAGGCGCTGGTCAACGTGAACGGCCAGGGCCGTTGCGCGATCACGCTCGACCCCAAGGACCGGCTGCCGGGGCAGCAACCCTACCAGGGCATCGTGCCGCTGCATGGTGACCAGCGGGAACCGCTGCAGGACGTGGCCCAGGTGCTGGAGCACTACATGCTGCAGAGCGAGCAGCTCGACACCCGGCTCGTGCTCGCGGCCGACGACCAGGTGGCCGCGGGGCTGCTGATCCAGCGCCTGCCGGTCGAAGGCGAAGGCAACCTGGCCGGCCGCCGCAACGAGGACGAGATCGGCCTCAGCGAGTCCTTCAACCGCATCGCCATGCTGGCGGCCACGCTCACGCGCGAGGAACTGCTGTCGCTGGAGCCGGCCAAGGTGCTGCACCGCCTGTTCTGGGAAGAGACCGTGCGCGTGTTCGAGCCGCTGGTGCCGCGCTTCGCCTGCACCTGCTCGCGCGAGCGCGTGCGCAACATGCTGCGCGGGCTGGGGCGCGAGGAGAACGAGAGCCTCGTCGCCGAGCGCGGCGTGGTCGAGGTGGGTTGCGAGTACTGCGGCCGCCAGTACCGCTTCGACGCGGTCGACGTGGGCGAGATGTTCGCGCCGGCGGCCGACCAGCCGCCGTCGACCGGCTCGGTGCACTGATCAGGCGATCTCGCGGCCGGCCAGCCCGGCGGCCAGGAAGCGCGCGGTCCACTCGCCGGCCTCGCCCGCGGCCAGGCGCTCGAAGGTGCCGCTGGCGACGACTCGGCCCGCCTTCATCACCACCGTCGTGTCGGCCAGTTCCAGCGCGTCGGCCGGGTCGTGCGTGACCAGCGCGACCCCGCCTTCGAGGGCGCGCGCCTTCAGCACCGGGCCGATGCGCTGCAGCAGGTCGGCTCGGCACATGCGGTCGACGCTGGCGAAAGGCTCGTCCAGCAGCAGCAGGCGCGCGTCGGCGGCGATCACGCGCGCCAGCTGCACACGCTGTGCCTCGCCGCCCGAAAGCTGCCAGATGCGCCGGCGCTCGAAGCCGGGCAGGCCCACGTCGGCCAGCGCCGCGGCCGCGGCGCTGCGGCGGCCGGCCCCCGGCGGGCCGAGTTCGACGTTGGCCAGCGCGTCCAGGTGCGGCATCAGCGCCGGTTCCTGGAAGGCGAAGGCGATGGCGCGGCGCTCCGGCGGCAGCAGCACGCGGCCGGCTTCGGTGACGCGCTGGCCGTCGAGGTCCAGCGAGCCGGCGTCGGGGGCCTCGAAGCCGGCCAGCAGCCGCAGCAGCGTCGTCTTGCCGGACCCCGAGGGGCCGAGGATCGCGACCGTGGAACCGCGGGGCCATTCGAGGTCGACGCCGGCCAGCCGGCCGGCCAGGGCCAGGCCCTGCGCACGCAGGAAGGGTGTCGTGTTCATCGGATTCCCGCTCCGCGCGCGTCGAGCCGGCGCAGCCACATCCCCAGCGCCAGCAGCGCCGGCAGCATGAGGGCCTGGGACACCATCACCCAGCTGGCGATGGCGTATTCGGAATGGAAGCGCGCGAGCTGGTGGATCTTGATCGCCGGGCTCTGGTAGCCGAAGTGCTGCAGTGTGATCGCCACCTCGAGTTCCTTCACCGCCTCCAGGAAGGCCATCGCGGCGCCGAGCGCGATGGCCGGCGCGGCCATGCGCAGCAGGTGGCGCGCGGCGGCCGCCGGGCCCAGGCCGGCGGCACGCAGCGCGTCGCGCAGCGACTCGTTCTCGCGCGAGAGCAGGTCCAGCGCCGGCAGCAGCGCAAAGGGCGCGAGCTTGGCCGCCTGCGCCAGCAGCACCGGGATCTTGCCGTCGCGCGCCGGGCCCAGCAGGGAGGCGAGCAGCGAGCCGTCGGCGGTGGCGGCCAGCCAGGCCAGGGCCAGTGCCATCGGCGGCACGAAGAGGTTCACCGCCAGCAGCCAGACCAGCCGCTCGGGCAGCGCGCCGCGCGCGCCGGGGCGCATCAGCAGGGTGGCGGCGGCCGCGGCCAAGGCCAGCAGCAGCGCCACGGCACCGGAAGTGGCGAGCGCGTCGCCGACCACGCGCAATGCGCGCGGCCAGCCCATCCAGCGGCCGTCGATCGCCCAGTCCACGTACTGGCCTTCGGGGACGACGAAGGCGGCCAGCAGGCACAGCAGCGTCCAGGCCGCGAGTGCCGCCGCCCAGGGCGCCGGCAGCGCCGGCTTGCGCCACGGCGCGGCACCCGTGGCGCCGGCGGCCTGGCGCGGCGGATGGCGGCGTGCGCGCCCCGATGTGGCCCAGGTGAGAAGCAGCGCGGGCAGCGCGCCGGCCAACGCCACCGCGGCCGCGACCCCTTCGCTCTGCGAGCCGTTCCAGAGTTCGTGGAAGGCGATGCCGAAGGTGTGCGCGCCATTGCGTTCGGCGGTGCCGTAGTCGCCGAAGGCGCGCGCGGCCGCGAACAGCGCCGCCGCCGCGAGCGGCGCGGCCAGCAGGGGCAGCCAGATGCGGCGCACGCGTGCCGCGCGCGCCAGCCCGGCCGCCGCGGCGGCTTCGCCCAGTGCCGGCGGCAGCCGCGCGATCGCCACCCGCAGCGCCAGGTAGGACCAGGGCGCGCAGGAGAACGCGATCTGCAGCGCCATCGGCAACGGGCCGTGCGACCACGCCCCCAGGTCCAGCCCGGCCCAGGCGCCAGCGGCGGCGTAGGGCGCCAGCAGCATCGGCGCCAGCGCGGCCATGTCGACCAGCGCGGCGCCGCGGAAGCGGTAGAGCGACACCGCCACCGCCTGCGGCGCCGACACCGCGAGCGTGGCGACCGCGGCCACGGCGCACACCCAGGCGGTCTGCGCCAGTTCGCGCGCCAGGCCGCCGCGGGCCCAGAGGGCCAGCCACTCAGCCGAATCGGCGCGCTCGGCGAACGCGCTGCCCACCAGGTAGGCGAGCGGGAAGAACGCGGCCAGCAGCGCGAGCGCCGCGCAGGCCCAGGCCGCCTGCGGCGACCCGGTCCGCGGCCACGCGACGCGGGTCACCGGGCTGTCACTTGGAAGGGCCGTTGTCGTACTTGATCTCTTCGACGAAACGGATCACCTCGGCGCGCTTGTCGGCCATGCCTTCCAGGCTCACGAAGTTGATCTTCGGCCGGCCACCCTTGATGCCCTGGTCGGCGCCCATGTTGACCATCGAGGCGTGCGGCGCCACGTTGGGCAGCACCGAGTACTGCTTGGTCTTCTCGACGATCATGCGCTGCACCTTCTCGCTCGCCATGTACTCGGCGAACATGCGCGCGGCGCCGCGGTTCTCGGTCGACTTCGTGAGCGCCACCGCCGAGCGCATCGCGAAGGCGCCGTCGGCGTTCTGGTTCGGAAACACGTACTTGGTGGCCTGGCCCCAGCGCACCTGGCTCTTGTGCTCGAACATCTTCGGGTAGTAGTAGCTGTTGAGCAGCGCCACGTCGCAGACGCCTTCCATGATGGCCTTCGCCTGCTCGCGGTCGTCGCCCTCGGGCGCGCGCGCCAGGTTGCGCGCGATGCCGGAGATCACCTGCCTGGCCTTGTCGTCGCCCCAGGCCTTCACCATCTGGTCGAAGGCGGCGATGTTGTAGTCGTGCTTGCCGCTGCGGGTGCAGATCTTGCCGTTCCACTCGGGCTTGGCCAGGTCCTCGTAGGTCTGGATCGCGCCCGGCTTCACGCGGTTCTTCGAGACGATGATGCCGCGCACGCGGTAGGCGTCGACGAAGTAGGTGCCGTCCTTGTCGCGGAACGAGGCCGGGATCGACTTCTGGATCAGCGGCGACTCCAGCGGCGCCAGCAGGCCCTTGCGCTTGGCCAGCTCGATCAGCTCGGCGTCCTTGGTGATGATCACGTCGGCTTCGGTCGGCCGGCTCTCGATCCGCGCGATCAGGCCTTCGTCCAGGAAGACGGGGTCGATCTCGATGCCGGTGTCGCGTTCGAAGGCCTCGAACAGCGGCTGCATCAGGCCGTCGGACGTGCGATCCGTGATGACCTTGATCTCGACGCCGTCGTACTGGGACTTGTTGCTCGGCTTGGCGGCCAGCGCCGGCAACGTGCCGGCGGCGAGCAGGGCGATCAGGATTGCGGTTCGGGCTTGGGCCATGCTGGTTTCCTCCGTGAGTCTTCCGGGTGGAGCGGCCAAAGATCGTACTGGGCTGCTGCGCCGCCGCGGAAGGACTCGACCCCCCGTTTCGGGGCGTTTTGCGCGCCGCCTGGAACTCCCAGCCAAAAAATCACATGGGCATCGAGTTTCATGGAGTGCTGCGAAAGGCCCCGCAGCGGTGCGCAGTCCAGGTGCATCTGCTTCATTGGCGACCAGCGGATCGAGGGGCCGACCTGGATTTGGCAAAGATCGAACTGCAGCCGGTGCGGCAGTCCGAACTCGATCTCCGACGCCGTGGTCTGCGTCGTCGGACCAGGGACAGATTTCCGTCAGCCAGGTATCGAAGGCCTGCGCTCACGCACCCGGTGCTCGCACGCCGGGTCGTCGCACAGCTCGCAGCTCCAGGGCTTGTCCTGCGCGTTGCGGTCGGCCAGGCGCGTGAAGAGGCCGCGGCGCGGCGTCTCGCGCGCGCGCAGCAGCGGGGCGATGGCGTCGAGCGCGTTCTCGATGCGCGCCTCGCCCGCGCCGCCCACCAGCGACCAGGGCAGCGCGTGCGCGACCAGCGCCTCGCGGATCAGCGCGTCGACGGGCGCGCGCACGTGCGGGCCGTCGCGCTGCAGGCCGTCGGCCACCCAGGGCAGGTCGAGCGCGGTCAGGAGCGTCAGCGCGCAGCGGCGCTGCCAGGCGGCGGCTTCGGCGACGAGCGAGGCGTCGTCGAAGACCATGCGGCTGTAGACCGCGGTCATCAGCGGCGTGGTGTCGGCCAGCACCAGGTGGTGGGTGCGCGCGGCGGCCTCGATCGCTTCGCGCTGGGCGGCGGCGATGAGCGCCTGCTCGTGCCGCTGCGGCGTGCGGCCCATCGTGTCGCACCACTGGCGCAGGTGCTCGGGCACCCAGGTGCAGGCGAGGCCGGTCTCGGCCGCCACGCGCTCGGCCAGCGCGGCGGCGAGCGCGGTCTTGCCGGTGCTCTCGGCCCCGACGATGGCGACGACGAGGGCTTCAGCCATGGCCTTCCAGCTTGCGCCATTCGCGCCAGCCCTGCACCGACAGCAGCGCGAAGAGCGCGTACAGCAGCACCGTGAGCCACAGCGCCTTGTAGGCGAAGAGGCCGACGCTGAAGACGTTGACCGCCAGCCACACGGCCCAGTTTTCGATCAGCTTGCGGCCGAGCAGGAACTGCCCGGCCAGGCTGCCGACGGTGGGCAGTGCGTCGAGGAAGGGCACGTCGCTGTCGGTCAGGCGCCCGAGCAGCAGGCCCAGCAGCGGCCAGCCCGCCAGCGTGGCGGCGACCACGGCCCGGCGCTGGCGCGCCGCGAGGCGGTGGACCTGCAGCTTCGCGCCGCTCTCGTCGGTGCCGCGCAGCCACTGCCACCAGCCCCAGCAGGCGACGACGATGAAGACGATCTGCAGGCTCGCCTCGCCGTAGAGCCGGCTGTCGGCGAACAGCAGCGCGTACAGCGTCGAGCTCACGATGGCCAGCGGCCAGGCCACCGGGTTGACCTTGAAGTTGGCCAGCACCATCCAGATCGAGAGCCCGAAGGCCACCACCTCCAGCCAGGTGACCGGGCTGCCGAGGAGCGAGAACGCAGGCACGAGGGCCGGCTTCGCGGCCTGGAGCAGCGTGTCGATCAAGCCTGCGCTACGGCTTCGGCGCCGTGACCTGCACCAGGATCTCGTCGGGCTTGACCATGCCGAGCTCGGCACGCGCCTTCTCCTCGACCATCTCGAGGCCTTCGCGCAGGTCGCTCACCTCGGCCGCGAGGCGGGTGTTGCGCTGGCGCAGCTTGTCGTTGGCTTCGCGCTGGGTCTCGAGCTGCGAGCGCTGCGACATGACCGAAGGCAGGCTGAAGCGGCCGAGCCACAGGTCGCCCTGCACCACCACGAACAGGGCGGCGAGCACGAGCGTGACCCAGCGCGAGCCCATCGTCCGGCTAGCGGAGGTTGTAGAACGCCGCGCGGCCCGGGTAGCCGGCCACGTCGCCCAGGTCTTCCTCGATGCGCAGCAGCTGGTTGTACTTGGCGATGCGGTCGCTGCGGCTCATGGAGCCGGTCTTGATCTGGCCGGCGTTGGTGCCCACCGCGATGTCGGCGATGGTGCTGTCTTCCGTCTCGCCGCTGCGGTGGCTGATGACGTTCGTCCAGCCGGCGCGCTTGGCCATCTCGATGGCGGAGAAGGTCTCGGTGAGGGTACCGATCTGGTTGATCTTGATGAGGATCGAATTCGCGACGCCTTCCCTGATGCCGCGCTCCAGGATCTTCGTGTTGGTGACGAACAGGTCGTCGCCCACCAGCTGCACCTTCTTGCCCAGGCGCTCGGCGAGGATCTTCCAGCCGTCCCAGTCGCCCTCGTGCATGCCGTCCTCGATCGAGACGATCGGGTACTTGTCGCACCAGGCGGCGAGGATGTCGGTCCACTCGGCCGCGGCGAGCACCAGGCCCTCGCCCTCGAGGTGGTACTTGCCGTCCTTGCAGAACTCGCTGGCCGCGCAGTCCAGGCCGATCGCGATCTGCTCGCCGGGGCGGTAGCCGGCCTTTTCGATGGCCTCGAGGATGAGCTGGATCGCTGCTTCGTGGCTGGGCACGTTGGGCGCGAAGCCGCCCTCGTCGCCCACCGAGGTGGGCATGCCGCGCTCGTCGATGATCTTCCTGAGCGCGTGGAACACCTCGGCGCCGTAGCGCAGCGCCTCGCGCAGGCTCGGAGCACCCAGCGGCAGGATCATGAACTCCTGCAGATCGAGGTTGTTGTTGGCGTGGGCGCCGCCGTTGATGACGTTCATCATCGGCACCGGCAGCTGCATGCGGCCCATGCCGCCGAAGTAGCGGTACAGCGGCAGGCCGCTTTCTTCCGCCGCGGCGCGTGCCACGGCCATGCTCACCGCCAGCGTGGCGTTGGCGCCCAGGCGGCTCTTGTTCTCGGTGCCGTCGAGGTCGATCAGGGTCTTGTCCAGGAAGGCCTGTTCCGAAGCGTCCAGGCCCAGCACGGCTTCGCTGATCTCGGTGTTGATGTGCTCCACTGCTCGCAGCACGCCCTTGCCGCCATAGCGCGACTTGTCGCCGTCGCGCAGCTCGATCGCCTCGCGGCTGCCGGTGGAAGCGCCCGAGGGCACGGCCGCGCGGCCCAGGGTGCCGCTTTCCAGCAGCACGTCGCATTCGACGGTGGGGTTGCCGCGGCTGTCGAGGATCTCTCGGCCGACGATGTCGACGATGGCGCTCATGGTTGCCTTTCGAGTTGTAGGTTCATCAGACCGGGGGCGGCACGCCCTCGACCAGGATCATGTTGAAGTATTCGGTGGCGCCGGCGCGCATCGGCCTGACCCTGGTGCCGTAGTCGCCCTCGTAGAAGGCCTTCGCGGCCTCGTAGCTGGGGAAGCGCAGCACCGCCACGCGGTGCGGCTGCCAGTCGCCTTCCAGCGCCTCGTGGCGGCCGCCGCGCACCAGGTATTCGCCGCCGGCGGCCTTCACCGCGGCCGGGGCGGCGGCCATGTACTGCTTGTACTGCTCGGGGTTCGAGATGTTCATCTCGACGATGAGGTAGGCGGGTGCTGTCATCGGTGTCTCAGCAGGAGAAGTCGTTTTCGAGCAGGGGCTGGCGCTTGACCACTTCGTCGAGCGACTTCAGCTGTTCCAGCAGCGCCTTCATGTGCTTCAGCGGCACCGCGTTCGGGCCGTCGGAGAGTGCGTTCGCGGGGTCGGGGTGCGTTTCCATGAAGACGCCGGCCACGCCGACCGCGATGGCGGCACGCGCCAGCACCGGCACGAACTCGCGCTGGCCGCCGCTGCTGGTGCCTTGCCCGCCCGGCAGCTGCACGCTGTGGGTGGCGTCGAAGACCACCGGCGCGCCGGTCTCGCGCATGATGGCCAGGCTGCGCATGTCGGAGACGAGGTTGTTGTAGCCGAAGCTCACGCCGCGTTCGCAGGCCATGAAGGCGTCTTCGTTCAGGCCCTTCTCGCGCGCCGCGGCACGGGCCTTCTCGATCACGTTCTTCATGTCGTGGGGCGCGAGGAACTGGCCCTTCTTGATGTTGACCGGCTTGCCGCTCTGCGCCACCGCGCGGATGAAGTCGGTCTGGCGCGAGAGGAAGGCCGGCGTCTGCAGCACGTCGACCACCGCGGCCACCGCGGGCACCTCGGCTTCGGTGTGCACGTCGGTCAGCACCGGCACCTTCAGTTCGCGCTTCACCTTGGCCAGGATCTCCAGGCCGCGGTCCATGCCGGGGCCGCGGAAGCTGCTGCCGCTGCTGCGGTTGGCCTTGTCGTAGCTGCTCTTGAAGATGAAGGGGATGCCGAGGGCGGCGGTCATCTCCTTCAGCCGGCCGGCCACGTCCATCTGCAGCTGTTCGCTTTCGACCACGCAAGGGCCCGCGATCAGGAAGAAGGGCCGGGTGATGCCGGCCTCGAAACCGCAGAGCTTCATCTCAGGCCACCGCCTTCACGGGCGGCTCGGCGCGGCGCGCCTGGTGCTCCAGCGCCGCCTTCACGTAGCTGGTGAACAGCGGGTGGCCGCCCCAGGGCGTGCTCTTGAATTCGGGGTGGAACTGCACGCCCATGAACCAGGGGTGCTGGTCCTGCGGCAGCTCGACGATCTCGGTCAGCTTCTCGCGCTGCGTGAGCGCGCTGATCACGAGGCCCGCCTTCTGCAGCTGGTCCAGGTAGTTCACGTTCGCTTCGTAGCGGTGGCGGTGGCGTTCGGTGACCACCGGGCCGTAAATCCTGTGCGCCAGCGTGCCCGCCTTGACGTCGCTGCTCTGCGCGCCCAGGCGCATGGTGCCGCCCAGGTCGGAGCTGGCGCTGCGCTTCTGGATGCTGCCGTCGCGGTCCTGCCATTCCTCGATGAGGGCGATCACCGGGTGCGGCGTGGCGGGCTCGAACTCGGTGCTGTTGGCGTTCTCCAGCCCGGCCACGTGGCGCGCGTACTCGATGGTGGCCACCTGCATGCCCAGGCAGATGCCGAGGTAGGGCACGCGGTGCTCGCGCGCGTACTGCGCGGCGACGATCTTGCCTTCGATGCCGCGCTTGCCGAAGCCGCCCGGCACCAGGATGGCGTCGTAGCGCGACAGCTGCGAGGCGTTGGAAGGCGTCAGCGTCTCGGCGTCGACGTATTCGATCTCGACCCGCGCGTGGTTGTGGATGCCGGCGTGGCGCAGCGCCTCGTTCAGGCTCTTGTAGCTGTCGGAAAGATCGGTGTACTTGCCGCACATCGCGATCTTCACGCTCGCCTGCGGGTGCTCGACTTCCTGCACCAGGGTGTCCCAGCGCTTCAGGTCGGCCGGCCGGGTGAGCAGCTGCAGCTTCATGCACATCAGCTCGTCCAGGCCCTGCTCGTGCAGCACGCGCGGCACCTTGTAGATGGTGTCCACGTCGGGCATGGAGA
>CAYVXO010000043.1:0-31777 GCA_964454485.1 uncultured Rubrivivax sp.
GCGAAGCGAACGAAGCGAGTTGCCCGCCGGGCCGGAAATCCGAGTACCGCAGCGCAGTCGGCGCGCAGCGCCGACCGCCGACCCCTCGCGCGGCGGGGCACCCCGGGCCGGCTTTGCCGCCTCGGCCTTCGCACGAAGGCAGTGCCACGCGAACAACTGCAATGGGCCGAATGCCGACATCGCCACCAACCTCAGAAGGTTCGCCAGTCCCCGGACTGCTCGTACGCGTGCGCCGCCCGGTAGATCGTCGACTCGGCCCAATGCCGCCCCACCAGCTGCAGGCCCACCGGCAGGCCGTTCGAAAGGCCGCAGGGAATGCTCATCGCCGGGTGGCCGCTCACGTCGAAGGGGCAGGTGTTGTTCACCATCTCCAGCGCGCGCTGCACCCACAGCTTGATGGGCGCGCCGGCGGGCGGAATGGGCGTGGCCTTCATCGGCTGCGTGGGCAGCAGCAGCAGGTCGTACTTCTGGAGCGCGTCGTCGTACTGTTTGGCGAGCAGGCGGCTCAGGTTCTGCGCCTTGGCGTAGAAGTGGCCGCGGTAGTCGCGCATGAAGTACTCGCCGGCCATCATGCACAGCTTGAGCGAAGGCGAGAGTTCGTTGGCGCGCGCGCGCCAGGCGGCATGCGCGTCCAGCAGGCTGGTGGTGTACAGGCCGCGCCAGTTGAAGCCCATGCCGTTGCCGTTCATCATCTGCGCCTGCAGGCCTTCGATGGCGATGGCGGTCCAGATGGCGGGGCCGTCCAGGTGCATCGGCACCGAGACGTCTTCCACCGTGGCGCCCAGCTGGCGGAAACGGTCGGCGGCCTGGCGCACGTAGCGGTCCACGTCGGGCTCGCTCTCGGGCCGGTTGAAGCCTTCCAGCAGCACGCCGATGCGCAGCCCCGCCACGCCGCGCCCCAGCGCCGCGGTGTAGCGGTCGACGCGCGGGTTGTACTGGCGCGGGTCCAGCCCGTCGGCGCCGGCGATCACCTCCAGCAGCAGCGCGTTGTCGGCCACCGTGGCCGTCATCGGGCCGGTGTGGTCGATGGTGGCTTCGATCGGCATCACGCCGGTGTAGGGCACCAGGCCGTGCGTGCCCTTCATGCCATAGATGCCGCACCAGCTGGCGGGCATGCGGATCGATCCGCCCTGGTCGCCGCCGATCGCCATCTCCACTTCGCCCGCACCCACCAGCGCGGCCGAACCGGAAGACGAGCCACCGGCCGAGTAGCCGTAGCGATAGGGGTTGTGCACCGGCCCGGCGGCGCAGGTGTGGCTGCCGCCGGAAAGGCAGAAGTATTCGCAGTGCGCCTTGCCGACGATGGTGCCGCCGGCGTCGAGGATGCGCGTGACCACGGTGGCGTCGACGTCGGGCACGTAGCCTTCGAGCGACGAGGCGCCGTTCATCATCGGCACGCCGGCCAGGCACACGTTGTCCTTCAGCACCACGCGCTTGCCGGCCAGCGGGCCATGGGCGGCGCCGCGCACCTCGGCCTTCACGGCCCAGGCGTTGAGCGGGTTGTCGGCCGCGCTGGGCTTCACGCCCGGCGTGCGCGGGTAGCGCACCGGCGGCAGGTGGTCGGGCAGCTGGGCGAGACGGTCGTAGGCCTGGAAGGTGCCTTCCAGGATCTCCAGATAGTCCGCGACCTCGCGCGTGGACATGCTCATGTGCAGCGAGTCCACGATCTGGTGCAGCTGCTCGACGGTCGGTCGCTTGACGGTCGACATGGTTCCCCCCGGCCCGACGGCCTCACTGGTGGCCGCGCGCGGCGCGGCGTGGTCTCGCTTGGGTCTTGGTTCGACGGCGCGCGGCGCCGAAGGCGGCGGCGCGGCCGGTACGTGGGCGCCGGCGCGCGGTGCCGCGGGCGGCGGCGCGCCGTGCACCCGCGTCATGCGCGCCGAGCCCATGCCCAGCAGTTCGGCGAAGGCGCCGCCGCGCAGGCCTTCGGCCGCCATCTCGCGCACCACGCGGCCACGCTCGATGACGAGCACGCGGTCGGCCACGTCGAGCACCAGGTCCAGGTTCTGCTCGACGATGACGAGCGAGAGCCGGTGCTCGCTGCGCAGCTGGGCCAGCGTGGCGCCGATCTCCTGCACGATGGAAGGCTGGATGCCTTCGCTGGGCTCGTCCAGCAGCAGCAGCCAGGGGTTGGGCACGAGCGCGCGTGCCAGCGCCAGGATCTGCTGCTCGCCGCCGGAGAGCGTGCCGCCGCGGCGGTCGAGCATCTCGCGCAGGCGCGGGAACTGGTCGACCACGCGTTCGACCGCCTGCGCCTCGGTCTCGCCGCTGTCGGCACGCCAGGCCAGGCGCAGGTTCTCCAGCGCGCTCAGTCCCGGCAGGATGCCGCGGCCCTGCGGCACGTAGCCGATGCCCATCAGCGCGCGCTGGTGCGCCGCCGCGCGCGTGACGTCCACGCCGTCCAGGCTGATGCGGCCGCCGGCGGCCGGCAGCAGGCCCATCAGCGTCTTGAGCAAGGTGGTCTTGCCCATGCCGTTGTGGCCGACGATGCCGATCGCCTCGCCTTCGTGCACCTGCAGCGAGACGCCGTGCAGCACCGGCACGTGGCCGTAGCCGGCGCGCAGGTCGGCGACGTCCAGCACCAGGTCGGCGCGGCGCTCGGCGCCGGCTTGCTCGGCGTCCTCGGTCTCGGCTTCGCTCGTGCTCACTTGGCTCGGTTCCCGATGTAGACCTCGCGCACGCGCGCGTCCGACAGCACCTGGTCGCTGCTGCCTTCCATCAGCACGCTGCCCTGGTGCAGCACGGTGACGCGGCCGCCCAGCATGCGCACGAAGTGCATGTCGTGGTCCACCACCACGACGGCGGCTTCACGGTTGATGGTGCGGATGATCTCGACCAGGCGCTCGGTCTCGCTGCCGGTGATGCCGGCCGCGGGTTCGTCCAGCAGCACCAGCTTCGGGTGCTGCGCCAGCACCAGGCCCAGCTCGACGATCTGGCGCTGGCCGTGGGCCAGTTCGCCCACCGGGCGGCGCAGGATGGCGCCCAGGCCCAGCACCTCCACCACGCGGTCGATCTCGGCGCGCGTGTTCTCGGCACCGTGGATGCGGCGGGCCGCCAGCCACAGGTTCTCCCACACCGTGAGGCCGTTCATCACCGAAGGCACCTGGGTCTTGATGCCCACGCCCAGGCGCACGATCTCGTAGGGCCGCCAGCCGGTGACGTCCTGGCCGCGGATGTAGACGCGGCCTTCGGCATGGGTGACGCGGTGCTGGCCGGTGAGGCAGCGGAACAGCGTGCTCTTGCCGGCGCCGTTGGGGCCGATCAGGCAGCGCAGTTCCTTCTCGTGCAGCGTGAAGTTGACGTTGTTGACCGCCAGCACGCCGCCGAAGCGCTTCGACAGCTCGCGCGTCTCGCAGATCGGCTCGCTCATCGTCCTTCGGAAGCCGGTTGCGGCCGGCGGCGGCGCGGCGCGGTGGCGCGCGCGCGGCCGGCGGAGCTGACTTCGCGCCGCGTCTGCCACTTCATCAGCGAAGGCACCAGCCCGCGCGGCAGCAGCAGCACCACGAGGATCAGGATGGCGCCCAGCACGAGCGAGTTGTCGATCAGCGTCTGCTGCCCCAGCAGCAGCTTCAGCGCACCCAGCAGCAGCGCGCCCACCATCGGACCCACCAGCGTGCCCAGCCCGCCGGCCACGCACCAGATGATCACTTCCACCGACTGCCCCAGCCCGAAGAGCGATGGCGTCACGATCTCGGCCCAGCAGGCGAAGAGGCAGCCCGCCAGCCCGGCCATCGCCGCCGTGAGGGCGAAGATGGCGGTCTTCGCGGCCGGCGCGTTGTAGCCCAGCAGTTCGGCGCGCGCCTCGTTCTCGCGGATGCCGATGAGCAAACGCCCGAAGGCGCTGCCCAGCACCGCGCGCGAAAGCAGGTAACACGCGAGCAGGCAGAACACCACCACGTAGTACAGCGCCGCGCCGTAGATCTGCAGGCTGGTGTCGCCCGGCACGTTGAGCACCGGGAACGCCGGGATGCCGTTGAAGCCGCCCAGCCGCGCGGCGCCGATGCGGTAGGCGTCGCCCGCCGTGGCGCCCATGAACTTGTTGAGGATGAGCGCGAACACCAGCGTGATGACGCCCATGTAGACGTCGCTGATGCGGCCGTAGAACATCATCGCGCCGATCACCGCGGCCACGAAGGCCGGCAGCAGGATGGCGAGGATCACGCCGGCCGTGCTCTCGCCGGTGTTCATCGCCGTGATGGCGTAGGTGTAGGCGCCGAGGCCGAAGTAGGCCGCGTGGCCGAAGCTCAGGATGCCGGCGTAGCCCCACATCAGGCCCAGCGAGAGCGCGAACAGCGCCCAGATCGCCAGCAGCGTGGGCGTGTTGGTCTCCGTCACCAGCGGCAACAGCAGCATCACCAGCGCGCAGGCGATGAACCAGCCCCAGCGCATGCGGCCGGCGCTCGCGAAGTCGGCCCTCATGCCGAGTTCCGGAAGAAGCGGCCGGTGATGCCCTGCGGCATCAGCCGCAGCAGCACGACCGCGAGCGCGAGCATCGCGATCTCGCCGATCACCGGCGTGGAGCCGAAGGAGACGAGCTGGTTGATGGTGCCGAAGACGACCGAGCTCGACAGCGTGCCGGCGATCACCGCCGCGCCGCCGGTGATGACGGTGATGAAGGCCTTGGCGATGTAGGCGCCGCCGCTGGAAGGCAGGAGGCCGGTGAGCGGCGCCAGCACCCCGCCCGCCAGCCCCGAGAGCGCGGCACCGGCGGTGAAGGTCCACATGTACACGCTCTTCGGGTCGTAGCCCAGCGAGCTGGCGACGTCGGCGCTCTGCATCGCGCCGCGCGCCACCAGGCCCACGCGCGTGAAGCGCAGCACCAGCCACAGCGCCAGCACCAGCAGCGTGGCCACCGCGATGATGAAGAGGTTGTAGCCGCCCATCTGGAACTGGCCCAACTGGTAGCCCGGAATCGGCGCCGGCACGCTGACCGCGGTGTTGCCGAAGATCAGCGTGACGATGCCCACCAGCAGCAGCGAAAGCCCCCAGGTGGCGAGCATGGTGTCGATCATGCGGCCGTAGAGGTGGCGCACGATGAGCCGTTCGACGACCAGGCCGATGATGGCCACCGCCAGCGGTGCCACCACGAGCATCGCGAAGTAGATGTTCACGCCCGCCTTCGCGCAGGCGATGGTGGTGTAGCCGCCGAGCATCACGAACTCGCCGTGGGCGAGGTTGATGACCCGCATCATCCCGAACACCACCGCCAGCCCCGCGCTGGTGAGCGCGAGGAAGGCGATCATGTACAGGATCTCGAGCGCGACGACGGCGGCGTAGTCCACGGTGGGGTCCGAGTCTTCAAGCTGTGATCGATTGCTCAGGCAATACCCTTGCCAACGGCGCATCCAGCGGCCGCCGCGGACCGGCTCTGCCGGTCCGCCAGCGGCGCCCCCTTGAGGGGGCGGCCGAAGGCCGTAGGGGGTGGGTCAAATCTTCACCTCGTACTGCTTGTTGTCGTCGGGGTTCTTCGACAGATCGCAGCTCTGCGCCGTGTCGGCCGGCGGGCGCGCCTTGAACTGCTGCTTGATGGTGAGCTTCTGGCCCTTCACCTCCATCACGTTGATGTCCAGGATGGCGTGGTGGGTCTTGGGGTCCAGCGTCACGGTGCCGGCCGGGCCCTGGATGCTGACGCCGCTCTCGATGGCGGCGAGCATCTTCGCGCGGTCCAGCGAGCCGGCCTTCTTCACGCAGGCAGCCCACAGCATGATGCCCTGGTACTGCGAGACGGCGATCTCGTGCACGTTCTTCGAGTCCCCGAAGCGCTTGGCCCACTTGGCCAGGAAGTCCTTGTTGGCCGGGATGTCGGCCTCCTGGCTGTAGTTGCCGGCGATCAGGATGCCGTCGCCTTCGGCCGCGGAGAGCGCCAGGTGCTCGTTGCCGACGCCGAAGGTGGTGCTGCACAGGGGGATCTTCTTGTTCATGCCGCTGGCCGCCCACTGGCGGAAGAAGCTCATGTGCGCGCCGCCCACCAGCGCCGCCGACACGTAGGCCGGCTTGGCCTGCTGGATCTTGGCGATCGTGCTCGCGAAGTCGGCCACGTCGAGCGGGAAGAAGTCGGTCGCCACCACGCTGCCGCCGCGCTGCTTGATGTAGTGCTGCAGCCACTTGGCGGTGATCTGGCCGTAGTTGTAGTCGGCGGCCAGGATGTAGGCCGTCTTGCCCCACTGCTTGGTGGCGATCTCGACGATGGGCTCCACCGCCTGCGCCGGCGTGGTGCCGGTGCACACGCAGTTGCGGTCGCAGACGCCGCCTTCGTACAGCACGTTGTAGAAGTACAGCGTGTTGGCGCGGCGGAAGGTCTGGCGGATGGCCTCGCGGCTGGCGCTGGTGATGCCGCCGTGCACGATGTCGACCTTGTCCTCGCGCACCAGCTGCTGCGCGTACTTGGTGTACAGCGCGATGTCCGACTGCGAGTCGTACTGCTTCACCTCCACCTTGCGCCCCAGCAGGCCGCCCGTGGCATTGATCTCCTCGGCCGCCAGCAGCGTGGCCTGCACCATCGGCTTGCCGTAGGCGTCCAGGTTGCCGGAGTTGTCCAGCACCGAGCCCAGCTTGATCGGCGCGCCCTGCGCCAGCACCAGCTCGAAGGGGATGGTGGCGCCCAGGGTGGCGGCGCTGCCGGTGGCCAGGAAGTGGCGGCGGGAAAGGCTCATCGTCGGTGCTCCTGCGTGTGTATGAGGTTGTCGGTGTTCAGGACTTGGCCGGTGGATCTGCAGGCTTGCGGGCCTGGCTGGCGTTGACGGCGCCCGAGAGATCCACCCCGATCTGGTCGCCGATGCTCTTCAGGGCCGGCAGCTGCAGCGCCATGCCCAGGATGCTGTCCATCACCTGCGTCACCGGCGCCTTGCCGCCGGTGCCGTTGTCGATCACCGCGCCACCACCGGCGGCACCGTTGGTCTGACCGAAGCCCGTGACCTGGTGGATGCGGATGCTGTCGATCTTCTCCACCGGCTTCATCATCTGCGAGACGATCTCCGGCAGGCGGTCGAGCCGGTACTGCTCCAGCTTCATCTGCAGCACCGGCGGCGAGAGCGAGTTCTCGGCGTCGATCAACGCACGCGAGCCTTCGGACTCGGCCACCATGCGGGCCTTCTCGGCCTCGGCCTTGGTGAAGGTGGCCTCGGCCTCGGCCTTGGCGCGCTTGAGCAGCACGGCCGCTTCGGTGGCGGCGTTGGCTTCGGCCACCTCGCCCGCTTCGGTCACGCGCTTGAGCGCGATCTCGCGCGAGCGGTCGGCCACCGCGCGCTCGCGGTCGGTCTGCACCGCCTCCTGCGCCAGCACGACCTCGGCGCGCGCGCGTTCGGCGGCGGCCTGGGCACGCGCTTCCTCGGCGTGCTTGGCCGACAGCATGATCGCGCTGTCGAGCTTGCGCACCTCGGAATTGAGCTGCGCCTCGATCTCCAGCCGGCGCAGTTCGCGCTGCTTCTCGATCTCGCGCACGCGCGTCTCCTGCTCGCGCGCGATGCGGGCGCGCTCGCTGGCGGCCATGCTCTCCTCGCGCGCACGCGCGGTCTCGGCGTCGCTGGAGGTCTTGGACTTCTCGATCTCCAGCCGCTGCACGATCTGCGCCTGCTCCTCTTCCTGGCTCAGGTTGAGGCGGCGTTTCGTGGCTTCGAGCTGGGTCTGGCGCACCGAGATGTCGGCGTCGGCCTCGACCTCGGCGCGCTTCTTCCGGTTGACGGCGATGATCTCGGCCAGCCGCCGCATCCCCACCGCGTTGAAGGCGTTGTTCTCGTCGAGCGAGGCGAACGCGGTCTGGTCCATGCGCGTGAGCGAGACGGAATCGAGCAGGATGCCGTTGCCGGCCAGGTTCTCGCGCAGCAGCGCCGAGACGGCGGCGACGAAGTCGGCGCGCTTCTCGTGCAGGGTGTCCATGGTGCGGCTGGCGGCGATGGCCTGCACCGCGTCGATGAAGCGGCCTTCCAGTAGGTTGCGCATGCCGTCGGGCGTGAAGGCCTTGGAGCCGAAGGACTGCGCCGCCGTCGCCACGCCTTCCACCGTGGGCTGCACGCGGACGTAGAACTCCAGTTCGGCGTCCACGCGCATGCGGTCCTCGGTGATGAGCGACTTCTCGCCCGAGCGCCGCACCTCCACGCGGATGGTGCGCAGGCTCACCTCGTCCACCTTGTGCAGGAAGGGCAGCGCCAGGCAGCCGCCGGAGATGAGCGTCTTCTGGCCGCCGAAGCCGGTGCGGATGAGCGCGACGTCGCGGCTGGACTTGCGGTAGAAGCGGTTGAGGAAGATGACGACGATCGCGACGACGACGATCGCGACGATGATCCCGAACAGCCAGGCAAGCACGAGCATGGGCGGCCTCAGCGAAAGGTTGGCAGTGCTGACGACCGCGATGCTGGCGTCAGTACTTTCCAAGGCAAATAAGTGTTTTCCTGAGCAAATAACGCGCCCGCGCCCGGGCCGGCCGGATCGGCAGGCCTTGCACCTGTGAAGGGACATCACGCCCCGCGGCGGGGCAACCGGGCTTCGGTGACGCCTCAGTCTTCGCGCGAAGACTCGGCGATGAAGCTCTCGAGCAGCTTCTTCAGCTGCAGCGTGCGCTTCGGGCCCAGCGCCTCCTCGATGCTGCTGTGGTGCGCGTCCACGCGCTGGCGCAGGCGCGCCACCACGTCCAGGCCCAGGTCGCTGATGAAGACCAGCACCTTGCGCGAGTCGCTCGCGTCGGCGGCGCGCTGCACCACGCCGCGGCTGACCAGCTTGTCGATGTTCTTCGTCAGCGCCGGGCCGTTGAGCGCCACCGCCTCGGCCAGGTCGCCCATCGAACGGCCCTGCTCGTCGGAGAGCACGTGCAGGATGCGCCAGTGCTCCTCGGTGAACTCGTCGTCGCCGATCGACTGGCTCATGCCCTGGCGCATCTGGCGGTGCGCCTGCGCGAGCAGGAAGGCCAGGTAGTCGTTGAGATCGCGTTCGGGCATGGGTCGTGCAGGGTATGGCACCATGGGCGCCGTGCGCTCGGAATTCTAGGATGCGCAGTTCCTGGAAGGAAACCATGCAAGTGCATGCCATGCACCGTCATGCGGCTGTCGTGCGCCTGCTGGGCGCGCGCGGCGCCGCGCAGGGCCGTTGGGCCGGCGACACGCCGCGCGGGCTGGCGCCGCGCCCGCCGGGCGGCGAGTTCCGTGTCGCGCTGGCCGCGCCGCTGCGCGGCCCGGAAGGCGTCTGGGGCCCTTCGTGCCTGGCTTCGGCACAGCTGGCGCAGGCCGAGCTGAACCGCTGGTCCGGCATCGCCGGCCGCCCCTGCGAGCTGCGCGTGGTGGACGCCTCCTCCGAAGCGGCCGACGTCGGCCGCCAGCTCGCGCAGATGGCGGAAGACGGCGAGATCGACGCCATCGTCGGCATGTGCATCAGCTCGGTGCGGCAGCGCATCGTGCGCGCCACCGCGGGCCGCGTGCCCTTCGTCTACACCTGCCTCTACGAAGGCGGCGACCATTCGCCCGGCCTCTACGCCATCGGCGAGACCGCGGCGCGCCAGCTGAAGCCTTCGATCGCCTGGCTCTCGCGCCACCGCCAGGCGCGGCGCTGGATGCTGGTGGGCAACGACTACGTCTGGCCGCGCGTCTCGCACGGCATCGCGCGGCGCGCCATCGCCGCCGCCGGCGGCGAAGTGGTCGGCGAGACCTTCCTGCCGCTGGGCGGCGGCGACCACGCCCGGGTGCTGGAGCAGCTGCGCACCAGCGGCGCCGACGCGCTGCTGCTGTCGATGGTGGGCCAGGACGCGATCGACTTCAACCGCGCCTTCGGCCGCCTGGGGCTGCACCGGCGCATGCTGCGGCTGTCGTGCGCGATCGAGGAGAACCTGCTGCTGGCCATCGGCGCCGAGGCCAAGCAGGACCTGTACGTGGCGCTGGGTTACTTCGAATCGCTCCAGACCGAGGCGAACCTGGCCTTCAAGGAGCGCTACTTCGCGCGCTTCGGCCAGCGCGCGCCGGCCCTCAACAGCATCGGCCAGTCGTGCTACGAAGGGCTGCAGTTCCTGGGCGCGCTGTGCGCCGACCGCGCACCGCAGAGCCCCTTCGGCCACACCAGCGCGCGCGAGGCCGACGGCACGTGCGGCAGCGCGCCCATCTACCTGGCCGCCGCCGACGGCCACGCGTTCCGCGTGCTGGCGCGGCTGTGAGGCCGAGCCTCTTCGCTTGAGCCGGCTCAATCCGCGCCGCCGCATCCGTCCTACTGTCCTGTCGGGCAAGACAGGAGCCACGCGATGAACACGCTCACCAAGCTGGCGCTGGGGCTGATCGGCCAGAACCGGCCGCGGCCGGCCGCAGGCGACGCCGGGCCCGCGGTCCGGTTGCCGCCGCCGCGGCTGGGCGGCGGCCTCCCGTTGATGCAGGCGCTGGCGGCCCGCCAGTCGCGGCGCGAATTCACCCCCGAAGCGCTGGACGAGGCCACGCTCGGCGACCTGCTGTGGTCGGCCGCCGGCGTCAACCGCCCGCAGCATGGCGGCCGCACCGCACCGAGCGCGATGAACGCGCAGGAGGTGCTGCTCTACGCCGCGATGCCGCAGGGCCTGTACCGCTACGAGCCGGCCGCCCACGAGTTGCGGCTCGTCGCGGCGAGCGACGTGCGCGGCGTCACCGGCTACCAGGACTTCGTCGACGACGCCGCGCTGGACCTGATCTACGTCGCCGACCATGCCCGCATGGGCCTGGTGCCGGCGGCGCAGCGCACGGCCTATGCCTTCGCGGCGGCCGGCGCGATGGCGCAGAACGTCTACCTCTTCTGCGCGTCGGCCGGGCTGGCCACCGTGGTGCGCGCCTGGTTCGACCGCGACGCGCTCGCACGCGCGATGGCGCTGGGCAACGACGAGCAGCTGCTGCTGGCGCAGACGGTGGGCCGGCCGCGCGACTGATGCCCTGGAACGAGGCCTTCTACCCGCCGGCGATGCGCCACCTGAGCGAGGCGGCGCGCGCGAAGGCGGTGGAGATCGCGAACGCGCTGCTGGCCGGAGGCGCCGACGAAGGCCGGGCCATCCGCATCGCGATCGCGAAGGCCAGGGCCTGGGCGCGCGACCACGGCCTGCCCGAGCGCGACGACCAGGACGGCGGCTGAATCCGGCAGCGGCTATCCTGCCGCTCATGGACCTGACCCGCGGCAAGCCCTTCGCAGAACAGCTGCGCCGGCGCCTGCGCGGCTTCGACGTGCGTTCGCTGCCCGCCGAGGGCCGCCGCCACGCGGCGGTGGCGGTGGCCGTCACCGAAGCCGGCTTCGGCCCCGGCCTGGCCGGGCTGCCGCAGCACGCCGAGTGGAGCGACGCGCCCGCGCTGCTGCTCACCAAGCGCGCCGAGAGCCTGTCCAGCCACGCCGGCCAGTGGGCCATGCCCGGCGGCCGCATCGACGAAGGCGAGACGCCCGAACAAGCCGCGCTGCGCGAGATGCGCGAGGAAGTCGGGCTGGCGCTCGACGCCGCCGCGGTGCTCGGCCGGCTGGACGACTACGCCACCCGCTCGGGCTACCTCATCACGCCGGTGGTGGTGTGGGCCGGCGCGGCGCGCGACGTGGTGCCCAACGCGGGCGAGGTGGCGTCGATCCACCGCATCCCGGCGGCCGAACTGCTGCGTGAAGACGCGCCGCTGCTCAACCATCTGCCGGGTTCGGAACACCCCGTGCTGCGCATGCCGATCGGCGAACGCTGGATCGCGGCGCCCACCGCCGCCTTCCTGTACCAGTTCCGCGAGCTGTGCCTGCTGGGCCGCGCGACGCGCGTCGCCCACTTCGACCAGCCGGTGTTCGCCCGCAGGTAGGTCCGGGCAGCGGTGACCTCCGGCGCCGCACGGTGGCCGGCGGCCGCCGCGGCCCGGATCAGTTCGGCTCGACGAACACCGCGGCAGTGCGCGGCGGCACCGTCACCTTTCCCGTGGCGGCGCTGTACGACGAGGTCTTGACCACCGGGTCGGCGCCACGGGCCTGCACCGGGTGCAGGGTCAACCGGCGGCCCGCATAGCCCGCCAGGGACCAGCTCTGCGGCTGGGTGGTGGCGTTGATCACCGCCACCAGGCTGCGCACCCGGGGATCGACGGGCCGGCCGACCCGGTCGTCGATCGTCAGCACGATCAGCCCCGGCACCTGACCCGGGCCGACGTTCTGGAAGGCGAGCTTCTGCTTGACGTCCGCACCGCTGCGCAGGCGCAGCAAGGGGGAAGCTGCACGGATCCTCAGCCAGTCGAGCGCCACCTGGTGCGCCTGCAGGATGTCGCCCGGGCTCGGCTTGAGCGCCGGATTGGCGAGCAACGGCCCTTCGATGGACCAGTTGCCCTGGTTGCCCGAGAAGGCCGGCGGCAGCCCGACGCCCCAGTTGTTGCTCTGGTAGCTGAAGTCGAGCCGGTTGAACCAGTCGCCCGAGTTGTAGCTGTTGGTGTCCATCGACTTCGACCGCAGCAGGTCGTCGCCGGCATGGAAGAAGGGAACCCCCTGCGACAGCGCGACGATCGCGATGCCGAGGCCGTTGACGCGCACGCGGTCGGACATCGACGCGGTGGTGGGCATCTTGAACTGGTCGTTGTCGAACAGCGTGTAGTTGTCGTGCGCCGAGATGTAGTTGACGACGTCGGAAGGGTCGACCGCATAGCCGGCCGGCTGGCCGAAGTAGTCGATCTGCGCGCCGGTCACCGTGTTGCCGTTCCGGTCGGTGAAGACGTAGTCCTTCAGCGTCCCCGCCAGGCCGAGCCGGACCCAGTCCGCGTAGCTGTTGAGCTGGTCGCGCTGCGCCGCCGTCGCCGGCGCGGCAAGTGCGTTCGGGTCGTACCACAGGCCGTTGATGAAGCCCTGGTTGACGACCAGCGAGCTGCCGCCGTCGAAAGGACCGCCGCCGCGCACGGCGTCGCGCATGCGGTCGCTGAAGGTGCCGATCCCGGTGCCGCCCATGTTGAGCTGGCTGGCCTGCACGAAGCGGGCGTCGTTGCCGACGGCGCCGAAGTTCCAGCCTTCGCCGTAGAGGTAGACGGAGGGGTTGACCTTCTGCAGCCTGGCCTTGAGGTCGACCATCAGCGCCTTCGGCTCGAAGCTCATGAGGTCGAAGCGCAAGCCGTCGACCTTGTAGTCGCGCACCCAGGTCAGTGCCGAGTCTTCCAGCAGCTTGCCCATCATCGCGTGCTCGGCCGCCGTGTCCTGGCAGCAGCTGTCGGTGAGCACGTTGCCGTTGGCGTCGAGCCGGTAGTAGTAGCCGGGGACGATCTTGTCCAGGACCGACAAGGTGTTCTGCCCCGAGGCGCTGGTGTGGTTGTAGACCGAGTCGAGCACCACCCGCAGCCCGGCGTCGTGCAGCCCCTTGACCATCTGGCGGAACTCGACGATGCGCGCGGTGCCCACCGGCGTGCTGGCGTAGCTGCCGTCGGGAACGGTGTAGAGCACCGGGTCGTAGCCCCAGTTGAAGCAGTCGCCGTCGCGCGTGGCGTCCACCGCAGCCTGCTGCGCCTGGGAGTCGGGCGCGGCGGCGGGAATCGCCGGCGTCGTGCAGCCGCTGTCGGGCAGGCTCGCGATCTCGAACGACGGCAGCAGGTGCACGTGGGTCAGGCCGGCATCGGCCAGCGCCTTCAGGTGCGTCATGCCGTCGGTGTGCGGATAGGTGAAGGCGCGGAACTTGCCCCGGTCGGCCGCCGGCACCGTCATGTCCGAGGCCGAGAAGTCGCGGATGTGCAGCTCGTAGATCGCGATGTCCTCGGGCGCCGCGACCGGCCGCAGGTCGTCGTGGTGCCGGTCCCAGCCGGGGGGCATGAGCGCCGGGTCGCGCAGGTCGACGACGAGGCTGCGCGCGTTGCCCGGTGCGGCGCCCAGCGCATAGGGGTCGGCCACCAGGTTGGTCGCCACGACGCCGAGCGAACGCACGAAGACGGCGACTTCGTAGGCGTAGTAGCTGCGGTTGATCCACGCCTCGCGGCCCCAGGCGCTCCAGACGCCGGTGGTGGCGTCGTAGGTCATCGCCGTCGAGGCGGTCTCGGGGCCGGTCGCCGTGTCGTAGACGTGCAGCTTGACCGACTGCGCCGTCGGCGCCCAGACGCGGAACAGCAGGCGCTGGTCACGGCCGCCGGCCGGCGGTGGCGGCAGCGCGGCCCGGTCCGGCACGGCGAACGCGTTGCGCACGACCGCGCCGAGCCGGCCATCGAAGGCGAACAGGTCGTCCAGCACGCCGGGGATCTGCAAGGCCGTCGCATCGACCAGGCCGTTCGGCCCGAACTGCGCCACCACCAGCTGGCCCTTCAGCAGCGCCGGCACCGAGCCGACCTGCGCCGCCGGCAGCTTCAGCGCGAGCGCGCCGGCCAGGTAAGGGAATTTCGACTTCAGCGCCGGCGACAGCCCTGCCGGGTCGACCGTGAGCGCGATCGGCTGGCCGCCCGAGACACCGGACGACGAGGTGGCGATGCCGCCGTTGGGCGCGTAGTACAGCTGGTACGTGTTGCCCGACGCGGCGCCCGGCCATGCGATCGTCTGCCGGTCGAGGAAGTGCGCCTTCGCCAGCGCCACGTTGCCGACCGGGATCGTGGGCTTGGCGGTGTAGATCGTGCAGTCGTCCTGCAGCTGCCAGATCTCGGTGGCCCGGGACAGGTCGAGCGCCATGTCGCTGGAGCAGTTCTTCGAGCCGCCGTTGGTCAGGATGAAGTTCAGCAGCGTGGCATTGGCCTGCAGCAACACGTCGTAGTAGACGCCGAACGGGTCCGAACCCGAAGGCGCGGTGTTGCCCGGGTACGAGGGGCTCGGGTTGAGCGCCCCGGTCCAGGTGTAGATCACCCAACCGCCATAGTCGCCCGCGCTGCGGTTGTAGTGGATGCGCGCGTAGGGTCCCGTGGGCGGGGCGAAGTAGACGTTGCAGTCGCCCTGCCGCTGCCAGATCTCGGTGCCCTGGGCGAGCGGCAGCGTCATGTCGCTCGGGCAGTTCTTCGCGGCGCCGTTGGTGAGGATGAAGTTGAGCTGCGTCGCCCCCGAAGCCAGCGGTACGTCGTAGTACACGCCGAAGCCGTCGTTGCCCGAAGGGCCCTGGTTGCCCGGGTAGGAAGGACTCGGGTTGAGCGCGCCGGTCCAGGTGTAGATCACCCAGCCGGCGTAGTCGGCGCTGCCACGCTGGTAGTGGATCCGCGCCGCCCCGGGTGGCGCCGCGGCGTGGGCGCCGAAGGCGACGAACAGCAGGAAGACGGAGAGGAGCGCCGCCAGAGCGGCCCCGCGAGTGCGCCGGTGCACGAACATGAACTGTCTCCTCACCCCGGGCACTCTTCCGGGCCCGGTCGGGCGCCGATCGTGCGGGCGGCCAGGACCGCACCCGTGATCGACGGGTCCGAAGAGTAGTCTTGCCTCTGCCCGTTGACAACGGGCTCGCGGCAGCCGCGGGGGCGGGCCCGCGCACCGGCGTTGCGCATGGTCATGCCGAGAGCGGCCAAGGCCATGCAACCGACAGGCTCCGGCGGGCGCCGGACGCGGCTCAGGCCGAGACCGCTGCCTCGCGCAGCACCCGCACCGCGCAGTACTTGAATTCCGGGATCTTGGCCACCGGGTCCAGCGCCGGGTTGGTGAGCTCGTTGATCGCCGCCTCGTACCAGCAGAAGGCGACGAACACGCTGCCCGGCGGCGAGCCTTCGTCGGCGCGTGCGTAGAGGCTGACGCGGCCGCGGCGCGATTCGAGCGTGACGCGCTCGCCGGCACGCAGCCCGAGCCGCGCCATGTCGGCGGGGTGGAACATCGCCACCGGATCGGGCTCGATCGCGTCCAGCACCCGCGAGCGGCGCGTCATGCTGCCGGTGTGCCAGTGCTCGAGCTGGCGGCCGGTGATGAGCACCAGCGGGTAGTCGTCGTCGGGCCGCTCGGCGGCAGGAACGATGTCGGCCGGCACGAATCGCGCCTTGCCGCCCGGGCGCGGGAAGTGGTCGGTGAAGACGACCACCTCGCCCGGGTCATCCTCGTGTTCGCAGGGGTAGGTGACGGCGCCGTCGCGCAGCATGCGCTGCCAGCTGATGCCGGCGATGCTGGGCATGGTGTGGCGCATCTCCTCGAACACCGCGCCCACCGCCGCCTCGCCCTGGCCGTAGTGCGACCAGTCCAGTCCCAGGCGCTTGGCCATCTCGACGATGAGTTCCAGGTCCTGCCGCGCCCGGCCCGGCAGCGGCAGCACCGGCCGCGCCAGCTGCACGATGCGGTCGGTGTTGGTGAAGGTGCCCAGCTTCTCGGCGAAGGCCGAAGCGGGCAGCACCACGTCGGCCAGCGCCGCGGTCTCGGTGACGAAGAGGTCCTGCACCACCAGCATTTCCAGCGAGGCCATCGCGTGGCGCGCGTGGTTGGCGTCGGGGTCGCTCATCGCCGGGTTCTCGCCCTGCACGTACATGCCCTTGACGATGCCGGCGTCGGCGGCGCGCATCACCTCCACCACGGTGAGGCCGGGCTTCGTGTCCAGCGTCGCTTCGGGCACGCCCCAGGCGGCGGCCATGCGCGCGCGCGCACCGGCGTCGTCCACGCGCTGGTAGTCCGGGTACATCATCGGGATCAGGCCCGCGTCGCTCGCGCCCTGCACGTTGTTCTGGCCGCGCAGCGGGTGCAGGCCGGTGCCGGGACGGCCGATCTGGCCCGTCATCAGCGCCAGCGCGATGAGGCAGCGCGCGTTGTCGGTGCCGTGCACGTGCTGGCTCACGCCCATGCCCCAGAGGATCATCGAGCCCTTGCTCTTCGCGTAGGCGCGCGCCACTTCGCGGATGGTGTCGGCCGGCACGCCGCAGATCGGCGCCATGCGCTCGGGGTCGTAGCCCTTCACGTTGGCCGCCAGCGCTTCGTAGTTCTCGGTGCGCTCGGCGATGAACTTCGCGTCGACCAGGCCTTCGGTGACGATGACGTTCATCATCGCGTTGAGCAGCGCCACGTCGGTGTCCGGCTTGAAGCGCACGTGGCGCCAGGCCAGGCGCGAGAGGTCGCCGCGCCGCGGGTCCATCATCACCAGCTTCGCGCCGGCGTGCACCGCGTTCTTGATCCAGCTCGCGGCCACCGGGTGGTTCACGCTCGGGTTGGCGCCGATGACGACGATCACCTCGGCCTGCAGCACGTCCATCACCGGGTTGCTCACGGCGCCGGAGCCGATGCCTTCGAGCAGCGCCGCCACGCTGCTGGCGTGGCACAGGCGCGTGCAGTGGTCGACGTTGTTGCTGCCGAAGCCCAGCCGCACCAGCTTCTGGAAGAGATAGGCCTCCTCGTTGCTGCCCTTGGCCGAACCGAAGCCGGCCAGCGCCTGCGGGCCGTGGGTGTCGCGGATCTTCTTCAGCGTGCCGCCGGCGAGGTCCAGCGCCTCTTCCCAGCTCGCTTCGCGGAACACGGTGAAGGGGTTCGCGGGGTCGACCGGCGTATTTTTCGGCACGTCAGGGCGGCGGATCAGCGGCACCTGCAGGCGGTGCGGGTGGCGCACGTAGTCGAAGCCGTAGCGGCCCTTCACGCACAGGCGGCCGTGGTTGGCCGGGCCGTCGCGCCCTTCCACGTGCACGACCTTCTCGTCCTTCACGTGGTAGGTGACCTGGCAGCCGACGCCGCAATAGGGGCAGAGCGAATCGACGCTGCGGTCGGGCACCACGGTGGCCGCGCCCTGCGCCGGCGCCAGCGCGCCGGTGGGGCAGGCCTGCACGCATTCGCCGCAGGCCACGCAGGAACTGGCACCCATCGGGTCGTCCATGTCGAAGACGATCTTCGCGTGCGCGCCGCGCAGGGCGAGGCCGATGACGTCGTTGCCCTGCACGTCGCGGCAGGCGCGCAGGCAGCGCGTGCACTGGATGCAGGCGTCCAGCGTCACCGTCATCGCGGCGTGGCTGTGGTCGACCGGCACCGCTTCACGCGCGGCGAAACGCGGCTGGCCGACGCCCAGCTTGTCGGCCCAGTGCTCCACTTCGTCGCCGCGCTTGAGCGGCGTGGTGGGCAAGTCCGCCTGAAGCAGTTCCAGCACCAGCTTCTGCGACTTGCGTGCGCGATCGCTGCCGGTCTGCACTTCCATGTTCGGCGCCACCGCGCGGCAGCACGAAGCGGCGAGGGTGCGCTCGCCCTTCACTTCCACCACGCAGGCGCGGCAGTTGCCCGCCGGCGCCAGGCCGGGCTTGTAGCAAAGGCGCGGGATCTCCACGCCCAGGCGGTCGGCCAGCTCGATGATCGTTTCGCCGGGACGGGCGCTGACCTCGCGGCCGTCGAGCTTGAGCTTGATGTCAGGCGCCAGCATGGGGAGCCTCCAGCTCGTGGGGGAAGTACTTGACCACGCAGTCCACCGGGTTCGGCGCCGCCTGGCCCAGGCCGCAGATGCTGGCGTCGCGCATCACCTGCGAAAGGTCGGCCAGCAGCGCGGTGTCCCAGCGCTCTTCTTCGACGAGCGCCCTCGCCTTCGCGGTGCCGTTGCGGCAGGGCGTGCACTGGCCGCAGCTTTCGTGCTCGAAGAAGCGCATCAGGTTGCGCGCGGCGTCGACCGCGCGGTCCTGCTGCGAGAGCACCATCACCGCGGCCGAGCCGATGAAGCAGCCGTGCGGCTGAAGGGTGTCGAAGTCGAGCGGGATGTCGGCCATCGCGGCGGGCAGGATGCCGCCCGAGGCGCCGCCCGGCAGGTAGGCGTAGAGCTCGTGGCCTTCGGCCATGCCGCCGCAGAACTCGTCGACCAGTTCGCGCAGCGTGATGCCGGCCGGCGCCAGCTTCACGCCGGGGTCGCGCACGCGGCCGCTCATTGAGTAGCGCCGCAGCCCCTTGCGGCCATGGCGGCCGTGCGAAGCGAACCAGGCGCCGCCCTTTTCCAGCAGTTCGCGCACCCAGTAGAGCGTCTCGAAGTTGTGCTCCAGCGTCGGGCGGCCGAACAGGCCCACCTGCGCCACGTAGGGCGGCCGCAGGCGCGGCATGCCGCGCTTGCCTTCGATGGATTCGATCATGGCCGACTCTTCGCCGCAGATGTAGGCGCCCGCGCCGCGCCGCAGTTCGATGGGCGGCAGCGCCGGGCACTCGCGCCGCAGGTGCGCCAGTTCCGCTTCCAGCAGCGCGCGGCAGCCGTGGTATTCGTCGCGCAGGTACACGTAGACGGCGGCGATGCCCACCGCCCAGGCCGCGATGCCCAGCCCTTCCAGGAAGCGGTGCGGGTCGCGTTCGAGCAGCCAGCGGTCCTTGAAGGTGCCGGGCTCGCCTTCGTCGATGTTCACCGCCATCAGGCGCGGCGCGGGCTCGTTCTTCACGATGCGCCACTTGCGGCCGGCCGGGAAGCCGGCCCCGCCCAGGCCGCGCAGGCCGGCGTCGTCCAGCGCCTGGATCACGCCTTCCACGCTGCGCTTTCCGGCCAGGCATTCGCGCAGCAGCGTGTAGCCGCCCTGCGCCACGTAGGCCTCGAAGCCGATGAAGCCCTCGACCCGGTCTTCGCGTTCGCCCGCCGCCACCGCGGCCTGCACCGCCTGCGGCGTGGCCTGGGGAACCGGCTTCTGGTGCACCACGGCCACCGGCGCCTGTTCGCAGCGGCCCACGCAGGGCGCGGGGATCACGCGCACCTCGCGGCCCAGGATGGCCGGCAGGCGCTGCAGCAGCGAAGCGGCACCGGCCATCTCGCACGAAAGTCCGTCGCACACACGCACGGTGAGCGCGGCGGGCGCGGCCTCGCCTTCCTTCACGATGTCGAAGTGGTGATAGAAGCTGGCCACCTCGTAGACCTCGGTCTGCGCCAGCTTCATCAGCTGCGCCAGCGCTGCCAGGTGCGCCGCGCCCAGGTGGCCGAAGCGGTCGTTGACGCGGTGCAGGTACTCGATCAGCAGATCGCGCCGGTAGGGGCCTTCGCCCAGCAGCGCGCGCAGTTCTTCACGCGCCGCGGGGTCGACCTGGCGGCCTTTCGGGGCCTGGCGCTTGCGTTCACGGCTCGCGCCCTCGGCGCGGATGGGGATGACGGTCGCGTTCATGTGAACGCGGGATCATGGGCGTGGGAGGCCGTCGCCGTCCAATGGGTTCTCGAAACCGCGCCATTCGCGGCGCTGATCGTCCGATCAGCGTTCGCCCGAAGCCAGCGGCCCCGTGTGCGCGGCCGCGTCGGCCAGCCAGGCCGGGTCCTGCGCCATCTGCAGCGCCGCCTGCAGCGCGCGCGAAGGCCGCACCGCGCTCGCGGTCATGAAGCCGATGGGCGTGCGCAGCGCGGGGGCGGTGAGGGGCCGCGCTTCCAGCCCCGGCTGGCCCACCAGCGTGGCCACCAGCGCGCCCGGCAGCACCGCGGCCACGGCGCCGGTCTGCACCGCCACCAGCATGGCCAGCACGGCGTTGGTCTCCAGCACCGGCTGCACGTCCAGCGCCAGGCCCTTGAAGACCTGGTCGAGGATCACGCGGTTGTGCATCTCGGGCGACAGCAGCGCCAGCGGCCGCTTCGCCGCTTCGGCCCAGCTCAGCGCCGGGCCGAAGCGCAGCGGCGCGTTGTCCTGGCGGGCGCGCGCCAGCAGGTGGTAGTGCTCCACGTACTGCGGCCAGGGCGTGAGGCGGCCGCCGCGCAGCGAACCCAGGCGGTCGGTGTAGCCCAGGCCGAGGTCGATGGCCAGCGTGTCCAGGCCCTGCTCGATCTCCTGCGACGAGAGCGACTTCACCTGCGGCCGCAGCCGCGGGTGCTCGCCGATCAGCCGCGCCGCGAAGCGCGCCGCGATCGGCATCGCGGTCGGCACGGTGCCGATCACCAGTCGCCCGCTGGCACCGCCTTCGCCCGAGGCCAGGCTCTGCTGCAGCAGTTCCTGCTCGTGCAGCACGCGGTGCGCGGTGGCCAGCACCTGCTCGCCTTCGGGTGTGAGACCTTCGTACTGGCGGCCCCGGCGCACGATGGCGACGCCGAAGTGCTCCTCCATCGCGCGCAGCGCGTTCGACAACGCCGGCTGCGTGATGTGGCAGGCCGTGGCGGCACGGCCGAAGTGGCGGTGCTGCTCCAGCGCGGCCAGGTAGCGGTAGGCGTCGATCAGGTTCACGGCCCGCGAGCTTAGTCCACGCGCCTTGCAAGGCCGCCCCCGCGCATAGACTTGCCGACCCATGACTGCCCCGGAAGAACGCTGGCCCCATGCCGCCGTGCTGGTCGTCGACGACGAGCCCGGCATGCGCCACTTCCTGCTGAAGGCGCTGGCCCCGCGCGCCGGCCAGGTCGAAGCCGCCGGCTCGGCCGAGGAGGCCGAGACGCTGCTCGCGCGCCAGCGCTTCGACCTCGTGATCCTGGACATCGCGCTGCCGGGCAAGAGCGGCATCGACCTGCTGAAGGACCTGCGCGCGAACGGCAACGCCTGCGAGGTGGTGCTGATCACCGCCTTCGCCGACCTGGACACCGCGATCGAGGCGCTGCGCGCCGGCGCCGGCGACCTGCTGCTCAAGCCCTTCCGCATGACGCAGGTGCTGGCCAGCTTCAAGCAGGGCCTGGAGCGCGCGCGCCTGAAGCGCGAGAACTGGGTCCTGAAGCGCGCGCTGGAGCAGCGCACGCCGCCGGCCGACGGGCTGGTGGGCAGCTCGATCGCCATCAAGGGCCTGCAGGCGGCGCTGCACCGCGTGGCCGCGGTGGACAGCACGGTGCTGCTGACCGGCGAGTCGGGCACCGGCAAGGAACTGGCGGCGCAGGCGCTGCACGCGCTCTCGCCGCACGCCGCCGGGCCCTTCGTGCCGGTGAACTGCGCCAGCGTCTCGCCGGCGCTCATCGAGACCGAGCTCTTCGGCAGCGGCGGCCCCGCGCCGCACGACGGCCTGCTGGTCTACGCCCAGGGCGGCACGCTGTTCCTGGACAACGTGGCCGAGCTGCCGCTGCCGGTGCAGGGCACGCTGCTGCGCGCGCTGGAAAGCCGCCGCATCCGGCCGGTGGGCACCGAGGTGGAAGTGCCGCTGAACGTGCGCGTCGTCGCCGCCGCCAGCCGGCCGCTGCTGGCCGAGGTGGAGGCGGGGCGCTTCCGGCAGGACCTGTACTACCGGCTGCAGGTGGTGGAACTCACGCTGCCGCCGCTGCGCGCGCACAAGGAGGACATCCCCGAGCTGGTCGCCCACTTCGTCGAGACGCTGGCGCCGCGCCTGGGCGTGCCGCCGATCGAGGTGACGGCCGACGAGATGGCCTTCCTGCGCCAGTACGACTGGCCGGGCAACGTGCGCGAGCTGCGCAACCTGATCGAGCGCTCGCTCATCGTCGGCGCGCTCAACGTGAGCGCGCTCTACCAGGGCCTGGCGCGCACGCGCCCCGTGCTGCAGGCGCATGGCCCGACCGACCTGCACACGCTGGAGAAGCGCCACATCCTGGCGGTGCTGGACTCGGTGCAGGGCGACAAGACACGCGCGGCACAGCTGCTGGGCATCTCGCGCCGCACGCTGGAGCGGCGCTTCGCGGAATGGGCCGAGAGCGCGTGAGCGTCGCCGGAGCGGCGGCCTTCGGCCCGTGGCGGAAACTCTGCGCATGTCGCGGCAGGCGACACCCGCCCGGGGCGAAGGGTTCGGCGGTCGACGCTGCGCGCCGACTCCGCTGCGATGCTCGCTCCGGGGTCGTGCGGCCTAACTCACTCCGCTCGCTTCGCTCGCTGCGTTCAGACAGACGCCGCAAGTCAGATCACGAAGCGCGCGCTGCGCGCGCGCCGACCCCTCCACTGCGCTTCTCGCCGCCTCTCAATTCGCCCCGCGCGGGTGCCGCCTGCCACGACGTCAGCCGCTCGCTGTTTGTGGCCAGCATTCCTCCGCTGTCTCGGCAAAGGACCGCCCGGGCAGTTTGCAGCGCGCTTGGGAGGCGCCGACCGCCGGGCTCGCGCGCTGCGGGCTGCCCGGGCGGTCCTTTGCATGCGCCGATGCCGGCACGCAGAGACCCGCCGGCGCAGACGGCCGCTCGGAGCCGACTGCCGACATGAGCCTGCGCCAGCGCCTGCTCGCCATGGCCCTGCTGCCGCTGGGCGTGGTGCTGCCGCTGCTGGTGCTGGCGCTGCTGGTGTGGGGCAGCGAGGCCTTCGACCGGCTGCTCGTCACCAAGGTGCGGTCGGACCTGGCGGTGGCGCAGGGCTACTTCGAGCGCGTGCTGGGCGAACTGGGCACCGGCACCTCGGCGATCGCGGAGTCGCACGCGCTGCAGCTGGTGCTGGCGTCGCCGCACGGCGGCGACCCGGTGGCGCTGCTGCGCCAGTTCAAGGCGCGCGCGAAGGTCGACTTCGTCAACCTGCGCGACCCCGACGGCACGCTGCGCTTCACCGACAGCGGCCCGGCCACCGACACCGACAGCCGTTCGCCCGCCTTCACCGCCGCCGTCGAGGCGGTGGAACGCACCGGCGTCGAGCTGCTGCAGCCGGCGCAGTTGGCGCCGCTGGGGCCGGAACTGCGCAACCGCGTCGTGGTGCCGCTGGTGGCCACGCGCAACGCGGCGCCCACCGGGCGCACGCACGAGGAACGCGCGCTCGTGCTGCTGGCCACGCGCGCGGTGCGCGCGCCCGACGGCCGCGTGCTCGGCCAGGTGCAGGCCGGCGTGCTGCTGAACCGCAACCTGGCCTTCATCGACCACATCAACGAGATCGTCTACCCCGAAGGCAGCCTGCCCTTCGGCAGCCGGGGCACGGCCACGCTGTTCCTGGGCGACGTGCGGGTGTCGACCAACGTGCGCCTGTTCGGCGCCGAGAAGGACGAACGCGCGATCGGCACCCGCGTCTCGCAGCAGGTGGCCGACGCGGTGCTGGGCCAGGGCGCGACCTGGCTCGGGCGCGCCTTCGTCGTCAGCGACTGGTACGTCTCGGCCTACCAGCCGCTGGCCGACAGCCACGGCGAACGCGTGGGCATGCTGTACGTGGGCATCCTGGAGCGGCCGTTCACCCTCATCAAGTGGGGCGTGCTGGCCGCCATCGGCGCCATCTTCGCTGCCGTGATGGCCGGCGCGGCCTACTTCTCGCTGAAGAGCGCGCGCGCCATCTTCGACCCGGTGGAACGCATGGAAGCCACGATGCGCCGGGTGGAGGACGGCATGCTCGCCGCACGCGTGGGCCCGGTCGCCGGCGGCGACGAGCTGGCCCGGCTGGCCGCCCACTTCGACCGCCTGCTCGCCACCCAGCAGGGCTGGCACGAGGCGCTGGACGCCAAGGTGGCCGAACGCACGCAGCAGCTGGAAGACACGCAGGCGCAGCTGGTGCGCAGCGAGAAGCTGGCCACCGTGGGCCAGCTCACGGCCAGCATCGCGCACGAGGTGAACAACCCGATCGCCGTCATCCAGGGCAACCTGGACCTGGTGCGCGAACTGCTGGACCGCGACGCGGCGGCGCGCGTGGCGCCCGAGCTGAAGCTGGTGGACGAGCAGATCGGCCGCATGCGGCTCATCGTCACGCAGCTGTTGCAGTTCGCGAAGCCTTCGGAATTCGCCGGCTACGTGGAGGCGGTGGACCCGGCGCGCGCGCTGGAGGACTGCCTGGTTCTGGTGGCGCACCTGCTGGCGCGCACCCGCATCGCGGTGCAGCGCGCGTTCGCGGCCAAGAGCGCGGTCTCGGTCAACCGGCAGGAACTGCAGCAGGTGCTGGTGAACCTGCTCGTCAACGCGATCCACGCGATGGAAGGCGGCGGCACGCTGCACCTGTCCACGCGCGAGGCCGAAGGCGGCTGGGTCGAGATCGCGGTCGGCGACACCGGCCCCGGCCTCGCGCCCGAGGTGCTGGCGAACCTGTTCCAGCCCTTCGTCACGCACAAGAAGGACGGCACCGGGCTCGGGCTGTGGATCAGCCGCGGCATCGTCGAGCGCTACTGCGGCGACATCGTGGCCGGCGCGCGCGAAGGCGGCGGCGCGGTCTTCACGGTGCGGCTGAAGGCCGAGGCGGCGGCCGCCTGAGCGGCCGGCGCCGCCGGCGCTGGCACACTTGAGGGCTTCGCCATGCGCCGGCCCGATCCCGCTCTCGTCGTCATCCTCGCCGGCATCGGCGCGGCCCTGCACGTGGGCAAGCTGCCGCCGGCGATCACCGCGCTGCAGGCGGCGCTGCAGCTGAGCCTGGTCGAGGCGGGTTTCCTGCTCTCGCTGGTGCAGCTGGCCGGCATGGCCGCCGGCGCCGCCTTCGGGCTGGTGTCGGACACGCTGGGCCCGCGGCGCAGCCAGATCGGCGGCCTGCTGCTGCTGGCCGCAGCAAGCGCGGCCGGCGGCGCGGTCTCGAGCGCGGCGCCGCTGATGCTGCTGCGCGCGCTGGAAGGCTTTGGCTTCCTGCTCGTGGTGCTGCCGGCGCCGGGCATGGTGCGGCGGCTGGTCGCGCCGGAGAAGCTGGCCGGCATGCTGGGCGTCTGGGGCGCCTACATGCCCACCGCGACCGCGTTCGCGCTGCTCGTCGGGCCGCTGGCCATCGGCATGCTGGGCTGGCGCGCCTGGTGGTGGGTGCTGGCCGCAGTGTCGCTCGTGCTGGCGGTGGCGGTGGCCTTCGGCGTGCCGGCGCTGCCGGCGCCGGCCGTGCAGCCCGGCGGCTGGACGCAGCGGCTGCGCCGCACGCTCGCCGCGCGCGAGCCCTGGCTGATGGCGCTGAGCTTCGCGATGTACTCGGGCCAGTGGCTGTCGGTCGTCGGCTTCCTGCCGACGCTGTACCAGCAGGCCGGGCTGGGCGGCGCCGCGGTGGGCGTGCTCACCGCGCTGGCGGCAGCGGTGAACGCGCTCGGCAACCTGCTGGGCGGCGCGCTGCTGCAGCGCGGCCAGCCGGCGCGCCGCCTCATGACGGTGGGCTTCTGCACCATGGCGGCCGCCGCGATCACCGCCTATGCCTTCCCGGCGCTGCCGGCGGCGCTGCGCTACGCCGCGGTGCTGGCCTTCTCGATGGTGGGCGGCATGATCCCGGCGACGCTGTTCTCGATGTCGGTGCATGCCGCGCCCGACGAGGACACCATCGCCACCACCGTGGGCTGGATGCAGCAGTGGTCGGCCTTCGGCCAGTTCGCCGGGCCGCCCCTGGTGGCCTGGGTCGCCAGCCGGGTCGGCGGCTGGCAGTTCACCTGGGTCGTCACCGGCGCCTGCTCGGTGGTCGGCCTGCTGCTGGCGCGCACGCTGGCGGCCCAGGTCGAAAAGAAACGATACGCAGCGATACGGCACTGAGAAGACGCCGCGCGCCGCGGCCGCGACGATGAAGTCCCCTCCAACACGACCGAAAGGACTCTCATCATGCGACCCTGGATCCGACGCACCCTTATCGGCGTCTTCGGCGCCTCCCTGCTCTTCGGCGCCTTCGCCGCCGGCGCCTGCCACCGCCACGGCTGGAGCCCGCTCTCCGAAGCCGACGCCACGCGACTGAAGGAGCGCATGGTCGACAAGGTGGCGAAGAAGCTCGACCTGGACGAAACCCAGAAGGCCAGGTTCGCCACCCTGGCCGACCGCGTGCAGGAACAGCGCAAGGCGCTCGCCGGCCCGAACGGCGAGGCGCGCGCCGAGCTGCGTTCGCTCGTCGCCGGCCCGGCCTTCGACCGCGCGAAGGCGCAGGCCCTGCTCGAGCAGAAGACGCAGGCCGTGGCCGGCAACGGCCCGCAGCTGGTGGCCGCGCTGGGCGACTTCTGGGACAGCCTGAAGCCCGAACAGCAGGCGAAACTGCGCGAGTTCATGGACCGCCGCCATGGCTGGCGCGGCTGAAGCGGCGCTACAGTGACGCGGCGATGCACCGCGTCCTGCTGATCGACGACGACGAGAACCTGGCCCCGCCGCTGGCCGAATACCTGCGGCGCTTCGACCTGGAACTCGTCGCCGCCACGCGGCCTTCGGCCGGCCTGGCGCGGCTGGCCGAAGGCGGCGTCGACGCCGTCATCCTGGACGTCATGCTGCCGGAGATGGACGGCTTCGAGGTCTGCCGCCGCATCCGCGCCGAGAGCGAAGTGCCGGTGCTGATGCTCACCGCCCGCGGCGAGCTGTCGGACAAGGTCGTCGGCCTGGAGATCGGCGCCGACGATTACCTGCCCAAGCCTTTCGAGCCGCGCGAGCTGGCGGCGCGCCTGGCCACCATCCTGCGGCGCGCGCGCCCGGGCGCTTCGCCGGTGCTGCGCTTCGAAGGCCTCGTCATCGACACCGTGCGGCGCGAGGTGCGGCGCGAAGGCAGCGTGGTCGACCTCACCGGCACCGAATACGAACTGCTCCTGCTGCTGGCGCGCGAGCCGCAACGCGTGTGGACGCGCGACGAGATCCTGGCCCGCCTGCGCGGCAAGGAAGCGGAGGAGCTGTTCACGCGCGCGGTCGACATCCTGGTGAGCCGGCTGAGGAAGAAGCTGGAGCCGCTGCAGGTCATCAAGACGCTGCGCAACGCCGGCTACACCTTCGCGGGGGCGCGCACGTGAAGGCACGCGGCTGGAAGGGCTGGCAAGGTGCGCACGCGCACTGGCACCGCGCGTCGCACCGCTGGCGCTATTCGATCCGCCGGCGGCTGGTGGCGCTGTTCCTGCTACTGGCGCTGGCCGTGTCGGCGGTGTTCCTGCTCGGCACCCAGCGCCTGCTCAAGGGCGGCTGGCAGGCCTGGGCGCGGCCGCTGGTGGCCGACTACGTGGACCGGCTGGCGGCCGAGATCGGCGACCCGCCCAGCAAGGACCGCGCGATCGCGCTCGCGGCGCGGCTGCCGATCTCGGTGCGCATCGAAGGGCCGCGCATGGTCTTCGACACCCACCCCGAAAACCGGCACGGCCACGATCCCGAAGGCGCGGCCGAAGGCTGGGGCCTGGTGCGCACCACCGCCGATGGCCACCGCATCACCTTCGGCCTGAGCCAGCTGCCCGACAGCGGGCGGCCGCGTTTCGTCGGCTGGCTCACGCTGGCGGCGCTGCTGCTGCTCACCGCCGTGGCCTGGGCCGTGGTGCACCGGCTGCTGGCACCGCTGGTGGCCATCGGCGCCGGGGCCGAGCGCTTCGGCCAGGGCCGATTCGACGAACCGATCCGCGTGCGCCGCGCCGACGAGCTGGGCCGCCTGGCCGACAGAGTGAACGGCATGGCGAAGAACCTGCAGGGCATGCTGGAAGCCAAGCGCGGGCTGCTGCTGGCGATCAGCCACGAGCTGCGCAGCCCGCTCACGCGCGCGCGGCTCAACGCCGAACTGGTGCCCGAAAGCGAGGCGCGCACCGCGCTGCTGCGCGACCTGGGCGAGATGCGCGACCTCATCGCCGACCTGCTGGAAAGCGAACGCATCGCCGCCGGCCACGCCGCGCTGCACCTGGAGGACTGCGACGTCGCCGCGCTGGTGCGCGAGGCCGCGGCCGCCCACCCGCAGGGCGCGGCGCTGCACCTGCAGCTGGAAGACGGCGTCGGCCCGCTGCGCGCCGACCCGGTGCGGCTGAAGCTCCTGGTGCGCAACCTGGCCGACAACGCGCTGCGCCACAACGCCGGCGCCGCCAACCCGCCGGTCGTGAGCTTCGGCCGCGCCGGCGAAGACCGCGTGCGCATCGCCGTGCGCGACTTCGGCGCCGGCCTCACCGACGAGCAGATCGCGCGCCTGGCCGAGCCCTTCCACCGCCCCGACAGCGCGCGCACGCGCCAGGGTGGCGGGGTCGGCCTCGGGCTGTACCTGTGCCGGCTGGTGGCCGAAGCGCATGGCGGCAAGCTGGAGATCCGGCGCGCCAACCCGGGGCTGGAGGTGACCGCGCTGTGGCCGCTGGTGCGGCCGCAGGCCGGGGCCGCACCCGCGGCCGCAGCGGGACCCGGCAAGCCGGCCTGATCCGCCGCCCCGCTTGCGCGGCATCAACCCGCGCCGGGTCCTGCGGGAGCAAAAGCGCAGGATGGATTGTTGCGATGCAGCCCTGGCCTACGCACTGCGCGGCTGGTCGGTGATCCCGATGCAGCCGCACGCCAAGCGGCCGCTGGTGGCGTGGCGCGCATACCAGCAGGCCCGCGCCACGCCGGCGACGATCGCGGGCTGGTTCCGGCGCTGGCCGGACGCAAACGTCGGCCTCGTGACCGGCCAGGTCTCGGGGCTGGTGGTGGTCGACGTCGACGCCGCGCACGGCGGCCCGGCCAGCGTGGCCGAAGCCGAGCGGCTGCACGGGCCGCTGCCACCCACCGTGGAAGCGGTCACCGGCGGCGGCGGGCGCCACCTCTACTGCGCCCACCCGGGGCGCTGGACGCCCAACCGGGTGGCGCTGCGCCCGGGGGTGGACGTGCGCGGCGACGGCGGCTGCGTCGTCGCGCCGCCATCGCTGCACCCGAGCGGCCGCCACTACGCCTGGCGCGAAGGCCATGCGCCGGGCGACCTGCCGCTGGCGCCGCTGCCGGTGCACTTCTTCGGCACGGCGGCCGCCGCGCCCGGCACCGGTCACGCGCCGGCGCACTGGCGTCACCTGGTGCAGCGCGAGATCGCCGAAGGCCAGCGCAACGACACCATCGCCTCGTTCGCCGGCCACCTGCTGTGGCGCGAGGTCGACCCCGAAGTGGTGCTCGAGCTGCTGCTGGCCTGGAACCGCAGCCATTGCCGGCCACCGCTGCCGGACGCCGAGGTGGCGCGCACGGTGGAGAGCATCGCGCACCGGCACCTCGGCCGCGACTGAAGCGCGGCCAGTAACGCCCCAGTCACGCCCCCTCGCCTTCAATGGGCGCGGCGGGACGCGATCGCTCGCGCCCCGCCCGCAGACCGGCCTCCCGTGCCGGACCCACGATCGCAAGGAGGAACCCATGTCCCAGGCCCCGGCCAGGCGCAAGCTGCTGCTCGCGCTGGCGTTCTCGCTCACCCTGCCGCTCGGCGGCTGCTTCCTGGACGCCACGCCCGCTTCGGGCGACACGGTCTCGGCGGTCGAACCGCCGCCGCCCCCGCCGCCGCCCAGCGGGTCGGCCACCGTCGACGGCACCGTCTTCGCGGCACCGGTGGACGGCGCCACGGTCTCGGTCTTCGCCGCCGACGCGAACGGGCTGCCCACAGGCGCGGCCATCGCCAGCGCGCTCAGCAACGCCGCGGGCACGTTCTCGATCGTGCTGCCCAGCATCCCGGGCGGCGCGGTGGTGGTGGTGGCCAGCGGCGGCACCTACACCAGCGAAGCCGACGGCTCGACGCAGACCCTGGGCACGCTCTCGGCCCTGGTGCCGGCGCTGGCGGCCGGCAGCAACGACGTGCAGATCAGCCCGCTCACGAACACCATCGCGGCGGCGGCGGCCAACCTGCTCGCGCAGGGCAAGGCTGCCGCGCTTGCCGAGGCGCTGGCCACCGCCACCACGAGCGTCAAGACGCTGGTCGGCCTGGGGGCGCTGTCGGCCGACCCGCTGCACGTGAAGGCCGACCTGGCCGCCACCAGCGGCGACGCCTGGCTGCTGGCCGCGCTGGCCGGCACGCTGGAGCAGCTGCGCGCCAACGCCACGATCGCCGCCGCCGACCTCTATGCGGCTCTGGCGGCCGACCTCTCCGACGGCCGCATCGACGGCCTGAAGAACGGCGCGGTGATCCGCATCGGAGGCAGCGGCCCGGCGCTGCAGTCCAGCCTGTTCAGCACCGAATGGTCGGGCGCGGCCAACACCTTCGGCACGCGCCACCCGGCCTACCAGGGCGCCACGGCCGGCATCTCCGGCGCGCTGCAGGTGGCGGCGCAGAACGAGGGCGTCGCCATCGGCAGTTCGGGCTCGATCGCGCCGCTGGTCACGCAGTCGGCCGGCACCCAGATCTACTTCGCCGCCCGAACCGACGGGCTGGTGGCGCTGGACATGCGCGACCCCGCCAACCCGGCGGCGGCGAAGATGGCGGGCATCAACGCGGCGGTGATGCTCGACAGCACCGCCGTGCCGGCGACCGGCTTCTTCAGCAGCCTGGACGGCATCGTCATCAACCCGACGCCCATCACCTCCGGCGGCGCGACCAAGGTCTACGCGCTGCTGTACAGCTACCGCAGCAAGATCGTCGCCTCGGTCAACCTGACCGACGGCGTGCTGGCGGAGACGGCGTCGCTGCCGATCACGAAGACGGCCAGCTTCTCGGGTGCCTCGGCCTTCATCGCCGGCGGCATCGCCGACGGCAAGCGCGGCAAGATCTGGCTGGCCACCGGCGACGGGCTGCTCGGCGTCGACCCCAGCGACCTGGCGGCGCCGACGGTGCTGATCCCGCAGCCTTCCGGCACGCGCATCAACGAGAACCTGGGCGGCGACCCGGCGAAGGACATCGTCTACTCGCCCGACTACGTCAGCAACGGCCTGGTGGTCTTCAACCTGGCCGAGGCGCGCGCCTACGTGATGGCCACCGCCGACTGGCGCAGCGCCACCGGCAACTGGAACGCCGGCGGCGAGAACGACGGTGTCGCGCTGGACAGCGGCTACAACGTGGCCGTGATCACCCCCGAGAGCGGCCCCACCGTGGGGCTGGCGCGCTACGCCACGCCGGCCGGCGCCAGCGGCGCGGTCGGCAGCATCGCCACGCTGCCCGGCTTCATGTCGTTCAACCACGGCAGCTCGTTCGCCGGCTCGGCGATCGACCCGGTCAACCACGTGGCGCTGTTCGTCGGCGAAGGCACGCAGATCGGCGTCGGCGTGCTCGACGACCCGACGCACACACCCTGGCTGGGCTTCTCGAAGTTCGTGCACACGGGGCTCAGCAGCTACCGCTTCGAGCCGCACGACCCGCACACGGTGGGCGCGTTCAACGTGCAGGGCAGGAGCTACGGCTTCCTGCTGCAAGGCAGCACCAGCCCCTACAAGGTGGTGGTGCTGGACCTGGCGGCGGTGCTGGCGGCGCCGGCCACGGCGGGCACGCTCGCGAGCGACCCGCTGCTCGACCCGACGCTGGCGAAGCTGCTGGCGTACTGAGGCGCCGGCCGGGGCCGGGCGGCGCCCGGCCCTCAGGTCGCCTTCGACACCGTGATGGTCGGGAACTTCGCGCTGAAGTCCTTCGCTTTCTGCGCGATCTTCACCGCCACCTGGCGCGCCACCGACTTGTAGAGGCCGGCGATC